>JBGPKY010000001.1:0-38392 GCA_041486205.1 Actinomycetota bacterium
ACCGTGCTCCTCTACGCCCACCACGACGTCCAGCCCGAAGGTCCCGCCGACCAATGGGATTCACCGCCGTTCGAGCCGGTCGTTCGCGACGGGCGGCTGTTCGGTCGCGGTACGGCAGACGACAAGTGTGGTATCGCGATCCACGCCGCCGTGCTGCGCGCCTTCGGCGGCCGCCCTCCGGTCACCGTGAAGGTGATAGTCGAGGGCGAGGAGGAGTCGAGCGCCGAGCATCTCCCGTTCCTCATCGAGGGTCATCGCGATCTGCTCGCGGCCGATGCGGTCGTCGTCGCCGACGGCGGTAATTACCGCAACGGCGTTCCCACGCTGAACGTGACGCTGCGCGGCGTCGTTGACTGCCGGGTTACGGTTCGCGTGCTCGACCTCGCGGTACACAGCGGCTCGTTCGGCGGTCCCATCCCCGATGCCCTGACGTCGCTCGCCCGACTGCTCGCATCGTTGCACGACGAGCGCGGCAACGTCGCGATCCCCGGCCTCGTATCCGCGCCGTGGAACGGATTCGACCAACCCGAAGAGGAGCTGCGAGAGGAGGCGCGAACGCGACCCGGCGTGCAGATGATCGGCGACGGGACCCTCAGCGAGCGCCTGTGGACCAGGCCGGCCGTCTCGGTACTAGGTATCGACGCGCCGCGCGTTCGCGAGGCCTCGAATCAGCTCGTTCCGGTCGCAACGGCGAAGGTCAGCTTGCGCCTCGCCCCCGGCGACGAGCCGGATCACGCGATGGAGGCGCTCGTCGCGCACCTGCAGTCCCACGCCCCTTGGGGCGCAGAGGTGTCGGTCGAACGCGGCACCGGAGGCAAGGGTTTCGAGGTGAAGACCGGCGGCCCGACCTACGACGCCGCACGCCGGGCGATGGCGGCGGCCTACGGTCGCGACGTCGTCGAGGTTGGAAGCGGCGGGTCGATCCCCCTCGTCAACGTTCTCGCGGGAACCTTCCCCGATGCCGAGATCCTGATCGTCGGCGCATCCGACGAGCTCAGCCAATATCACTCGGTGAACGAAAGCGTCTCCTTGGCGGAGCTCGAGCGCGCGTGCCTCGCCGAGGCACTGTTGTTCGCAGAGCTCGGCCTTCCCTCGTGAACCTTCGCGCTGCTAGCCTTCCGGCATGGACATGAACCCCGCACAAGAAGAGACAGCTCCGGCCGGATCTCTCCAGGCGGAACCGATACCCGTCGAAAGCGGACCGCAGGAGGCCATCACCCAGCCTGGCAAGCTCCTGCGGATCGCGAGCATGGTCCGTGAGTTGCTGGAGGAGACCCGCCAGACCTCGATCGACGAGCCGGGCCGCATACGCATCCGCGAGATCTACGAGCGCTCCCTGGGCGAGCTGCGCGAAGTGCTCTCGCCGGACCTCCAAGAAGAGCTGGAGTCGCTCGCGCCGCCCATGGAAGGTGTGCCGACCGAGTCCGAGATCCGCGTCGCGCAGGCGCAGCTGGTCGGATGGCTGGAGGGCCTGTTCCACGGCATCCAGGCCGCGATGTTCGCGCAGCAGGCCGCGGCACGTGCGCAGTTCGAAGAGCTCCGTCGCCGCGGTCTCCCGTCTGGCCTGCCGCAGCAACCGCCCGGCCCCGACGGCCCCGGCCAGTACCTGTAGCGCTAGGGCATGTGGCCGGCGCCGCTGGCCGCGATGGAGGCGGTCACGCCCTCTGTCCCTCCCTGCGTCAGCCGCTGGGCGAAGTAGACCGGGATCAGCGAGGCGAACATCAGCACGAGCGCGACGACGTTCACCACGGGCTGCTGATGCGGGGTCCGGATGTTGTTGAAGATCCAGATCGGCAACGTGAGCTTCGGGCCGGCGGTGAAGTTCGTGACGACGATCTCGTCGAACGATAGGCCGAACGCGAGGAGCGCACCGGCAACGAGGGCCGTCTTGATGGCCGGCATCGTCACGAAGCGGAACGTCTGCCATCCGTCCGCGCCGAGGTCCATCGACGCCTCCACCAGAGAGGTCGGCGTCCGGCGAAGGCGCGCGATCACGTTGTTGAACACGACGACGATGCAGAACGTCGCGTGGCCGATGATGATCGTCCAGATCGAGAAGGTGAGCCCGAACAGGCTGTGCCCGAAGTTGATGGCCGAGGACAGCGCGATGGCCGTCACGATGCCGGGCAGCGCGATCGGGAGCACCAGCGCGAAGGAGATGGCTTCCCGGCCGAAGAAGCGGAAGCGATGGACCGCGAACGCCGCCAGCGAACCGAGGATCAGCGCCACGAGCGTCGCCCCGATGGCCGCCTGCACGGAACCGGCCAGAGCCGGTCGCAGGTCTGGGTCGTGCCACGCTGCTGAGAACCACCTGGTGGTCCACAGGTCGGGCGGCCACCGTCGCGTGATGCCCTTGTTGAAGGCATACAACGCGAGGATCACGAGAGGCGCGTACAGGAAGACGAGTGCGATCACCGTTCCCGCCTTGATGACCAGCCGCACGATCCGCGATTCCACCCGATCCTCCTACAACGCCTCGAAGGCGCCCAGCCTGCGGGCGATCGTGAGGTAGATCGCCATCACGGCTACGGGGACGACCGCGAACGCCGCCGCGAGCGGTAGGTTGCTCGCCAGTCCCACGAGGTTGTAGATCGCGTTCCCGATGAAGAACGCCTTGCCCACGTAGATCGGCGTGATGTAGTCGCCGAGCGTCAACGAGAAAGTGAAGATGGACGCAGCGACGAGGCCCGGAAGGATCATCGGAACGATCACGCGCCGGAACGTCATCCACCCCCGGGCTCCAAGATCGCTCGATGCCTCGAGCAGCGACCCCGGCACGCGTTCGAACGCAGCGAAGATGGGCAAGATCGCGAACGGCAGCCACAGATAGCAGAAGGTGAGCCAGACCGCCCAGTTGCTGGCGAAGAGGCTCTTATGCACCCCGAAGACCCTCAACAGGTCCTCGAGCACGCCGCCGCCAGCGGTCAGGATCTTCCAAGAGAACATCCGCACCAGGTAGTTGGACCAGAGCGGCATGACGACGGCGAGCGTCAGCAGTCCGCGAACACGCACCGAGGCGACCCGCGCCATGTAGTACGAGATCGGGAAGGCAAGCACCAGATCGGTCACGGTTACTGCCGCCGCCATACCGATCGTCCTAAGGACGATCGTCCGGTACACGCTTCCCCGGGCCAGGGTCTCGTAGTTCCCGATCCCCCAAACCTTCTCCACCTGCGACGTCAGGACGTTCAGCCGCCAGAACGAGGTCAGCAGCAGCAGCGAAAGGGACGCCAGGTAGATGACCACGAGCCACCCGAGCGGCGGTGCGATCATAAGAGCTAGTTTCGCCTTCGGATGCCGGAAGAGGGCAGCCGATACTCGGCGGACGGGTCCGGAGTCCCTGGCGGCGGGCGATGTGCTCGTGGAGGCCATCGGCGGCTCGATGGTGGGGACCCGGTCGCCCGGGTCCCCACGCTCATGCGTATCGGTTCCTCAGGCGCCTCGGATCGCGGTCCAGGCGTTCGTCCACTCGGAGTAGTCGACGCACGTAGACCCCCGGCTGTCACCGCAGTTCGGCAAGGGCGTCTTCCACAGGTAGACCTTCGAGAGGAACGCATCGTCGCCGCAGTGATATAGCGGGTAGTCCGCGCCAAGGTCCTTCTGCAGCTGTGGGCACGCCGTGGTGACCGAGGGCGTCGCGCCGAAGATGTACGCGGTGCCCGCCTGGACGCTGTCCCGCAGCGTGTACTCCATCCACTTCATCATGCAGATGGGGTGCTGCGCGTGCGACGACATCATCCACGTGTCCGCCCAGCCCGTGACGCCTTCGGACGGAACGACCCCGGCGACCGGCACCTTGGCATCTGCTTGGATGAGGTTCTGGTTAACCGGCCACGCGGTGCCGGCAACCATGTCGCCTGACTCGAACCCGTCGATCTCGTCCGTGTAGAGCGCCCAGTACTTGCTGATCATGCCCGACTGCTGCTTAAGCAGGTTGACCGCAGCGTCGAACTGCGGCTGCGTCAGCTCGTACGGGTCGGTGATGTTCAGATCGGGCTGGTGGGTCTTCAGGTACATCGCCGCGTCTGCGATGTAGATCGGGCTGTCGTAGGCGGTCAGCTTGCCCGCGTACGGCGAGTCGGGCTCGAAGACGATGTCCCAGCTCGTCGGGGCCGGCTTCACGATGTCGGTGTTGAACATGAGGATGTTCGGGCCCCACTCGTAAGGGACGCCGTAGTGCACGCCGTCGACCGTGTTGTGCGCAGGCGCCTGAAGCGAGGGCATCACGTTCACGTACTCGGGGAACGAATTCACGTCCACCGCGGCAACGTCACCGTTCGCGATCAGGCGGTTCGTCGCGTCACCGGAGGCAGAGACGCCGTCGTAGAGCGTTCCTCCCTGCTGGCGCATCAGGTTGACCATCTCGTCGGACGTGTTGCCGTCCTTCACGGTGACGTTGCAACCAGTCTCGGCCGTGAAGGCCTCCTTCATCTTCTTCTGCACGTAATACGGCCAGTCGATGAGGTTGAGCTGTCCCTCTCCCTGTGCGTTCGGGTCGTACTTGTAGACCTTCGGACTGCTCCCGCCTGTTCCGCCGCCTCCACCGTTGTTCTTGGCGCAGGCAGACGCGACCAATGCCAGCACGGCGAACAGGATCGCCGCCTTCCTCGCTCTCTTCATGCTTCCCCCTCCCCAGGATCGACCAACCCCACGGATCCACCGGCCGATTCGACCGGACGGTTGTTCTGTCCGTCCCAGGCGAGCCGGACGGCTCGGCCTCTGACCTTGAGCGCCTCCATGGACGATGTGGTGAGGTTCTGCTGGAACACCACCAACTCGCCGCCAACATCCAGGGAAACGATGTACTTCGTGAGCGCACCAAGGTATACGACCTCGGACACGTGTCCGGTTGCGGTGCACTCGTTCGATGTGACTTGATGGTCCATGTCGACCAAGTGGATCTTCTCCGGGCGAACGGTGATCGCGCGGGGAACGCCAGTGATCACCTTCGCCGCGGCGCCTTCCAGCACGTTCGACGTTCCGACGAAACCCGCCACGAACCCGGTCGCCGGGCGTTCGTAGACCTCGGCCGGCGTCCCGACCTGCTCGACCCTGCCCTGGCTGAACACGGCCAGTCGGTCACTCATCGTGAGGGCTTCCTCCTGGTCGTGCGTCACGTAGATGAAGGTAAGCCCGACCTGCTGCTGGATCTGCTTCAGTTCGATCTGCATCGCTTGGCGGAGCTTCAGGTCGAGCGCGCCGAGCGGCTCGTCGAGCAGCAAGACCTTCGGCCGGTTGACCAGCGCGCGCGCCAGCGCCACGCGCTGACGCTGCCCGCCGGAGAGCTGCCCCGGCTTGCGTCCGCCGAACCCCTCGAGCCGAACCATCCGCAGCGCGTCCGCGGTACGGGCCAGCCGTTCGTCTTTCGGGGCCTTCTTCACCCGGAGGCCGTACTCGACGTTGTCCTCCACAGTCATGTGCGGGAACAACGCGTAGTCCTGGAAGACGGTGTTGACGTCACGCTCGTACGGTGCGAGACCCGTCACGTCCTTGCCTCCGAGCAACACCCGGCCCTTCGTCGGCGCCTCGAACCCCGCGATCATCCGAAGGCACGTCGTCTTGCCTGAGCCGGAGGGCCCCAGCATCGAGAAGAACTCTCCTTCTCGGACGTCGAGGTCGATGCCGTTGACGGCGACCACGTCACCGAAGCGCTTGTGGACTCCCTCGAGGCTAACGGCGGTCCCTGCCCCAGCTGGGGCTTGCGCTTCATCCACCTGGGCTTGCGACTGCGACAAGGACATGCTCCGGGTTCGATCGAACGTGGGTCATCTTGACCGGGAACGGGAGCCGCGGCAAGAGACCTGGAAACGGCACCCCGCCGCCCATCAGGACGCGCCCACCAGTTCGGCGAGGGCCACACCCCGTCCGCGGAGGGACGCCGCCAGCCCCCGCGTGATGTCGCCGACGATCCGGGGACCCTCGTAGACGAGCCCGGTGTAGACCTGCACCGTCGTCGCGCCCGCTTCGATGCAGGCGATGACATCGGCGGCCGTGGAGATCCCGCCGGAGGCGTTGATGGGAAGTGAACCCTCGGTCGCGCGGCGTACCTCTCGGACGATCTCGAGGGTCCGAGCGAACAGCGGCCTCCCGGAGAGGCCGCCCCGTCCGCGAGCGAGCCGCGGTTCCTCGACCGGAAGGGTGTTCGAGCACGTGAGGCCGGCCGCGCCGAGCTGTTTCGCCGCGACCGCCATGGCGATCACGTTCTCCCGCTCGGCGTCGGTCTCGAACCGCGGCAGCTTCAGGAAGATCGGCTTGTGGGTTCGGGGGACCATCTCCCGGAGCAGCTCGGCGACGTGAGATCCCTCATGGCTCCACATCGCGTTGGGGGAACTCGCGTTCAGCTCGAACCCGTCGACGAGCGGCTCGAGCGTCACGAGCACCGCCAGGGCGTCCCCCGTCGCCTCGTCCGCGAGCGAAACGATCCGGGGAGCCGATCTCATGGTTCGTCGCAGCTTCCTCGCGACCGTCTCCAACCCGGGATTGGGGAGGCCCATGGCGTTCACCATCGAGCGGGTCGGCGGATCGCGGACTATCCGGGGCTTCGCATGCCCACGCCTCGGCTCGCGGGTCACGGTGCCGCCGACGAGGTATCCGAAGCCGAGCCGTCCTAGGGCGTCTAGGTGGGCGCAAGCCTTGTCGAACCCCGCGGCCAGACCGACGGGGTTGTCGAGCTCGATGCCCCCGAGCGTGACCCGGAGGCGCGGGTCCCGTTCGGCCGCGCCCATCCGCGCCCATGGGAGCGGCAGACCGAGCAATCGTTGCGCGAGGGAGTGGGCACCCTCGGGGGGAAGCGCGAAGAACAGGGGTTTCGCGACCGCCCGGTAGAGGCCCATCGACGCCCTATGCTACCCGCGATGGAAGGCGACCTCGCGCAGCGGCTCCTTGCGGCCTCCGAGCTCCGCGGCGACTTCGTGCTTTCGAGCGGCCAGCGCTCCAACGTCTACTTCGACAAGTTCCGGTTCCTGACGGATCCGCCGCTGCTCCGCGAGCTGGCGCAGGCCGTCGCGAAGCTCCTCCCCGACGGCATCACGCACCTCGGAGCTCCGGAGGGGGCCGCCACGTTGCTGGTCGCTGCCGTCGCGCTGGAAACCCATCTGCCGGTCGCCGTCGTTCGCAAGGAGCCGAAGGCGTACGGCACGATGTCGCAGGTGGAGGGCCACGCGCCGCTCGGCGCCCAGTTCGCGCTCATCGAGGACGTCTCGACCACCGGTCACCAGGTCCTCAGGGCCGCCAAGGTCCTCGAGGCCGAAGGCTGCACGGTGGGGATCATCATCTTGGCGATCGACCGCGGTGGCGCCGAGCACTTGAAGGAAGCCGGGTACTGGGTGAAGTCGGTCGTCGAGGTCGAAGCGGCCGACTGAGCTTCAGGCCGGCGGCATCTCGCAGCGCCAGATCTGCAGCCTCCAGAGCAAGCGACTGCCGCGGTGCTGGAGATCGAGGATGCCGGCCCTCATCATCTGGGCCACTTCCTTAGATCTCGCCACGACCTCCGGGAGCGGGAACTCGCGCGACAGCAGCGACTGGAGGTTCGCTTGGCCGAAGATGCGCCGAGCCACCTCGAGGATCTTGCTCTCAGCCTGGATCGTCCCGGTCGGGAGGTACAGCCGGCCCCCTGGTGCCAGGCAGTCGTTCTCCTTGAGGCTCTCGAGCATCGCGGCCGGCAACTCGGCACCTGTGGGGCCGCCGGCGTTCCCGTCGGGGAACCAGCCGGCGAGCCTACCGATCTCGTCGGGGATCCCCGAGACGTCGCCGATGATGACGTTCGCCTTCTCCCCGCGGACGGGGTCGAGGAGGTTCCCAACCCGGAACTCCACGGTGTCCTGAAGACCTAGCCGGATCGCGTTCTCACGGGCCACCTCGACGGCCTCGGCCGACAGGTCGGAGCCGATCACGCGGCCGGCACCGAGTCTTGCCGCAACGAAGGAGAGCACGCCGCTGCCGCACCCTACGTCGATGACGGTGTCGCCGGGCTCGATCTCCAGAGCCTCCGCGAGCGTGCGACTGGTGTGGGTCGGGTGGAAAACGCCTTCACCGAGCGAAACCGTGAACGGTCCGGTGCGGCCCTTCCATTCGAGTTCGTTAGTGGTCGAGCTGGACATCTGCTCGCCATGGTGCGCAGGTCGGATGGGAACAGTCAACCACGCTCACACCCGTGGGGCTTCGTGGGTGGCCGACTCGCCGGGCTCGAGGTGTCCTGCTTCGACCGCCGCTGCGTCGGCCTCGGCCGCCGCGGCGACGGCCTTCGTGTCCACTCCCAGATGCCCCGAAGGGTAACGGCCCACCCGGCTCGCGGCGCGCCGGAGCAGCGTGAGTGCTCCGTGCGGGTTGCCCCGTAGTAGATGTACGTACCCGGCCCCGAGCTGCGAGAGCCCTTTGAAGAACTCCGCGTCCGACGTGTCCCGAGCCTGCTTCCAGGCGGTCTCCCAGGCCTCGTGCGCCGGGAAGAACCTTCCCGCGTTGAAGTGCTCCCGGCCCAGCCGGTGGTTCTCCTCCAGGCTCAGTCGGTCGTAATCCTCGAGCTGGAGCGCGTTGTCCGCGTCCCACGGCTGCGGGCGGCCGAGCTCATCGCGCGGACGTTGCGGCTTGTTGCGGGTCGGCGTTGGCCTTCCGCTCTTACCTTCGGCTTCCTTCGGCATAGGGCTATCGTAGGCGGCCTGCCGCTGTTCAATGCTTCTTGAACTGCCGTACGTGCTTGTGACTCCTCAAGACCGGCGTCGACATCGGCACGATGCTGATGCTTCCGTCGGTCTCGAGCACCGCCATCTGCACCTCGGCGATCGATCGGATGCCGTGCTCTCGCGCGGCCATCTCCACATCGGCCCGGTCGAGCTCCTCCTTACGCAAGGCGGAAGCCAGGACCTTCCCGTCCTTCACCAAGAGCGTGGGCTTGCCCTCGATCAACCGTCCCCACAAGCCTCGATGCAATCGAAGCGTCGCGACGACCCGGTTCGCCGCCAGGAGGACGAACGCCGCGAGGATCCCGCCTTGGACCGAGAAGTCGGCGCCGACCATAGCGTTCTGGACGGCGTTCGCTATGAGAAGGACGACCACGAGATCGAACACCGTCATCTGGCCTAGCTCGCGTTTGCCCATCAGGCGAAGGCCGAGGAACACCGCCACGTAGACGAGCAGCGAACGCACGGCGATGTTCCAGAGCGGCGTTCCGAGATCGAACACCTACGCCTCCTCCACGACGGCGTCCGCATCCCCGGGCGGGGCAGGGGCGGCGACCGCCAAACGGTCTTTCATCCAGACGTCGTTCACGACGACCTTGAATGCGGCGGCGAGCGGGAGCGCGAGCAGCGCGCCCGCGAACCCCGCCAGGCTGCCGCCGATCAAAGTGCTCACGATCACGGCGGCCGGCGAGAGGTCCACAGCCTCGTTCATCACCCTCGGCACGATCACGTAGTTCTCGAGTTGCTGGTACACGATGAAGAAGATCAGCGTGGCGACGCCGTCGGCCGTCGAGGAGAAGAAGGCCACGATGACCGCGGGGATCGCGCCCAGCGTCGCGCCGACGGCGGGGATGAGGTCGGCGACCGCGACCCACATCGCCAGCGCCACCCCGAAAGGGATCCCTGCGATCAGGAGGAAGATGAACGACGCGACACCCGCGATACCGGAAGTCACCAGGTTCCCGCTGACGTAGCCACCGATCTTCGCGAGCGATTCGCCGAGCACGCGCTCCCCTTGCTCGCGACGATGCGGCGAGAACAACAGGACGGCCGTGCGCTTGGTCTTGGGGAAAGCCATGAGGAAGTAGATCGTGAGGATAGCGATGGTGAGGAGGTTGAAGATCACGCTCGCCACGTTCTTCGTGATGCCGAGGACGGTCCTGAATGAGGTCCCGGCCACGGAAGGCAGTCGCTGCGTGAGGTCCTTCAACTTCGTCGCGAGGTCGTTGTTGCGGACGAAGTCCCCGAGCCAGCCACTCTGGGTCTTCAATCGGTCGATGTAGCCGGGGATGTCGCTCGCGAGTCCCTGGACTTCCCGCACGAGCGGCGGAACGACCAGGGCGCCGAAGAGCACGATGAACAAGATCGTGCCACCGAAGATGATCACGACGGCCCAGCCGCGCTTCACCTTGAACCGCTCGAGGGCCCGAACCGCCGGATCCAGACCGACAGCGAGGACGGCAGCGATCACTACCAAGACGAGGATGTTCAAGACGGAGCTCGCCGCCCTGAGAACCGCGACCGTGAGCGTCACGGTCAGCGCCCATTTGACCCAGTAGGTCATCGGCGGCCAGCGCCGCCTCCAGTCGTCGGGAAGCTCAACCATCCGCCTGAGTCTCCCGCCTGCCGCGGCCGTTTTCCAGCATCCCACTCCGTCGTGAGAAACTTCCGCGCGATGGACCCGATCAGGATCACCCTCGTGCCGCATACCCACTGGGACCGTGAGTGGTATGGGCCGTTCGACGAGTTCCTCCCTCGTCTCGTCGCGATGATGGACACGCTGATCGAGCAGGCCGACCGAGGGTTCCCTCATTTCCACCTCGACGGACAGACGGCGATGATCGACGACTACCTCGAGGTGCGGCCGGAGCGAGAGGACGACGTGAAGCGGCTCGCCCGCGAGGGGAAGCTCTCCGTGGGGCCCTGGGTAACGCAGATGGACGAGTTCCTGACCTCGGGCGAGTCGCACATCCGCAACCTCGAGATGGGTCTGGCGCGCGCTCGCGAGCTTGGGCCCGCCCTGGAGGTCGGCTACCTCCCCGACCAGTTCGGCCACATCGGGCAGATGCCGCAGATCCTGAGGGATGGAGGGATCGAGCGTGCCGTCGTGTGGCGCGGCGTTCCCGACGTCGTCGACAAGACCGAGTTCTGGTGGGAAGCGCCCGACGGGAGCCGCGTGCTGACCGAGTACCTCGCGTTCGGCTACTTCCTAGGAGGTGACCTCGAGCGATTCCAGGACCCAGCTGCGCTCGCGGACGCGTTGCGCCGCAAGGCGAAGCAGGTAGCGCCGTTCCTGGCGAACGACCGCATGCTCGTAACCGTCGGCTCCGACCACTCGGGTCCCGACCTCACGTTTCCGTCCCGGCTCGCGGCCGCCGGACCGCAGATCCAAGACGTCGCGGTTTCGATCGGGTCACTGGCCGACCATCTCGACGGCGAGGTTCCCGAAGACCTCCCAGCCTGGCGGGGCGAGCTTCGGTCGTCGGCTCGAGCCCACCTGCTGCCGAACGTCTACTCGGCTCGCGTTCACCAGAAGCGCGAACGAGGTCGGATCGAGGCTCTCCTCGAGCGCTACGCCGAACCGCTCGCGGCGCTCGTTCCGGGCGTCGAGTGGCCGGCGGAGGAGCTCGCGCGCGCGTGGACCCTGATGTTGTGGAACGGGGCACATGACTCAGCGTGCGGTTGCTCCCACGACCGCGTCGCTCGCGATGTGGACGGCCGGTTCGAAGACGCGCGCGCGTGGTCCCAGCTGGTGATAACACGGGCCCTCCGCGCGCTCGGGTCTCAGGTGGAGGACCCGGGCGTCCTTCGGTTCAACCCATCGCCGTTCGAACGGGAGGGGATCCCAGGGCTCGGCTGGCGGGTCCATCCCGCCCACGTCGAGGAGAGATCGATCCCCGTCGACCTGAGCGTGGAGGACGGCTGGGCCGTCGCCGATGGGATCGCGTTCACGTTGAAGGACGAGCCCGACGTCGGCGACCTCTACAGCTTCTGCTACGCGCAGGAAGGACAGGAAGCGTCCGCGCCCGAGCACATCGGCGCGTTCGAGGACGCCATCATCGCCGCCTTCGATGGCATAGACGTTCGGGTCCGCGTTTCCCGCCGGGAGAACGAGCCCTTCATCCGACTGGAGGGCGAGATCCACAACCGTCGCCCCGACCACCGCTTGCGCTTGCACGTCCGCCTTCCCGAGGAGGGGACGGGATCGGTGGCCGGGTCGCCGTTCGAGCTCGTCGACCGCGGGCTCACCTCGGAGGGAAGCTCGCTCGAGGCGCCCTCGCCCACATGGCCCGCTCGCGGCGTCGTCGTGGCCGGCGGGCTGGCGGCGTTCCATGAGGGCGTCTTCGAATACGAGGTCACCGGCCGCGAACTGGTAATCACGCTCCTGCGTTGCGTCGGCACGATCAGCCGCAAGGAGCTCGCGGTGCGGCCCTTGGAGGCGGGCCCGGACGTCCCAACCCCCGACGCCCAGATGATGGGCACGACCACCTTCTCCATCGGATTGCGGCCCGGCGCCGGTCGCGACGCCCTGATGCAGGACTGGGAGCGGTTCGCGCTGCCGATCCTCGAGATCGGAGCCGAGGGAGGCGGTGAGTTCCCCGCGGTCGAGACGCTGCTCGAAGTCGAACCCGGTGGTGCCGTCCTGTCGGGCATCCGCAGGAAGGACGGTGCCGTCGAGGTCCGCCTGTGGAACCCGTCGAAGGACGGAACGGCCGTAGCCCGCGTGGAAGGGCAGACCGTCTCGCTCGCTCCGGCGAAGATCGCCGTCGTCCGTCGCTGATCGGGGGGATCCTCGCCTAGTTCAAGCCACGCTGGTCCTGCTTGAGGGCGAGGTCGATGCCCGCCGCGGAAGCGAGCATAAGCATCCTCATCGTCGGAGCCACCTGGCCGCTCACCTCGAGCACGTAGTTGTCGGCCGTCGTGAAGATGGTCTTCGCGAGACCCTCCCACGTCTTCGTGATGCGGCCGACCTCGCCTCCTGCGGGGTCTTGGATAGAGAAGTTCCAAGCGCGCCAGTTCTCAGCTCGGATCGCGCCGACCGTCTGGCCCTGGGCGTCCTCCAGTCCGAAGTGGATCTTCCCGATCATGTTCTCCTGCACGATCCTGCCGACGTCCGTCCCGCTCCCGTCCTTCACGAGGACGGTTGACTTCATGATCTTCCTCGGACGGGTGAGCTCCACCACCTTGGATCCATCCTTGTCGTAGACCGACAGCGTGTGGGTCATGAACTGGTCGAGCGAGCTGACCAGCCGCAGAAGCTTCTTCGCCTGCGACTGACCCTCCTGGCGGATGCGACCGATCTCGTTGCCGTCTTCGTCACGGATCGCGAAGTCGATGTTCATCTCGATGATCTTGGTCGCTTGGTTGAAGACCAAGCGGTCGCGGTTCAGCAGCTCCGACATCGAGCCCTCCTCGCCCGGTTTCGGGGCAGCGTACACCCGGGCGGTCGTAGGCTATCGAGGTGAGCGGACTTCCGCCGGAAGATCGCAGGACCAAGGAACGCCTTCCGATCATCGGATCGACGCTGATGCGCTTGCGCACCAGACGAGCGCCCATCCTCCCCCACCCGGGCCCGGCCTCTGACCCCACCCAGGCAGAGCCACGAGCCGGAGGCGGGAGATCCGGGGCGCTCCGAGCCGCGATCTTCGGTGCGAATGACGGTCTGCTTTCGAACCTATCCCTGATCATGGGCGTAGCGGGTGCCGGCGTGTCCAACAAAACACTGATCCTCGCCGGCGTCGCCGGTCTTCTAGCCGGTGCCTCTTCCATGAGCGCCGGGGAGTACGTATCCATGCGGGTCCAACGTGAGGTGTTCGAGCGGCTCATCCACCTCGAGGCCCATGAGATAGGCTCAGACCCCGACGCCGAGCGGACGGAGCTCACGCTCCTCTACGAGCGGAAGGGCCTCTCGCCCGACCTCGCCGCGCGCCTCGCCGAGGAGCTGATGCGCTCCCCGCAACTCGCGCTCGAGACCCACGCGAAGGAAGAGCTGGGGCTGGATCCTGCGGGGCTCGGTTCCCCATGGGCGGCGGCATCGTCGTCATTCGTCACGTTCGCGATCGGTGCGGTCGTCCCGCTCGTGCCTTTCTGGATCGGAAGCGGAACCGCCGCGGTGATCGCGTCCTCGACACTGTCCGCCGCTTCGCTCTTCGCCATCGGCGCCGGGATGTCGTTCATCACGGGAAGGTCGCCCGCGCGCTCGGGACTGCGGATGCTCGCCATCGGCGCTCTCGCGGCGGGCATCACGTTCGGCGTCGGTAAGTTCCTACACGCAACGACCGGCCTTTAGCGGAGCCTGGGCCGGCGCGCGGAAGGGGGCCCAGGTCCGGGGCCGGGCTACTCCTCGACGACCTCGCCCCCGGCCCCGATCAATCCGTCGAGTGCACTGCGCAGCACCTCGTAGCGGCGTTCTCCTAGCTCGCGGCGTGCGCGGAGTTCGATAGCGGCGACGACGCGTCGTGCTTCGGCCACGTAACGCCGCCCCCGGGCGGTGAGACGAACGATCTTCGCGCGCCCGTCCTCGGGGTCGGGGACGCGGCGGACGTAGCCCCGGTTCTCCAACTCGTCGACGATCAGCATCATGCCCTGCTTCGTCATGCGAGCCCGCCGTGCGAGCTCCGTCAGCCCGGTGCCGGAGCGGCGGTCGATGTTCATGAAGACGGCCGCGTGACCGGGGCGGGCGTCGGGATATCCGCGCTCTTCCAGGGCGTCGCTCAGCTCGTTCGCGAGCGCTCGGTGCCCCTCGAGCAGCAACCGGCCCAGATCGGTCTCCGTCACGCCAACGATCTTCCGCCGGCGCTCAGCGCCGGTCAAGCAACTTGACCGTTGTTCTTCCGACTCCGTCCGGTACCCTCCCGCCGTGACGATCGAGGTGCGGCCCGTGAGGCCAGACGAGTTCGACGAAGCGGGGCGCATCACCGCGCTCGCCTACCGGGAGTTCGTTCGGCCCGAAGATCCCGCGAGCTGGGAAGAGTACCTTGCGCACATCGCAGACATCCGTGATAGAGTGGAACGGACCCTCGTTCTCGTCGCGGTCGAAGGTGAGGCGATCCTCGGGTCTGCCACGCTCGAGCTCGACGGCCGGACCGACGCAGATGAGGAGCAACCCCTCGCTCCCGGCGAAGCTCACGTCAGGATGCTCGGTGTTAGTCCCGACGCGCGACGCCGGGGCGTCGCGCGTCTTCTCATGGACGCCTGCATGGACGAGGCGCTCCGGGCAGGCAGGGATCTGCTGTCCCTCAACACGGCGCCGCGGATGACCGCGGCTCGGCAGATGTACGAGTCGCTGGGCTTCGAAAGGGGTGATGATGAGGTGTTCCCCGACGGGTTCGTACTTCTTTCGTACGAGAAGGCGATCCGGTAAGAACTTGGTTTGAGAGACGGCGGTACGGCCGACCGCGACGTACTACCCGCGGACCGAATCCCCTAGTCGAAGGAGGTCCGCGATGATCCGAAGGCTGATCGTTTCCGCCGCTCTCGTCGTGCCGCTCGTTGCAGGCGCGGCCGGGGCCGCGAACGCCGCATCGAACCCGAGCGGCACCGGGCAACCCAACACCTCTTGCCAGACCCCGGGGTTCGTGGCGCCTCCGGGTTTCGCGACTGGCGGGTTCGCGAACGCCGGCGCCGTGTACGCAGGCAGCCCCGGCACGCCGTCGGCCGCGAACGGGAACCCGAGCGCGGTCTCCCAGTACGACGTCGCTTGCTACCAGCTCTCGAGCAACGGCGGTCACTGAAGCGCGTAGGTCGGAACGTCCCGGGCGGTCACGCGCCGTCCGGGGCGTTCGTCTTCACCACTTCGCCGGTGGAGAGAACGACCCCGTCCTCGGTGACGGCCTCCACCAATCCGCCGCGGAACTGCTGCTCGTACAGCCGCGCGTACAGGCCGCCGCGATCCAGCAGCTCGGCGTGAGTGCCGCGTTCCACGATCTGGCCACGATCCACCACGAAGATGACGTCGGCCGACAGGATCGTAGAAAGCCGGTGCGCGATCGCGATCGTCGTCCGCCCGCGCATCAGCGGCTTGAGCGCCTCCTGCACGAGGCGTTCGGACGTCGTGTCGAGACTGGAGGTGGCTTCATCCAGGATGAGGATCCTAGGGTCCTTCAAGATCACCCTCGCGATAGCCAGACGCTGCTTCTCGCCGCCGGAGAGCTTGTAGCCCCTTTCGCCGACGACCGTGTCGTAGCCCTCGGCCAGCTCGGCGATCCGATCGTGGATGAACGCCGCTCGTGCCGCGGCCTCCATCTCCTCCTGCGTGGCGTCCGGGTTGCCGTACGACAGATTGCGCCTGATGGTGGTGTGGAACAGATAGGTCTCCTGCGTGACGACACCGATCACGTCGCCGAGCGATTCGAGCTTCACCTGCCGCACGTCTACGCCGTCGATCCTCACCCCGCCTCGCTGGACGTCGTAGAGGCGGGGCACCAGGTAGGTCATCGTCGTCTTGCCGGCGCCGCTCGGGCCGACCAGCGCCGCGAGTCGACCGGGTTCGATGTCGAACGTCAAGTCCTCGAGTGTCCACTCGCGCGCCGGCAGCCGCCCCCATTCCGAGATGTCGGGTGGCGATACGGGCGTTTCCGTCTCCGGCGGCGGCGTGTCGTAGTGGAACCACACGTGATCGAAGGCCACACGCCCCTGCACCGCTCCGAGCGGCAGCTCGACCGCGTCGGGCGCGTCCGCGATCTCCTGCGGCAGGTCGAGGTACTCGAAGATCCGATCGAACAGCGCCATCGACGTCTGGACCTCGGTGCTCACCTGGAGCATCTGTCCGATCGGGAAGAACAGCCGGCTCTGGAGGGTCGTGAACGCCACGATGAGACCGGGGGAGATCGCCTTCGGGTCCTTCGCTAGCACCCACCCGGCGACCACGTACACAAGTGCAGGCGTGATCGAGAAGAAGATCTGGACGACCGCGAAGAACGATCGTCCGATCATCGTCTGCTTGATCTGCAGGCCCGTCAGGCGCTCGTTCTCGCCGCGGAAGCGGCCGATCTCGTGTCGCTGCCGGCCGAATGATTTCGACAGCAAGATGCCGGACACGCTGAGCGTCTCCTCGGTGATCGACGTGAGGTCGGCCAATGACTGCTGCGTGACCATCGCGACCTTCTGCCGGGCCTTGCCCACCTTGTACGTCAGCCACAGGAAGAACGGCAGCATGAACAGCGAGAGCGCCGTGAGCTGCCACGACAGCAGGAGCATCGCCGCGAGCGTGCTGGCGATGATGACGATGTTCGACAGGATGCTGGATGCCGTATCGGTGAACACCGTCTGGACGCCGCCGACGTCGTTCGCGATGCGCGACTGTATCTCCCCGGTTCGCGTGGTGGTGAAGAACCGCAGCGGCATGAACTGGAGGTGCTCGTACAGCGAGTTGCGGAAGTCCTGCATGACACGGAGCCCGACGAGGTTCGAGAGGTACGTCTGGCCTATCCCGATCAGTCCCGTAACCACCGGGATCGCGATCATCAGGGCGACGTAGAAGTACAGGAGGCCGAGGCGCGGGCAGGATCTCCCGCCGCAGTACCCGGCTGGGTTGCCGAACAGCGCGCGGTCGAAGATCCGCTTGATGAGCAGGGGGTTGAAGATCCCCAGGACCGAGGTGATCACGATCGCGATCGCCACGACCGTGACCTTGCCCCGGTAGGGCCTGAACGTGGCTACCACCCGCCGCACGGTTTGCCTGCGGATGGGCCGGCGTTCCTCGTCGGGAACGCGGATCGGGAAGCGGCCGTGACCTCGCATGCAACCCAGGATAAGGCCGGTTCGCGACACGGTATCCCCCGTGTGGGCTAGCCTGGTGAGCGTGACCGCGCACGAGCTGTCGATGTTCGGGCGGATGGCTCTCGCCGCACTGTTCGGCTACGCGGTCGGCTGGGAGCGCGAGATCCGCGGCAAAGCGGCCGGCGAGCGGACGTTCGCGCTGATCGCCCTCGGCGCGGCGGGGTTCACCGCGCTCGGCGTCGAAGATTTCCCGGCGTCGGCCGAGAAGATCATCGCCGGGGTCGCGACCGGCATCGGCTTCCTCGGAGCGGGCATCATCTTCCGACAGGAGGGCGGCAACGTCATGGGGCTCACGACGGCGGCTTCCTCGTGGGCCGCCGCTGCGATCGGCGTGCTCGTGGGCGCCGGCGAGTACATCACCGGGCTCCTGGCGACGCTGCTCGTGCTAGTGATCCTCGAGATCGACAACCTACCCGTGATCCGCCGCATCGACGCTCACCGCAGGACGAACGACGACGGGCGCTCCGCCCCTCCGCCTCGAGCGGACCCCTAGCTCGCGAGCGCTCGCGCTCTAGCGAAGACGGCATCGAGCATGGGCGCGGTCAGCTTGCCCGTGAAGGTGTTCTGCTGACTCGGGTGGAAGCTCCCGAGCAGCGCGAACGGACCGACCGCGGCTTCCGCCGCATGCCCGAACCTCGGCCGGGGCTTCGAACGGTGGCCGAGCTCGCCGAGCGCACGGAGCGCGCCGTCCCATGCGAACGCCCCGAGCGCCACCACCACGCGGACGTCGCCCAGCGCCTCGAGCTCGCGAACCAAGAACGGGAGACAACGGTCGCGCTCCTCGGGCGTCGGTTTGTTCCTGGGCGGAGCGCAACGATTGACGGCCGCGAGGTAGATGCCTCGAAGGACTAGGCCGTCGCCACGAGAAACCGACGTCGCTCGATCCGCCAACCCCGCCCGCGACAGCGACCCGAACAGGAAGTCCCCCGAGCGGTCGCCCGTGAACATCCGCCCCGTGCGATTGCCGCCGTGCGCGGCCGGCGCGAGGCCCACAACGAGGATCCTGGCAGCCGGATCGCCGAACCCCGGCACCGGCCTGCCCCAGTACATTTCCTCCACGAAACGGGCGACCTTCTCGCGCGCCGCACGCTCGCGCCACTCGACCAGCCGCGGGCAAGCGCGGCACGCGACGATCTCGGCGTTCACGCGGTCGAGCGCGCTCACGCGAGAAGTGGGAGCCGTCCCCCGGCGGGGCCCTGCACGTCGCCTTCGTCGCCTGTGAGCGGGCGCCGCCCGGTCCCAGTCTCGATGAAGGTGATGTCGTCCCGGTTGAGCGAGGCCGGCGGTTCGAAGCCGAGCAGCCCGACGAGGACCTCCCGAGTGTCCGCGCACCCACCGACGGTGACCCACGGCTCCCGGCCGCGAGCTCGCGCCATATCCAGCCCGTGGACCGCGATCTCGACGACGCGCGTCTTCAGGAACTCATCGAGGCGGATCGCCGTCAGCCTCGTTCGCAGAAGTCGGGGGGTGTCGCCCATGCCGCCGATGCTACGACGGCCGGATACTCTGGTTCACCAGAAGAGCCGCTCCGGGGACCGAACCCCGGGAGAAGGGAGCCGCATGAGCGCGCTGATCGAAGTCGCGAACCTCGTCAAGGTCTACCCGGACGGCACACGGGCCGTCGACGACGTCTCGTTCGACGTTCACGAAGGTGAGGTTTTCGGCTTCCTCGGCCCGAACGGTGCCGGAAAGACCACGATCATCCGGATCCTCGTGACGCTGCTGCCGAAGACCTCGGGCGGCGCCAGGGTGGGCGGGCACGACGTCAAGACGGACGCCGAGGCGGTCCGCCGCATGATCGGCTACGCCGGGCAGTTCATCGGGATCGACATCGACCTCACGGCTCGCGAGAACCTGGTCCTCCAAGGCCGTCTGCACGGCATGACATCGCAAACCGCCGGCCGTAGAGCTGGTGAGCTGCTCGAGCTGATGGCGCTCACCGACGTACGCGACAAGCGGGCGGGGGCTTTCTCCGGAGGCATGAGGCGCCGGCTCGACCTCGCACAGGCGCTCGTTCACGAGCCTCAGCTCGTGTTCCTTGACGAGCCGACGACCGGGTTGGACCCCCAGACGCGGCTAGCACTCTGGAAACACCTCGAGGAGCTGAGCGAGGCCGGCACCACCATCTTCCTGACCACGCAGTACCTGGAGGAGGCCGATCGGCTGGCGAGCCGCCTTGCGATCATCGACCACGGCCGTATCGCGGCCGATGGCACGCCGGCGGAGCTCAAGGCCGAAGTGGGTGGTGACGTCGTCACGATCACGCTCCCCGAGGACGCGGACGGCGAAGCCCTGCGCCGCGCGGCGGACGCGCTCGCGTCCTTCCCCGGCGCCGGGGCGCCGACGGTGTTCGAGCGCTCGGTCGCCCTGCCCGTGAAAGATGCCGGCCGCAGCCTCTCCGACCTGGTTCGACGCATGGACGAGGTCGGCGTCGAGATCGCCAAGCTCTCGTTCTCGACGCCGACCCTCGACGAGGTCTTCCTTACGCACACCGGGGAGCGTATGCGCGTCGAAGAGAGCACGTCTCGTCCGCAGAGCTCGCTCAGCATGGCCGCGAGAAGGAGGGGCGCCCGATGATCCGAACCGTCACCGAGTCCACGATCATCCTTCGACGGAACCTGACGAAGTTGATCCGGGTCCCGATGCTGCTGTTCTTCAGTTTGTTCCAACCGCTGCTCTGGCTGCTGCTGTTCACGCAGATCTTCAAGAAGTTCGGTGATTTCCCGCAGTTCCAGGCGCTGGGTTTCTCCAGCTACCTCATGTTCTTCGCGCCGAGCGTGCTGGTCATGACCGTCCTCACGTCGGCGTTCCAGTCCGGTATGGGCATGGTGGCCGACCTCGAACAGGGCATGCTCGACAAGTTCCTCATCAGCCCGATCCGCCGCTCCAGCGTCCTGGTCGGCAAGGTCGTGGCCGATGCGACGCGGATGCTTCTCCAGGGGGTGCTGATCCTGGTCGTCGCGCTCGCGATGGGCGCCCGCGTCCACACGGGGATCGTCGGCGCGCTGGTCATGCTCGTGACGGCCGCTCTCTTCGGCGTCGCGTGGGCTGGCTTGTCGAACATAGTCGCGCTTCGCACGCGCAACTCAGAGCTCACGATGATGATCGGGATCCTGCTCACGTTCCCGCTGCTCTTCCTGTCGACCGCGATGATGCCGCCAGGGCTCCTACCCTCGTGGCTGGAGACGGTCAGCAAGTTCAACCCGGTGAGCTACGTCATCGACACCTGCCGGGCCTTCATGAACTTCCGCTACGACTGGGGGCAGCTCGTGAAGACCCTCGGAGTGATCGCCGCCGTCGGCGCCGTCACCATGTCCGGTGCCACTCGCGCCTTCCGCAAGGCGACGTCCTGACCGACCGTTTGACGCCGGAGGAACCTCGCCGTAGGTTTCGGGACGACCGCGCATAACCGTCCGCGGAACCCCGCGGAGAGAGGAGCCCACCATGCGAAGGTCCCGAATCGCGCTCGTCGTCGGCTCGGTCCTGCTCATCGCCGCCGTGGCGTTCCCGGCGTCGGCGAACCCCGGCCGCATACGGCTCACAGCGAGTCGATCGTCGATCGCGAAACCTTCCGCCTACGTCGGGCCGGCCCGCGCTTCGGATCGGATCGACATCCAGGTCTACCTCGGTCTCCGCGATACCGCCAGCGCCAAGGCCTTCGTAGGCTCGGTGTCGGACCCATCCAGCTCAAGCTACGCGCACTACCTGACGCCTACGCAGTTCAGGGCCCGGTTCTCGCGGCCGCAGACCGACGCCGACGCCGTCGCGAGCTGGCTCCGAAGCCAGGGTTTCGCGGTCGGTCAGATCCCCGCGAACCACATCTACGTTCCCGCCACAGGTTCCGTGGCGCAGGCGGAACGCGCGTTCGGAGTACAGCTGAACGAGTACAGGGTGGGCAAGCAAGTGCTGCGCGCACCGGCGACCGCTCCGTCCGTACCTTCTTCGCTGGCGGGCCTCGTGCGAGGGGTACTCGGCCTCGACGAGGACGTGATGCAACCCGCAGTCGCGCAGGCGCCGCCGCCGGCGGGGTTCCGCGTCGGGCACCCTTGCTCGAGCTACTGGGCCGAGAAGATGGCAACGAAGAAGCCCCCGGCGTACGGCGCGACGCAGCCCTGGGCACCCTGCGGATACACACCGCAGCAACTCCGGGGCGCATACGGGATCGCGGACGCGATCGCCGCCGGGAACGACGGGACGGGCGTGACGGTGGGGATCGTCGACGCGTACCTGCCGCCGACGCTCCAGGATGACCTCGACACCTACTCGTCGCTCCACGGCCTACCGCAGACGACGATGGAGATCCACTCGGTTCCGCCGGTGCACGGCCCGCTAGGCGTCCAGCAGGGCTGGTACGGCGAGTCGACGCTCGACGTCGAGGCCGTTCACTCCATGGCGCCCGGCGCCGGCATCCTGTTCTGGGGAACGGGAAGCGGGAACGGCGTCGACATGCGGGTCGGCCTGACGGACATCATCGACAACGCCCGCGCCGACATCGTGTCGAACTCGTACGGGAGCGGCAAGGGCGAACAAGGCCCGAACGCCGGCACCACCGTCGCTGCCGATACCGATCTGTTCCTGCAGGCAGGGGCCGAGGGCATCGGGTTGTACTTCTCATCCGGTGACGACGGCGACGGCGTCGCTGCGCTCGGCCACAGGAGCGTTGAGCTCCCCGCTTCGAACCCGTACGTAACGGCCGTCGGCGGCACCAGCCTCGCGGTCGGCTCGAGCAACGACTACCTGTTCGAGACCGGATGGGGAAGCGGCAACAGCTACCTCACCCACGGCGTGTGGAAACCGCGGCCACCCGGTGACTTCTACTACGGGGGGGGCGGAGGAACGAGCAAGCTCTTCGACGAGCCCGCGTACCAGGTCGGCGTCGTGCCGGACTCACTCTCCGGCTGGTGGGGCGCGTCGAACCGTGTCGTCCCGGACATCGCGACGGTCGGGGACCCGAACACCGGTTTCCTGGTCGGCGAGACGCAGGCGTTCCCCGAGGGCGTGATGTACGACGAGTACCGGATCGGTGGGACGAGCCTGTCCTCACCGCTGTTCGCCGGGATCATGGCCCTGGCCGACCAGCGGGCGGGCTTCCACCACGGCTTCGCGAACCCGGTGCTCTATGCGCTCAACGGCACCTCGGCCGTCCGCGACATCGTCGACCCGGCGTCGATGATCGCCGTCGTCCGGGCGAACTTCATCAACGGCGTCGACAGCAGCGCCGGCAAGTATTGGCCGCTCCGGACGATGAACTTCACCGGAACGCTCCACACGATCGCCGGCTACGACGACGTGACGGGCGTCGGCACGCCGAACGGGGAAGCGTTCCTCAACGCGCTGAGCTAGGCGAGCTGTGAGCAGGGGCGCTGCGGGCCGTTAGGTCCGCAGCGCCCGGAACCGCTCGGCCGCCGGGCCGAACGCCTCCAGCGGATAGAGCAGATCCTGGATGGTCCCGATCAGTCCTTCGAACCCAACCGGGTCGGGCGCCTCGAGTCGCAGCCGCTCCGCCATCGCGAGCGCCCGCGTCAACCCTTCGTACGCAGCGCCCCATTCGCTCTCCAGGGCCCCGACCCTCCATCCGTCCATCAGCGCATCGGCTGCGCTCAGCGCCTCCTCGAACTCCAGCAGTGTCTCCGCGAACGGCCGCCCGGGAAGCCGGGTCGTGGGCACGGAGTCCGTCAGCGCGGCCTTCGAGCGCTCAACCGGCTCCAAGACCGCGAGGAACGCCTCGAACGGTCCGACCAGCGACTCAGGCAAGCGCTTGCGCCGGAACACCTCTACCCGCGCCGCTCCGCGAGAACCGCCGCCGCCGTCGCAGGGTCGTTGCTCGCGACAGCGTCCACGCCCCAGCCGAACATCTTCCGGATGGTCGGCGCGTCGTCGACGGTCCACGTCCCCACCCGCACATCGGCCGCGTGAGCCGCAGCGACGAACTCTTGACCCGCCCCGAGCAAAGCGCGCGAGCCCGGCAGCACGAAGTCGTGGCCGGCTTCCCTGGCGTGAGCGAGTGCAGCCGCAGGAGCCACTCCGTCCGCGGTGAGGAACCCGGTCGGCAGCTCCGGCGCGAGGCGCCTCACCGCCGCGACAGAGTGCGGGTTGAACGACAGGAACAACACGGGGCCGGCGAACCCACTTCGTTCCAGGTCCGCGACGCTCTCCTCCACCGCCCGCTCACGGTCGGCCTCGAAGGCCGGATCGCCGGGGATGTTCTTCATCTCCAGCGCCACACCACCGCGGCCGGAGACAAGCTCGAGCACGTCGATGAGCGTAGGCACGCCGCGATCGCCTCCGCCGTTCAGCGCGAGCACCTGCTCCAGGGTGAGCTCGTGAACGAACCCGATCCCGTCCGTCGTGCGGGAAACGTCGGCGTCGTGTATGACGACCGCGGCTCCGTCGGCGGTCAGCCGAACGTCCATCTCGACAAGCTGTGCGCCGGTCCGCAGCGCCTCCTCGAAGGACGCGAGCGTGTTCTCGGGACGGGTCGAGGACGCGCCGCGATGAGCTACCACGATAGGGAAGTCCTCGGGCTTGAACCCGCGTTCAACCATTGCGCTCGGAAAACCCGCGGGGGTATAGTCGGCGACGAACTTCACCCCGCGTGCTCAACCCGAGTCGGACTGTGCCCCAACTGAATCTCCGGTCAAGGCAGATAGGTGCCGCTTTGAACTGGTTCCAGGAGGCCATCTGCATAGGCAAGGATCCCGAGCTGTTCTTCCCCATCGGCTCGACTGGGCCGGCGGCCATCCAAGCCGAGAAGGCGAAGGCCGTCTGCGTGGGCTGCCCCGTTCGCGAAGAGTGCCTCGATTGGGCGCTGACGACCGGCCAAGATGCGGGGGTCTGGGGCGGGCTTTCCGAGGAAGAGCGTAGGGCTCTCACGCGTGCCCGGCGACGCGAGCGGCTCGCGGTCGGCTGAGATCCGGGCCCCTCACACGAGGCTCGATGGGCAGAGCCGACTGACCGGGCAGTCACCGCACCTCGGCTTTCGAGCTTCGCAGATCGCGCGCCCATGGTCGATCAGCGCGTACGTGAAGTCGAACCACACCTTCTTGGGGATGGCGCTCATCAGGTCCCGCTCGACCTTGTCGGGGTCGTTCTGCGTCGTGAACCCGAGCCGCTGGGCAAGCCGGCGCACGTGAGTATCGACTGCGATGCCTTCGACCTTGCTGTAGGCGTTCCCCAAGACGATGTTGGCCGTCTTGCGAGCAACGCCGGGGAGCGTTACCAGGTCCTCCATCGTGTCGGGGACCTTTCCTCCATAGACTTCAACGATGCGGGCGCAAGCGCCTCGGACGGACTTCGTCTTCTGGTTGAAGAAGCCCGTCGGCTTGATGTCGGTGGCGAGCTCCGATTCCGGGACCTTGAGATAGTCCTCAGGCTTGCGGTACTTCTTGAACAGGATCTTCGTCACCTTGTTCACGCGCTCGTCGGTGCACTGTGCGGACAGGATCGTGGCAACGAGCATCTCGAGCGGGTTCGAGAACTCGAGCGCGACGTGCGCATCCGGGTACGTTCTCGACAACACGCTCACGATCTCAGGCGCGCGATCCCCGATTGGGCTGCTACTGTCGAGCTTCTCCTTCGCGGGCATCCCCGAACCCTACCCGACCGGCGGCTTGACGCTCTCGTCGATCGTGAGCCTGAAGACGTCCGGCCGAGAGTAGTGCCCGACCGGGTCGAACTTGTACCTCTCGGCTCGCGCATGGTCGGCATCGACCTCGGCGTACAGGATCCCTTCCTCTTTGACGAGGGGGCCCGCGAGCAGCTGCCCGTCGGGGTCAACGATGGCCGAGTAGCCGTCGTTCGCCCAGTCTTCCGCGCCTCCCCACAGCTCGCGGCCGATAGTGCCGTCGGGGATGTCGGAGCCGCGGAGCAGCGTCGTCACGCCGATCACGTAGACCCGCCCCTCGCGCGCGATGTGCCGGAGCGTCGCCACCCAGTTGTCGCCGTTGTCCCACGTCGCGGCCGTCCATATGTCAACGCCCTTCGCGTACATCGCCATCCGCGCGAGCGGCATGAAGTTCTCCCAACAGATGAGGCCGCCCACGTTGCCGAAGGGTGTCTCGACCACGTGCAGGTCCGAGCCGTCGCCCATCCCCCAAACGAGCCGTTCGGGACCGGTCGGCATGAGCTTGCGGTGCCGACCGACCAGCGTGCCGTCGGGGGCGAACTCGAGCTGCGTGTTATAGAGGGTGCCCCGGTTCTCGACCCGCTCGTTCACGCCGACCGACACGAACGTCTTCGCCTGCCTGGCCGCCTTGCCGATTGCCTCGGTGACCGGCCCGGGGACGTCCACCGACTGATCGCGAAGGCGAGCGAACAACGAATCGAAAGGTTCGCCCCACGACGTGGTGCGCCAGATCCAGTCCGGGTAGGTTGGGATGAAGGTCTCGGGGAGGACCACGAGGCCGGCGCCGTTCGAGCCAGCTTCCTTGACGAGATCGCATACCTTCTCGACCGTAGCTTCGCGATCCAGGAAGACGGGGGTTGCCTGGACCGCCGCCACCATGACCTTCTTCATCGAGCTCCCATCAGGCGAGGCGATGCCAGATCCGGGTCTCCCACTCGAGGCCCTCGGTCCCGGCCTCGCGGTTGAAGTCGTCTCCCCATTTGTCGGTCGACGACATCATGTGGTCGTGGGAGTCCCATTCGGACATCGTCGTGACTTCGTTCGGGTTCGATTCGGCGAACCAAGCCGTTTGGTTCCGTGCGCCGTCCTTCTCGAACAGCGGCTCGTACTTCGCGATGGTCGCCTTGAACCGCTCGGCGTCGGGAACCGTCACTCGGAACTGAACCAGAACCATCTCTCCCTCCTTCTCAACGCGGGTTACCGAGCCGCGGACGTGAGCTGCACCGTGACCACCCCTCCCGCCAACACATGCTGCCACTCTCCGTCGAGCATGATGTGCGCTCCGCCCGACCCGATCACCGTCCACTCGGCCCCGTCGCCCACGACGGCGGTGTTCTCGTCGATCGCGAAGAGCCGCCGGCCGGGCGGCACGGAATCGATGATGAACTGCGTGAGTCCCGGGACGAACGAGTCGAGTGCGTCCCAATGGGGACCGAGCATCACGTTGGCGAACATCCCGAGCCCCGGCTTCCACAGAGCGTCGGAGAAATCCCGGACCGAGCTGTCCGGCGCGTCGTCTCCGAGGCACGCGACGCCGGCGCTGCAGCCCGCGTAGGCGAGCCCGTGATCCAAGGCCTCGAGCAAAGCCCGCCAGAACGGCGTGTCTCGCAAGGTCGCGGCAAGATCGGCCGGGTTGCCTCCGGAGAAGAACACGACCGAGGCATCGGAGAGCTTCCCAACGAAGTCGGGGCGCGCCGCGTCCTCCCGCGTCTTGAGCGGCACGACCTCGGCCGGGACCTCCATCCGTCCGTAGTGCTCGAGACCCTTGCTCGCCCAGAACTCGAAGACGTCGTCGCCCTCGGAGGCGCTCGCCGTCGGCAGGATCAGAACGCGGCCGTCCCCGGTCCGCGCTCGGTCGAGCAGCCAGTGATCGACCTCGGCGGCCCAGGGATCGAACTCACCCGATCCCATGAGCGCGATCACCAGCTCACTCACGCGGTGCCCCGGAGCGGCTGTGGCCGAAGCTCGGCGTCGAGCCTTCCGCCGATCTCGGCAGTGACTTCAAGCATCGCGTCGATGTCCACCGCCTCCGTGCGGAAGTTCACGATGCACGCCCGCAGGACGAACCGTTCCCCAAGCACGGCGTTCGAGAAGAACACGCGGCCGTCTTGTTGCACGTCGGTCATGAGGCGTTCGTTCAACCGATCGAGGTACTCCTCGCGTCCGGCGCCCTCGGGGAGGCCCGGCGGCAGGTAGCGGAAGCAACAGATCGACAACCCCACAGGGCATGCCAGCTCGAAGTCGAGCCGCTCCTCGACCCTCGCGCCCATGTATCGCGCGAGTGCAGCGTCCTGCGAGATCCGCTCAGCGTAGGCACGCCGACCGTGTGCGAGTAGCGACACCCACACCTTGAGCGCCGAGAACCCCCGCGAGAACTGCGGTCCCAGCTGGGTCGGGTCTATCCCCCGACCGGTTCGCTCCTTGTCCTGGTGCACATACGTCGCGTGGATGGAGAACGAATCCGCCAGCAGCTGCATGTCGCGGAGGACCACACACCCACCCGAGTGCGAGGTGTAGAGCCACTTGTGCGGGTCGAACGCGATGGAGTCCGCCCGCTCCATCCCCGCGAACAGCGGCCGGAGGTCCTCGGCGAATGCCGCCGGCCCGCCGTATGCACCATCGACGTGGAACCAAAGCCCTTCGTCCGCGCAGACCTCGGCGACGCCGTCGAGGGGATCGACCGCTCCGGTCGCGACCGTCCCCGCCGACGCGACCACGGCGAACGGGCGAACACCGGCGTTGCGGTCGCGCTGGATCGACTCGCGGAGGAGGTCGATGCGGATCCGGTACCCGTCGTCCACAGGGATCTTGCGGACGGCGTCGGTCCCGAGACCGAGCAGGTCGGCGGCGCGCGAACTGACGACGTGCGTCTCCTCCGACATATACATGGCGAGGGGGCGACCGGCAGCGACGCCCTCCTTCCGCACGTCCCATCCGGCGCGGTGATCGCGAGCTGCCTTCAGCGCCACCAGATTCGCCATCGCGCCGCCAGAAACGAGTATGCCGCCGGCCGTGTCCGGCAATCCGAACTGACGGGCGAACCAGCGCGTGAGGTGCAGCTCGATCTCGACCGCCGATGGGCCGAGCATCCAGCCGCCGGTGTTCATGTTCACGCCAGCCGCTAGCAGGTCGGCGGCCGCCCCTGGCACGGTCCCAGCCCCTGTGATGTACGCCGCGAACCGTGGGTGTCCGGCGAACAGCGAGTGTTCGAAGATGACCTCGCGCAGATAGGCGAACAGCTCCTCGTCGGGCATGGGGTCTTCGGGCACCGGGATGGCTACCGCTTCGCGAACGGCATGCTGATCTTCCCCGTGCGTGATGGGGAGTTCTCGCAACCGCGAGAGGAACTCCTCCCACAGGTCGACCGCGCGCTCGGCGAAGGCTCGGGCGCGCGCCGGGTCCCAGTCGAGATCGGGGAACGGCTCCGGGGCCGTGACCGTCACGGCGTCACTCTTTCGCTGCCGCGAGCCGGAAGACCTCTTCCTTCATCGCGCGGCGGAAGAAGTCTTCCCCGAAAGCCTCCACCATCGCGCCGACCTGGCTCTCGTGCTGCTCGATCGCCTGGAGCTTCAGCTCGAGGATGTCGCTGGGAAGCAGGTACTGGATCGCGAGCTCCCCACGCGGCGTGATCGGTGGCGTTCCAGGGCGGAACACGTCGTACTGGTTGTAGATGGGGACGAACTCCTCCGCCCAATCCGGAGTCGCTGTCGCGTAGAAGAGGTTCGCGCCCGACTTCCCGACCGCGTGGAAGGCCTCGGTCGTCCAGTCGCAGACCGACTTGTGTCCGGCGTGATCGGTCATACCGTCGGGCCCGAACGTGAACACGGAGTCTGGCTGCACCTCCTCCATGAGCGCCCAGACCTTGGACCTTCCCGACTCGTCGAGCGGGGCGTCCATATCGATATCGGCGCAGTCCAGGAAGTGGTGCTCGATGTCGCCGAGGACCGCGAGGCTGCGAAGGAGCTCCTGCTCCCGCACCTGGCCCATCGTCGCGCTCGGCCACTTCTCCTCGTCGAAGGAACCACCTTCCCCACGCGTCGCCGTGACGCACACCACGCGGGAGCCGTTACGGGCCGCGCGTGCCATGAGACCCGCAACCAAGTAGGTCTCGTCATCCGGATGCGCCCACACCCCCAGCATCGTGCCGAGCTCGTCCATCGCCTATCCCCCCACCCGTCGGACGAAATGGTAGGCGACCGTGTGACCACCGTAGGTCAGGGGGATCATGTCGGTTTCCGCATCGAACGTGGACCCGTCCTTGCCGATCCCTCTGAACCGGAAGGTCACCGGGAAGGCCTTCGGTTGCACTCGGTTCCAGTAGTTCCATGAGAAGAGCCCTTGGTCGTCCTCATGGACGAAGTGCTGCAGGAACCCCGGGGTATGCGCCCACTCGTCGACCGTCAGGCCGAACATCCTCGCCATGTTCTCGTTGCAGGCGCAGTGCTGCTCGTCGAGCCAGATGTACACGCCGTCGGGGCTGCTGTCGAAGAGCGGCCTCATGTGCTCCGCGAGTTGCGGGATGACCTGTTCGTGCGGAACCGCTTCCACGTTTCTCCCTCTCCGATAGTCCGCCGTTGAGGCGTAATCCTAAGCGAAGGCTCGCGAACCGAAGAACGGCCCCGTAAGAGGGCCGTTCTTCGTGACCGCGCCGTGACCGTTGGGGGGGGCGGCGCGGGACCTTCGCGCTGGAGCTTCAGGCCTTGCCCGGCGCCAGACGCTTCCCTCGATAGTTCGGGAAAGAAACCTCGGCGTGCTGCCAGCAGCGCTTGCTGGCGTTGTAGACGGACAGCTTGGTCTCGCAGCCTGGATCGGCGCAAACCCTCCCCTGGTCCTGCGCCTTCGTGGGCTGGGGCAGGTGGCCGGGACGGGTTCCCTTCATGCGCGAGTCCTCCTTTGGGGAGGGATTCGCCGCGGGAGCCCTCGGGGTTCTAACGGGATCGAAGGCCGGAACTACTCCTGTGTCGAGCCGCCCTCGACCAGCGCCGCCTCGACCCGTTCCAGGAGATGCGGGGGGAGGTCCTCGCATCCGCACCTCGCCTTCAAGAGCTCCCGGAGGTGTGACTTGAAATCGGATCGATCCATACAGGGGCCGCAGGCACCCAAGTGACCATCGATCTCGACGCGCAGGGACGGCTCCAGCTCACCGTCGAGATAGAGCTCGATCTGCAGGAGGACCTGTTCGCAATCAATCGGTGACAAGGCCACGCTCCCGTACCGTTTCCCACAACGCCTTTTCCAGTGCTCTTCTTCCCCTGTGCAGCCGCGACATCACCGTTCCGATCGGGATCGCGAGTATCTCCGCGATCTCCTTGTAGGAGAACCCCTCGACGTCGGCGAGCAGCACGGCGAGCCGGAATCCCTCTGGCAGCGCCTCGAGCGCTCGCTGCACGTCTTCGTCGGGGAGCTTCTCCAGCACTTCGGACTCGGCCGAGGCCTCGACCCCAGCAGCGCCGATCCGGTCGAAGAGGTACCAATCCTCGATGTCGTCGTCCTGGACCGTCACGGGCTCTCGCTGCTTCTTGCGGTAGGTGTTGATGAACGTGTTCGTGAGGATCCGGTACATCCATGCTTTGAGATTGGTCCCTTCCTCGAAGCTCCCGAATCCCCGGTAGGCGCGGAGGTAGGTCTCCTGCACGAGATCTTCAGCGTCCGAAGGGTTGCGCGTCATCCTCAGGGCAGCGGAGTACAGGCCCGGAAGCAGCGGCAGGACGTCGCGCTCGAAACGTCCGCGGAGCGCGGGATCGCCGAGCGGTGCGGTCGAGCTCCTCGCCATAGCGCCAGTATCCCGTATCGGACCGCTTGCCACCCGAGTCCGATACCCCACGACTGTCACTTCCGCGGCACGGGTGGGAAGATGGGTTCATGCCTGGCAAGGACGACAAACGCGGACGCTGGAGCGGGTTCGATCTGGGTGGCGGAGGCTCGCCCGGCGATCCATCGCGCCGCTGGCGTGGGTCGCTGTGGACCTACCTGATCGGGTTCGCCGTGATCCTGTTCCTGTTCCAGTGGCTTGAGGCGCCGCGACCGACGGCGATCCCCTACTCGCAGTTCATCGTCGCGGTGAACCAGAACCAGATCCCCTCGGACGCCGTCCTACAGATCTCCGACACCAGCGTGACCGGCGCCTACCTCGCCGACGGCAAGAGAACCGACTTCACGACGACCATCCCTCCGATCCTCCAGGGAACCTCGGTCCTCACCGACCTCCTCCAGAAGCAGGGCGTCCAGTTCGACGGACACGTCCCGAACGGCTTCCAGAGCCTCCTCGTTGGTTGGGTCGTGCCGCTCCTGTTGTTCGGGCTCCTGTGGTTCTTCCTGATCCGGCGGATGAGTGGCGCGGGTGCGTCGGCCGCGCTCAACCTAGGCCGCAACAAGGTGAAGATCTACGACCGCAAGGAGATGAAGACGACCTTCGGCGACGTCGCCGGACTCGACGAGGCGACCGAGGAGTTGCGCGAGATCGTCGACTTCTTGAAGAACCCCAAGAAATACCAGCGCCTCGGCGGCCGCATCCCGAAGGGGGTGCTGCTCCTCGGCCCGCCGGGCTGCGGCAAGACGCTGCTCGCGCGAGCGGTCGCGGGCGAGGCGAACGTCCCGTTCTTCTTCATGTCCGGTTCGGAGTTCGTCGAGATGTTCGTCGGCCTGGGGGCAGCGCGCGTGCGTGAGCTGTTCCAGCAGGCGAAGGAGAAAGCGCCGGCTCTGGTGTTCCTCGACGAGATCGACACGATCGGCAAGGGCCGAGCCGGGGCGATGGGGGCGGGGTTCGGTGGACACGACGAACGCGAGCAGACGCTCAACCAGCTCCTCGTCGAGATGGACGGGTTCGACTCGTCCAAGGGTGTAATCATCATGGCCGCTACGAACCGGCCCGACGTCCTGGACCAAGCATTGATCAGGCCGGGGCGGTTCGACCGGCAGGTGGTCGTTGATAGGCCGGACCGCCGCGGTCGCGAGGCGATCCTGCGCGTGCACGCGCGCGGCGTCGCACTGGATCCGGCCGTGGATCTGCGGGTGCTTTCCGCTCGCACACCGGGCTTCACGGGCGCCGATCTCGCGAACATCGTCAACGAGGCCGCGCTGCTCGCGGCTCGCGGCGAGAAGAACTCGGTCGGGATGAAGGAGCTGGAGGAAGCGATCGACCGCGGGGTGGCGGGCTTGGAGCGCAAGAGTCGCGTGATGTCCGAGAAGGAGCGCGAGATCGTTGCCAAACACGAGATGGGTCACGCGTTGGTCGCGCTCTCGGCGCCGGCCGCCGACCCCGTCCACCGGGTGTCGATCATCCCGCGCGGCGCGGCGGCGCTCGGCATGACGATGCAGCGACCGCTCGAGGACCGATATCTGCTAACCGAACCCGAGTTGGACGACCGTCTGGCGATCCTGCTCGGCGGGAGGACCGCCGAGGAGATCTGCTTCAACCAGATCTCGACCGGCGCACAGAACGACCTGGAGCGGGCGACCGAGATCGCGCGCGCGATGGTCACGGAATACGGCATGAGCGAGAAGATCGGACCGCTCTCGTTCGGAAGCGACGGGTTCCGCAGCGCCGAAGGTCGCATGCTTTTCCCCGGGGCCGCACCGGAGATGTCGGGTGCACTCTCCCAGCTGGTCGACGAGGAGATCTCGAGGCTCATCACCGAGGCCCACGACCGGGCGCGCTCCGTCTTGCTCGATCACCGCGACTTCCTCGAGCAGATGTCCGAACTGCTGATGGCCACCGAAGTGATCGACGGCAAGGACCTCAGGGAGTACTTCGAGGGAACCAAACCGATCCCGACCCGCGAAGAGATGGATCAGATCGCGGCGAACAACGGCCGGCTCCAGCCGCAAACCGGCCCGGACATAACCGTTTCGGGCGAGCCTCAGATCCCGCCGATGCCCAAGCCCTAACCAGGTTCCTCGGGACTCACGCAGAGGTCGAACCGCCCGCGGAACCGGTCGAGGAAGCGGTAGTAATTCCGCTTCGACCACTTCGCACGTTCGGCCGGCGGTGTGTTGAACCACATGCGGTGCTCGTGCTTCACGACGGGGACGTCCACGACTACGGCGCGCAGCCCCAGGTCCCTCACCCGGAACGACCACTCGATGTCGGCGGTGCGGTACCACTTGAACTTCTCGTCGAAGAGACCCGCCGAAATGAGGACCTCACGACGGAACGCCATGAGGTAACCCTCGACGGCATCGACCTCTCGATCCTTGCCCATGCCGGCGGACTCGTGGAAGTCTTGGAGGTTGGGAGTGACGATGCCGAACGGGCCGCACACCCCGATCGTCTCCTCGGCGAGCGCGGCCTCGAGTGGGCCGAATACGTCACCGGTGGGCTCGACCGAGCCGTCCATCGCGAGCACTAGGCGGCCCCGTGAGCGCCTGAGGCCGGCGTTCCGGGCGGAGGCCCATCCCGTGCCTTCCGCCAGCGAGAGAACCTCGACGCCATCTCCATACGTCGCGGGGTCCGTGCCCGTGAGATCGGCCACCACGTATTGAACCCCGCGCCCGGCTTCGCTCGCGCGGAACGCGACGAGCGCGCGGACGACGTCCTCGGGCCAACCTTCCACGACCCAGTGAACGGAGAGGTCGCATGTCGGGGCTTCGACGAGGACCGAGGCGACGTCGGCCGCTCGTACGCGCTGCGGCTGCGACGGCTCCGGGGCGGCTAACGGCTCGAACGTCGGGCCCCCGGGTGAATCGACGACCTTGTAACCGAGTTCGGCGATACTCTCGCGAAGCGCGTCGGCCGCAACGAAGTCTTTCGCCCCGCGGGCTGCTGCGCGCTCGTTGGCGAGACGGCGAACCTCCTCCGGCACCCCGCTCATCGGCGGTGTCTCCTCACGAAATCGAGCACCGCCGCGTCCGCCGTCTCGGGCTGTTCGGAGTGGTAGAGGTGTCCAGCGCCCTCGAGCAGGAACAGTTCGGCGCCGGGGATGCGAGAGGCCAGGACGCGCGCGTTCTCGGGGTCGACCGTCCGATCCTCCGTGCCGTGCAACACGAGCGTGGGTGCGGTGATCTTCGGCAAGCGGTCGTACGGGTCGGATCCCTGCATGGCCTCCCACTGACGGCGCCGCCCCACGGGGTGGCTCGGCTGCGAGCTTCCAACGCGGAGATCTTCCGCGACGTGATCGGGATTCGCCTCGGCGAACGCCTGCGAGTAGAGCCCGAGCCATGGCGCGTCCTTCGGCACCTTCGCGCGGCTCCGCACGACGTGCGAGCCTCCGGCGTGCGTGCAAGCGAGGACGAGCGAGCGAACGCGTGCCGGGTGCGCTAGGGCGAGCTCCTGCGCCACGATCCCGCCGAACGACTGACCGTACACATGGGCGGTGTCCAACCGAAGCTCGTCCATCAGCGCGATCGTGTCGTCAACGAACGTGATCATGGCGCAGGGTCCGGGCGGCTCGTCGGAGCGGCCGTTGCCGCGGAAGTCGTACGCGACGACGAACAGTTCCTTAGCGAGGTTCGGGATGTTCCGGCGCCAGCCGGGGATGTCGCCGCCCATGCCCTCGAGGAGCACGAGCGGTTCGGACGAGCGATCGCCGTGCGTTTCGAAGAAGAGGCGACACCCGTCGGGGCGCACGAGCTGGCTCAAGGCCGGCGCCGCGGCGGCGTCCTCAGACCGAGACGTCTTTCGAGACCGACCGAAGCCTGCCGGCGACCGACTCGAGGGTCTTGAGCGCGATCGTCGGGTGCTCTTGGATCAGTCCGCGGAAGACCCATCCCGTGATACCGAGGAGCCTGACCGCCGTCACCGCGGTGACCGTCGCGGTGCGTGGACCGCCGTCGAGCAACGCCACCTCACCGAAGAACTCGCCCGCACCGAGCTTGGCCTTCGTCTTGCCGCCGATCGTCACCTTCGCCTCGCCCTCGAGGATGAGGAAGAGCCCGATCCCGCGTTCGCCCTCGCGCGCGATCACTGTTCCGGCCCTGTGGTTCACCTCTTTGGCGGCGCGCGAGATGATGTCGAGCTCACGCTTGGAGCAGCCGGAGAAGAGCGGTACCTTCGCGAGCTGCGCAGTCGTCGTTGTTCCGGCCACCCTTGGAACCTCCTCTCGCGCCGGGCGAGGTCGCCCGGGCCGCCGCGTTCGAGCAGGCGGATTCTACCCACCGGCGAGGTCGAACGCGAAGGTCGCCCTCCCGAGAGGATCCCGAGGCTGGCCTGAAGGTCCGATTCAGCCGGCGTTCGTCTTCAACGCGGCCCCGACAAGCGCGGACGCCAGCGCTGCGACGCCACCGATCGCGACGAACTGAAGACCGTCCCGCCACCAGGGACGGTCGGTGAGGCCACCCTTCCATCCCCCGAGTCCGAACAGAGCAACCACCGAGAGCGCTCCGGCGGCGACCATCGCCCAGTGGATCGGGAGGAACACGAACGGTGCGAGCGGGATGGCGGCGGCGATAGCCGCAGCGACGAACGTCACGATCGCCGCCCGGAACGGATCCTTCATCCCGAGGTCGGCAGCGGTCGCGGCTCCGTTCTCCTTCCTCTCCGCCTTCAGGCGAAGGTCCCGCTCGGCGCAGGTGGAGGTGTAGAGGACGCCGCCCATCGAGATGGCCTCGGCTATCCCGGAGGCCACGCCAGCGAGCGCGACTATCTCCGTCTTGCCGGAGCCGATGGCGACTCCGAGAACGGTCGCGAGCACGTTGATCAGGTTGTCCTGCGCACCGAGGATGATCTCTCGCAGGTCGCCGCCTGCAGCTCGCCCGCCATGGCGGTCCTCGATCGCTGTTTCCATGCCTGAAGACTGCGAGCGTCTCGACGAGCCTCTTAGGGTCGAACGGCCGACGGCCAGCAGGACGGTCGGCCCAACACACAAGAAGGAGCGCCCAACGGCGCCCCTTCGAAGCTTCGTCGCGGGGAGAGGATTTGAACCTCTGACCTCTGGGTTATGAGCCCAGCGAGCTACCGGACTGCTCCACCCCGCACGAGGATGCTAGCAGACCCCTCGGAACGGACGCTCCCGGCCGCTCTTGGCGCGACCGGGAGCTCAAACCTGTCGGGTGGTGCGTCCTCGACCAGCGCGGTCCTCACCTCCGATGACACCTTCGGCCTCCGGCCTGCTGCAGCAGGGCCGATAACCGTTTCCTGCGCCGCTCGGGCAACCATGCGGATGGGCCGGGGCTCATCGCCTGCCAGTGCCGCTCGCCCAGCTCGGCGCTTCTCCTTGTCGTCGGCACCACGGTAGGCAGGGACGCGATAAGCGGAGGTAAGGCGAGGAGAGCGCGCGGGCTAAAGGTTCGAGCGTCGCCGCGGCGTCGATCTCGCCGGCGGCTACGGGCTCGCCGACGGCGTCGCGGACGGTGTCACCGAAGGTCCCGGCGAGGGGCCTGTCAGCTGGCTCGCGAGCTGATTCGCCGCGGCGATCGCGTCCCTCGCGGCGTTTACCTCGGTCTGATAGAGCGCCAGGTTGCCCGCCTTGAGCGCCTGATCGGCCGCGGCGAAGTGGTCCGCGGCCTGTTTGATGAGCGCGGCGATCTGCTCCTGCACGCTTCCTCCGGGCGTCGGGCCACCACCGCCCCCTCCACCCGGAGCCTGGCCCGAATACGAATCCACGAGCGCCTGCCGAAGCGTGTTGCCGACGCCCACCGTTGCGCCGTTGCCGACGAGCACGAGCTTCAGCTCGGGGATCGCGTTCTGCTGTGAGCTCACGTACACGGGCTGGACGTACAGCAGCGCATCGGCAACCGGGATGACGAGGAAGTCGCCGAACTCGATCGTCGAGCCCGCCTGGCCGAGCAGCGTTCGCTGCTCCGAAAACCTTTGGTCCTGGTTCATCCTCGAGAAGACCTGCGACGGCCCGTCGACGTTCACTCCCGACGGGAACTCGTAGGAGATGATCTGCCCGTAGCTCGATCCAGGGTCCGACCTGGCGGCCATCCACGCGACCATGTTCAACCGGCCCTGCGGCGAGAACGGCAGGATCAGCACGAACTGCTCGGTGGTCTCGCCCGGCAGCCGCATCAGCAGGTAGTAAGGGCGGATCGGCGGCGGCGTTCCGCCCCCGCTCACGTCGACCGTCGGATCGCCCGGCACCTGCCAGAAGTCCTGCTTGCCGTAGAACGTGTTCGGGTTCGTCACGTGATAGTTGGCGAACTGAGCCGCCTGCGCTTGGAAGAGGTTCTCCGGGTAGCGGAAGTGCGCCTGCAGCTCGGGTGACGCCTGGTCCATCGAGGTGAACAGCGTCGGGAACGCGTTCCTCCAGACCTGGATGATCGGGTCGGTCGGGTCGGACACGTAGTACTTCACCGAGCCGTCGTACGCGTCCACGACCACCTTGACGGAGTTACGTATGTAGTTGGCGGTTCCGGTCAAGCTGTACTGGGCTCCCGAGTCGGAGGACGTCACCTTGGCGAGATCCGTCTGCTGCGAGTACGGGTACATGTTGGTCGTCGTGTACGCGTCCCAGATCCACACGAGGCGGCCGTCGACGATGGCCGCGTAGGGGTCGCCGTCGAACTTCAGGAACGGCGCCGCTTTGGGAACGCGCTGGTAGATGTCCCGGTAGATCATGATCCTGCTGTCGCTGTGGATCAGACCGGAGATCAGCAGGTTCACGTCCTTGAAGCGCCAAGCGAAGAGCGCTCGCTGGAAGAAGCCGCCGACCGGTATGCCGCCGGTTCCTTGGTAGGTCGATGACTGCTGGGTCTGGTCGGTCTTCTGGTAGTCGAGCTCCTGCGCGCCTGTGTTGGTGACCACGAAGGGCACGGCGTTGCTGTTCTCCCCGTAGTAGATCTGAGGAGTCGTGAGCACCGGTTGGCCCACCGGCGGGATGTCGAACAAAGTGAACTGCGGCGCACCCTCCGTCGTCGCCGTGTTCACCTGCGAGGCCACCGCGCCGTACCCATGCGTGTAGACCAGGTGCTGGTTCTGCCACGTACCACCGCCGGTGGGGATGCCGCCCTGGTTCACCTCGCGGGCCGAGAGCATCAGGACCCGTCGCTGCCCGTTCATGTCGTAGCGGTCGACGTCGACGTCCTGGAACTCGTAGTACTGCTTGATCCGCTGGAGCGACTGGAAGTTCTCCTTTAGAACCAGAGGCCGCCACACACGGATGTTCGAGATCGTGGAGTCGTTCGCCTTGACGTCCTGCGGGGTGACGTCGACCCCCGGCGTCCGCGCTTGCACATCGATGTTCGCTAGGTTGAACGCCGCTCGGGTGGCATTGATGTTGTCGATGATGTACGGCTGCTCCTTCTGGAACTCCTGCGGGTCCACCCTGAAGCGCTGTACGAACGCCGGGTAGGCGCCGCCCACCACGAAGGACGAAAGACCGAGCAGCCCGACGGCGATCACCGGCAGCGCCCACCCGCGCCTGCGGATGTTCAC
>JBGPKY010000002.1:0-37342 GCA_041486205.1 Actinomycetota bacterium
GACTTCCTCCGCGTCAGGTCCCGCGCCTGCCTGGCGGCGATGCGGGCTTTCGCCGCGGCCTCACCCTTCGTCACGATGCGCTTCGCGTCGCCGGGGTGCTCCTCCAGCCAAGTCGCCAGGTGCTGATTGACGGTGGTCTCCACCATCGAGCGCATCGACGCGTTGCCGAGCTTGGTCTTCGTCTGGCCTTCGAACTGCGGGTCGCGGAGCTTGACCGAGACGATCCCGATGAGGCCCTCGCGAACGTCCTCGCCGGTGAGGTTCTCCTCTTTCTCTTTCAGCAGGCCCTTCGCGCGCGCGTAGCGGTTGATGACGTTAGTGAGGGCTTTCTTGAAACCCTCCTCGTGCATCCCGCCTTCGTGCGTGTTGATGGTGTTGGCGAAGGAGTGGATCGACTCGGCGTAGCCGGTGTTCCACTGGAGCGCGACGTCGACTTCGGCGTCCTCGACGGCCGCCTCGAAGTGGATGATCCTCGTGTGTAAGACCTCCTTTCCATAGCCCAGATGCTTGACGAAATCCGACAGTCCCCCGGAGGCCTTGAACACGTCCTTCGTCGGTTTGGCCTCGCGCTCGTCGACGAGGGTGACCTCGATACCTCGCGTGAGGAAGGCCTGCTCCTGCAGTCGTTCCACCAGTTGGTCCCGGCGGAACTCCACGTCCTCGAAGATCTCAGGATCGGGCCAGAAGGTCACGGTGACGCCGCTCTTCTTGGAGGCCTTCCCCTTGACGAGCTTGGAAGTGGCCTTGCCTCGTGCGTAGCTCTGCGTCCAAGTGCCTCCGTCGCGCTGCACCTCAACGACCAGCTTCTTCGAAAGGGCGTTCACGACCGAGACGCCGACGCCGTGAAGGCCGCCGGAGATCCGGTAGCCCTCGCCCCCGAACTTGCCGCCGGCGTTCAGCGTCGTCAGGACGACCTCGACGGCCGGACGCCGGTCCTTCGCCTTCGGGATGGGTTTCACGGGGATGCCTCGACCGTTATCGGTGACTCGGCAGCCGCCGTCCTTCAGCAGGGTGACGACGATCTTGTCGCAGAAGCCCGCCATAGCCTCGTCGATCGAGTTGTCGACCACCTCGTAGATGAGGTGGTGCAGACCTCGGAGGCTGGTGGTGCCGATGTACATACCGGGGCGGAGCCGAACATGCTCGACGCCCTCGAGGACCTGGATGTCCGACGCTTCGTACTTCGTCGGCTTCTTCGCTGCGGTTGCCAATCAACCTCCGTCCGACCCGGTCACGCCGGGGGTCACTTCCGATGAGGGGGCCTCACGCGGGGGAGCGATGCCTGGCACATTCTACCAACCGGAAGACCCCTCGCGCTCGGTTGCATGGAGCATCGTTACCCTTGCGCTACAAGCCTTTTCGAGGTTCCGGGCGTACGACGATCTGCACTTTGCGGACCTCTTCGGACCCGAGCGCAGCGTTCGCCTTCTTGCGGATCTCATCGGCCAGGAATCGGGCCTGCGCCCCCCATGGACCGGAGCTCGTCGCTATGACGAGGACCCCCGCGTCGAGGCTCACGGGGGCCGACTCCGCGCCGAGCCGCGGGCCCACGACGTTCTCCCACCCCACGGCCAAACGCCCGATGGCGAGCCCGCGCGCGAAGGCACGTTCTCGGAGCAACCCCTCGACGACATCGCCGAGCGGAGTGTCACGCATCGTCCGCTCATCCTTGCGGCGGCGCCATCTCCTGCTGTGCGACACCTCAGCGCGCTCCTCGGATGCCGACGGCCCCCGCGGTAACGTCCCAGACCGCGTCGGCACGCGCCGGTACGTGGGCTTCGTCGGCTACCGAAACGAGGACCTGCCCTCGCCCAGCCACGCGTTCGGCGACGACCGCCTGGCGCTTCGGGTCCAGGGCTGAGAACGGATCGTCAAGCAGAAGGACGGGCTGCTCCCCTGCCTCCTCCTCGATCGCCGTGGCGAGTCCGAGTCGCAGGCACAGGGCCGCCGCCCAAGCCTCGCCGTGCGAGGCGAAGCTACGTGCCCCCATATCCCTTACGGCCAGTCCCACGTCGTCTCGGTGCGGGCCCACCAGGCTCGTCCTGCGGATAAGCTCGTCGCTCCTGCGTTCGGCCAGCCGCGCGCGGAACGCGGCCTCCGGATCCGCTCCCTCCACCGAGGGACGATACTCACAAGCCAGGCCGTAGCCGGCGAGGTGAAGGAACTCTTCTGCGGCCGAAGGCGCGAGCCGTCCAACGGCCTCCTCGCGCAGACGCATCACCGCGCAGCCGTTCTCGATCAGCTCCGCGTCCCAAGCTTCCAGCCCTGACGGTACGCCGCGCCCCCCCCAGTCCTTCAGAAGCCGATTACGCTGGCGAAGGGTCCGGTCGTAAGCCGAGAGCGTCGACTCCTTGAGCGGCCAAAGCGAAACCACCGCTTCATCCATGAACCGCCGGCGTTGCGACGGGTCGCCGCGGACCACGTCGAGGTCGTCCGGCCCGAAGAAGACCGCGCGGACCTGCTTGCGTAGATCGCGTTTGCGGCGCACCGGGGAGCGGTTCACCTGCAACCGGCTCGCGCCGGACGCCGGGATCTCGACCTCGACGAGGAACCGCCCGCCGGCCGTCTGGATCTCACCCCGCGCGTAGCCTGCGGCGGCTCCATTTCGCACCAATGGGAGGTTCGTCGAAACCCGTTGCGAGGCAAGCGAGAATAGGAAGCCGATCCCCTCGAGCAGGTTCGTCTTGCCTTCCCCGTTCGCTCCGACCGCGACGATCAGGCCGGAGGGCACGTCGTCCAAGCGCGTTTCCCGGTGGTTGCGGAAGTCGCGCAGCTCGACCCAGAGCAACCGCAAGGCTTAGCCGACGGGCGTCGGCAGGCGAACCGGCATCACGAGGTACGTGAAGTCGTCGCTCTCCCCGCGGACGATGCCAGGCTTCAGTCCGTCCCGCACCTCGAGGCGGACCGTCTCCCCTGTTGCCGCCGCAAGCCCGTCGGCGAGGTAGCCCGGATTGAACGCCGCCGTGATGTCCTCGCCTTCGTAGCGGGCCTCGACGGCCTCGACGGCTTGACCTAGGTCCGGCGAGGAGGACGAGAGCTTCACCCCGAGCGCGTTGAACTCCAGCCTGACCGGCGAGGTGTCACGTGCTAGCAGGCCGACACGGCGGACCGCGTCCATCAGCTGCTGGCGAGACACCGTGAGACGGCTGTCGTACGCCTCGGGCAGAAGCTGCCGGTAGTTTGGGAACTCGCCCTCGATCAGCCGCGACGTGAGCGTGAGCTGCCCCATCCGGAACGAGACCTGACTCTCGTCCAGGAACAGCTCGATGTCGCCCTTATCGACGGTGGCAGCCCCCCTCCCCGCCTCCGACATGGCCCGCTCGGGAACGATCGCTTTGGACTCCCCAGCCGCAGTCGCAACCAGCTCGCGGACGGCCAGTCGGTACGAGTCGGTCGAGACGAGCGTGATCCCCTCGCGACTGACCTCGACGAGCACGCCGGTCAGCACTGGCCGTGCCTCGTCCCGCGACGCGGCGCGCGCGACCTGCCCGACCGCCTCGGCGAACATGGGCGCGTCGACGACCACACGAGTGCCCGTCGGCGGTTGGAGCGACGGGAAGTCCTCCGCCGGGAGGAGCCGAAGCGCACCCTCGTATGCAGCGCACCGGATGCGTGCCTGGCCCTGGTCCGCGTCGAATTCGACGGGGGCGTCCGACAGGCTCTTCACCGTGTCTGTGAGAAGCCGCGCCGGCACGAGTGCCACACCCACCTCCTGCGCCTGCACTTCGATCGAAAGGCGGGCCGAAACCTCCAGATCGGTCGTCGTGAGAGTGAGCGTGCCCGCCTGCTCGACCTGCATGAGCACGCCGGTCAGCGCTGGGATCCCCGGGCGCGACGAAACCCCGCGCTGAACGATCTGGAGCGCCTCGGACAGCGCATCTCGGTCACACCGGAACTTCACCTGTCCACCCCCTCACTACTTCTTTGGGATAGGTACTTCTCTTACAGCAGTAGTAGGCCCTGTGGAAAAGGGGACAACCACCCCATTTCCCCAGCGTAGCGAACGCCACCGACATGTGAACTCGTGGTGGAAGGCGGGGGACGGATCCTGACGCCTCGCGCGCCAGCGCACAGCGGCACCCAGGGTTTCCACAGCTTCATGCACCGGCGTCATGAGGCTCTCGCTCGGCCGCGGATGATACGTGATAGGTCCTGAACCTGCCGGTAGACGGGCTCCCGGTCACGCATGTTCTTATCGATCTTGTTGATGCCGTGTAGTGCCGTCGTGTGGTCGCGATCGAAAGCCTGCCCGATCTTGATGAGTGACATCGCTGTGCACTCTCGCAAGAGATACATAGCCACGTGCCGAGCGGTAGTAAGAGGGCGCGAGCGGTTCTTCGATATGAGGTCGTCGATCGAGAGACCGTAGTAGCGGGCGGTCTCCTCGAGGATCATCTGAGGGGGTATCTCCGTCTCGGCTTGCGGCAGAAGGTCCTCGAGCGCTTGCTCCGCGAGCTCTTGCGAAACCGGGTGCCCGGTCAGGTCGCTCCAAGCCACCACGCGAACGAGGGCGCCCTCCAGTTCCCGGATATTCTGGTCGAGCTTGCTCGCGACGTACTCGAGCACGTCATCGGGCACGTGGACAGCTTCCCGCTGCGCCTTGAGCTGCAGGATCGCGATCCTCGTCTCGAGGTCCGGAGGCTGCACGTCGACGCAGAGCCCTAGACGGAACCTCGATTGGAGCCGCTCCTCCATGCCGCTCAGCTCCTGCGGAGGCCGGTCGGAGGCGATCACGATCTGGCGCTCTTTCTCGTGAAGCGCGTTGAAGGTGTGGAAGAACTCCGTCTGCGTCTCTTCACGCTTGGCTAAGAACTGGATGTCGTCGACCAGCAGGACGTCGACGTCGCGATAGCGCGCCGCGAACTGGTAGCCCTGCCGCTCGCGCACCGCCTTGATGAACTCGGCCATGAAGCTCTCCGAGGTCACGTACTTCACGCGCAGGTTCGGCGCGAGCCGGTGCATGTGGTGGCCGATCGCCACGAGGAGGTGGGTTTTGCCCAAGCCCACGCCGCCGTAGATGAACAGCGGATTGTAGGCCTTGGACGGCGGCGCCTCCGCGACGGCCATGGCCGCCGCGTGCGCGAACCGGTTCGAAGGGCCCGGCACGAAGGCGTCGAACGTGTAGCCGGGGAAGGGCAGGCCTGGCGCGCCGAGTTGGCCGGTCGGCTCGCGGTGCCTCTGCGCGGGGCGGACGGGCGCCGGAGGATCGGCACGCTCGGCCGGCTGCGGTCTCGGCTCCGGCTCCGCGCCCAGACGAACCTGTACCGGCGTTCCGACCGATTCGGCCGCCGCGTTCTGTATCAGCTCGATGTAGTGCTTGGCGAGCCAGTCGCGCACGTAGTCCGAGGGCGCAACGACCTCGAGCACCCCGTCGTGCAGGGTCGTTGCGTGCACGTCGGCGAACCACATCGAAAACGAGCTTTCGGGAAGCTCCCCCCGAGCCCGTTCGACCACATGGGACCAGGTCTCTTCAGCGGCCCGTTCGAACGAAACCACGGCCATATGTATCCACAACACCTTTCCACATATGTGGAAACCCTTGTGGGGAAGAACCAGAGGTCCGGGGGGAAACGCCGAGCCGCCGGGGGGGAGCGCGCTGGACTATAGCACCGGCCTTTTCCACAGGAGAGGCTGCAAAGGTCCTTTTGACGGTCTTTCTGAGCACGCGCCCTTTGTTCCGCGGCGATGGCCTCCCGTATACTCTCGCGCGTCGGCCGAGCGGCCGGCGATCGGACCCCCCGAGAGGCCGAGATGTCGAAGCGCACGTTCCAGCCGAACAACCGCAGGCGTAAGAAGACGCACGGGTTCCGGATCCGGATGCGGACTCGGGGTGGTCGGGCGATCCTGACGCGCCGCCGTGCCAAGGGCCGGGTTCGGCTGTCCGCCTAGGCGGGGCACCCAGTCACGGATCGCTCGAGCGTCGCGCGCACCTTAGCCGCTGGGAGGCCCTTTCACGGAACCCGGATGGTAGTGTTTGTCGCCCCCGGGCGGGGGTCGACCGGCTTCGTGGCCGGCCGTCGGGTGGGTGGCGCGGTGGTCCGCAACAGGGCCCGGCGCGTCCTGAGGGCCGCGTGGCAACAGCTCGCCCCTCGGGTTCAGGAGGGATACGACTACGCACTGGTCGCCCGCGCGAGCATCCGCGGGGCGAAGACGCAGGATCTGGTGGAAGAGATGGAAGAGCTGCTTCGTCGCGCGCAGGTGATGAGTCCGTGATCCCGGTGCTGCGCAAGGCTTTCTGGGCCGCGGGCGCTCCGTCCCGCTTCGTGCTGGTAGGTGTCGTCAGGCTCTACCGTGTGAGCTTCTCCGGCTGGCTCGGCGGGCAGTGCCGCTTCTACCCTTCTTGCTCCCACTACGCGGAGGAAGCCATCCGCAACCACGGCGCCTTGCGCGGAACCCTCATGAGCATCTGGAGGGTTGCGCGATGCGGCCCCTTCACGGAGGGCGGGGTCGACCGTGTCCGACCACGGCGAGGCGAGCATAAAACGTATGATGCCGTCCTACATCCCGGAGCGCGCTCATGATAGGGGCTCTCGCCTCTTCCGTTCCGTGGTCCGGAGCCTGGCAGGCCTTGCTGAAAGGCATCGGCTGGCTGGTCGCTCATATCTACGGCGTCATCCCGAACTACGGCTTGACGATCATCGTCCTGACGATCCTGATCCGGGTCGTTCTTCTGCCCTTGGGGATCAAGCAGATCCGTTCGATGCACGCGATGCAGGTGGTGCAGCCGAAGATCAAGCAGATCCAGACCAAGTACAAGGGGAACAAGCAGAAGCAGCAGGAAGAGATCATGAAGATGTACAAGGAGCACGGGGTCAACCCGTTCTCCGGGTGCTGGCCCGTCCTGCTGCAGTTCCCGATCCTCATCTCGATGTATTCGGTGCTCCGCTACCCGCAGCACCCGCCGCATCTGCCGACGGACACGAAACTCTACGCGAACATCGAGGGACAGATCGCCGCGAACAAGACCCCCGTCGGCACCAACTTCCTCGGCACCAACCTCCTATGCTCGTCGCTTCAGGCGGGCCACGGCACGGTCACTGTTTCTGACTCGCACGCGACGGCCAACGATCCGCAAGCCGTGCATCTTGACTGTGGAACCGGGATCCCGGTCCGTATCCCCTACTTCATCTTCGCGTTACTTATGTTCGGCACGACGTGGTATCAGCAGCGCCAGATGCAGAAGGCAAGCCCGCCCGGCGCGACCTCTCAGCAGCAGCAGGCACTCACCAAGTTCATGCCCCTGATGTTCGGAGTGTTCGGGTTCCTGTTCCCGGCGGGGCTGGTCATCTACTGGACCGTGTCGAACGGCTGGCAGATAGGGCAGCAGTACTTCATGCTGAGGTCCCGGCCGACCGCGGAGGATCTTCAGGCCAAGGCGCCGAAGAAGCCGGCCAAGAAGGGCTTCTTGGCTTCGATGATGGAGAAGGCCGAAGAGGAGCGGAAGCGGCGCGACGGGGGTACAGGGACCGCAAAACCCTCAGCGAAGCCGGGCTCCCCGAAACCCAAGCCGGGTGGCGGTTCGGCCTCGAAAAAGCCGGGTTCGTCTGGAGGCGGAAGTGCAGGAAATCGAAAAAAGCGCCCCAAGCGTTGAGGAGGCCCTCGAGGCTGCGCTCGAAGAGCTGGGCGTCAGCGAGCAGGAAGTCTCGGTCCAGATCCTCCAAGAGCCTCGCGGTGGCTTCCTCGGCGTAGGCTCCCAGGACGCCGTCGTTCGCGTTCGTCTGAAGCACTCGACGGACGAGGTCACCGAGGAAGACCTCGAAGAGCAGGGCGATCTTGCCCTCGAGTTCCTGGAGGGACTGCTCTCCCGGATGGGTATCACCGCCGGCGTCGAGCCGAACCTCCAGGCCGGGACGATGTACCTCGACATCCTCGGGACCGGTCCCGAAGACGAGGACATCGGGTTGCTGATCGGGCGCCACGGCCAGACACTTGAGGCTCTCCAGGAGCTGACCCGGGTGGTCGTCAGCCACCGCCTCGGCGTGCGCTGCCGGGTGATGGTGGACATCGAGGACTATCGCAAGCGCCAACGCTCGCGACTTGAAGCGCGGGCTCGAGATCTCGCCAAGAAGGTGCAGCGCACGGGGCGAGAGGAGGAGCTCGAGCCGATGAATCCGTACGAGCGGAAGGTCGTCCACGACGCCGTAGCGGGAGTCTCTGGGGTTGAGAGTTCTAGCCGGGGCGACGAACCCGAGCGTCGTGTCGTCATCCGCCCCCGGCCCTAGCCGCGGGACCGTGAGCTCGCCGGCCATCCCGGGCGCCTCTTCCTTGTTTCACGTGAAACATGAGCCTTAGTCCCACCGCAGCCGAGCTATCCCAGGCCGCCCAAGAGATGGGTGTTCCGGTTACGGATGGGCAGGCGGCGACCCTGGCCCGTTTCGAGGCTCTGCTGCTCAACCGCGCCGTGGACCTCGGTCTCGTCGCCGAGGGGGACCGTAACCGGATCCGCGAGCGGCACCTACTCGACTGCCTCCGGGCGGCGACCACCGTGGTTCCGACAGACCGGGAGGCCTGCGACCTCGGCTCGGGGGCCGGTCTCCCCGGAGTTGTGGTCGCCGTCGTGAGGCCGGCAGTGCACGTGGTCCTCATCGAGGCGCGGGTCCGGCGCGTCGCGTTCCTTGAGTTGGCGGTCGCGGAGCTCCGACTATCCAACGTCGCTGTACGCCACGGAAGGATCGAAGAGATGAAGGATCTTGCGGACCTCTGCTTCGCTCGAGCGTTTGCCCCCCTCGAGGAGTCTTGGAGAGCGGCGCGCCGTTTGTTGCGTCCGGGCGGCAGACTCGTTTACTTCGCCGGAGCCCGGGGGGTGGCCCGAGGGATCGAAACCCCTCTCGTGGGCGCCTCTGCGTGCCTGGTGCTGGAGCCCGTGCTTGAAAGCTCTGGGCGCCTGGTTATCATGACGCGGCAGTGACCAAACGGAACCCTTCTTCCCGCGACACCTCCGCCGCCACGAAGAAGAACAGCGTCCACAGGCAGCCAGTCACCGGCACTCTTGCCAAGCCCTCCAAGAAGACCGGCTCGAAGCCCCCACCCAAAGCTCCGGTGAAGACCGCGCCGACCGCAACCGTAGGTTCAGGCTCCGTCTCCGCTCGATCGCGCGCGCGCGTGATCGCCGTGGCGAATCAGAAGGGGGGAGTCGGCAAGAGCACCACTGCGGTCAGTCTTGGAGCGGCGCTTGCGGAAAGAGGCCATCGCGTACTCGTGGTCGACCTCGACCCACAGGGAAACGCCTCGACCGGCTTGGGGATCCGACATGAGGCTCGCGAAGTGACCGTTTACGATGTTCTGGCCGCCGAGGCACCCATCGCAGGCGCCATCGTGCAGACCCCCGTCGAAGGGCTGTTCGCGATCCCCTCGACGATCGACCTCGCAGGCGCCGAGATAGAGCTTGTCAGCCAGTTCTCGCGGGAGCTCCGACTACGTAAAGCCCTCGAACCGTTGAAGCACGGAAGCTTCGAGTTCATCTTCCTGGACTGCCCGCCGTCGTTGGGGCTCCTCACCGTCAACGCGCTGGCCGCTGCGGAGGAGCTCCTCGTTCCCATCCAGTGTGAGTACTACGCCCTCGAGGGGCTCGGTCAGCTGCTGCGAAACGTGCGTCTGGTGCAGCAGAACGTCAACCCGGCCCTTCGTCTGACCGGGATCGTGATGACCATGTTCGACCCCCGGACGAAGCTGTCCCAACAGGTGGTCGACGAAGTCAGGCGCTTCTTTGGAAGCCGCGTGTACGACACGATCATCCCCAGGACCGTTCGTTTGTCCGAAGCCCCCGGCTTCGGACAGCCGATCACCGTGTACGATCCGAGGTCCCGTGGGGCTGAATCCTATCGAGCCCTGGCGGCAGAGGTGGCCGAGCGGGAGGTGGTGGGCGATGCGCTTCCCATGTTGGACGAGATCCCCCACGTGATCAGAACCGCTCCTTCACCTGAGGTGGTCTTGGTCCCCCTCGAAGCCGAGCTCGAGGTCGATACTCTCGAGCGGGACTCGCCGGCGCCGGGAGCTCCAGCGCAGCCGGAAGAGGGCAAACCCGAACTTGAGGACAACACCGCCGAGGAGTCGTTCGACGCCCGGCCCGTGGACAGCGCGTTCGCCGAGGCCTCCCGCGGGGACCCCGTCGCGGATGCAGAGGCCTGGCTCGGGGCTCTCGAGGCTCAGGCGGAAGTTGAGGCGAAGACCACTGAGGTTCTGAACGGGGGGCCGACCGAGGGGTCGGCCGGCCCGGAGTCTCGACCTGAAGCGCTCAGCTCACCTGAGGTCGAGCCGAACGTGATCGCCGGGTCGGACGCCGCGCTCTCCACCGATGCCGAAACCATCAAGCCAGCGTCGGATGGGAGTGCGTCGGCGCCTGCCCCGGCGAAGAAGCGATGGAGCCTGTTCCGAAAAGGAGGCGACGGATGAAGCGTGGGGGTCTGGGACGGGGTCTATCGGCGCTGATCCCCGGGGCGGTCGAGGAGGGGGGGCGCGGTCTCCTCGAGGTGCCGGTCGGAGCTGTCGCGCCGAACCCACGACAACCGCGAACGCTGTTCGAGGATGAGTCCCTCGACGCGCTGGCCCTTTCGATCCGAGAGGTGGGGGTCCTTCAGCCGATCGTCGTCCGCAGGGTCGAAGGTGGCTACGAGCTGATCGCTGGGGAACGTCGACTGAGGGCTGCCAAGCGCGCGGGGCTCGCAACGGTTCCGGCGATCATCCGGGATAGCGACGACACGGACTCGCTCCGTGAAGCCCTGATCGAGAACATCCACCGAGAGGATCTCGGCCCGATCGAGCTCGCGGAGGCGTTTCGCGAACTGCTGGAGGAGCTCGGGTTGAAGCAGGAGACGCTGGCAGAGCGGCTGGGCGTTTCCCGATCGCACGTGGCCAACACCATCCGCCTTCTTCAGCTTCCGGCCGACGTGCAGCAACTGCTGGCCGAGGGGAAGATCCAGGCCGGGCACGGCCGCGCGCTGCTGTCCCTCGCCGACCACGGGGCTCAGACCTCGCTTGCCCTCCGCGCCTCCGCCGAGGAGCTCTCGGTCCGGGAGGTAGAGGAGCTCGTTCGGAACTTCCTCGAGCACCCGGCCGTTGCCGCGGCCAAACCCGTGAAGACTGCGGCGCCACCGGAAGAGACCTCGCTCGCCGAGGTCGAGGAGATCCTTTCCGAGCAGCTCGCTACCCGTGTTTCCGTGCAGATGGGGAAGAAGCGCGGGCGGATCATCGTCGAGTTCGGCTCTGCTGACGACCTCGAGAGGATCGTATCCGAGATAATCGGCTCAGGCCCGGGGCTCGCACCCGCGGAGTAGGCGGTAGCCGGGCTACCTCCTAGCCAGAGCGAGGTCGACGATCCGAGCGCAGAGGTCGGGGAACGAGACCCCGGCCGCACTCGCGGCCATCGGGAGCAGGCTCGTATCGGTCATCCCCGGCGAGATGTTCACGTCCACCACGAACGGCCTGCCTTCGCGGTCGACCATGACGTCGGCGCGGCTGACGTCACGAAGGCCGAGCGCTCGGAAGGCCTTCGTCGCTTCGGCCACGGATGCGGCGGCGACCTCTGGTGAGAGGCGGGCAGGCGCGTAGTACTCGGTCGCACCGGCCGTGTAGCGGGCCGCGTAGTCGAAGACCCCGGACTTCGGGACGATCTCGACGAGAGGAAAGACGTCCTGTGAAGTGCCGACCATCGACGCCGCTACCTCCGTGCCCTCGATCTTGCGCTCGATCAGAGCTGCGTCCCCGAACGACAGCGCGCCCATGACCGCCGCCGGCAGGTCAGCTTCGCGGTCCACGAACCTCAAGCCCATGGCCGAGCCGGCGCGGTTCGGCTTGACGACGGCCGGTAGCCCCACGTGCTCGACGACTCGCGAGAGTATCGCGCCCGCCGAGAGGTCGCGAAGCGCATTGGCTTGCACCGCAGCCCATCCGGGCGTTGCCACGCCGGCCGCCTCCAGCACCTCCTTCGCGAGCACCTTGTCGAACGTGATCTGGCAGGCGTGGGGCTTCGCTCCCGTGTAGGAGATCCCGAGGAGCTCGAGAAGGCGTTGGACGGTTCCGTCCTCGCCGTCCTTGCCGTGGAGCGCAACGTAACACGCCGAAACGCTTGCAGCGGAAAGGGTTTCGACCATCGACTCCTCGGACGGATCGAGGACGAACGCGTCGTAGCCGCGCGATAGGAGCGCCGTCATGACCCGATGTCCCGATCGAAGCGAGACCTCCCGCTCGGGGGAACGACCGCCAGCAAGGACGGCGATCCGGTCGCTCATGGTCGCAGCGAGCGGAAGAGCTCGTCCTCGTCCTTGAGCAGGTCGCCGAGACGGCGGATCCCTTCGACGATGTCGTCCTCAGGCGGGTAGCAGTACGCGAGGCGCATCTTGTCCTTCCCTCTACCGTCGGGATAGAAAGCCGTGCCGGGTACGTAGGCGACACGCCGCTCTACCGCGGCGGCGAGCAGCGCCTGCGTGTCGACGTAGTCGGGCACGGTTACCCACACGTAGAAGCCGCCCGCCGGGTGGGTCCACGACGAGCCCGCAGGGAAATGCTCGTCGAGGGCGGCGACCATCACGTCGCGACGACGACGATAGACATCCACGAGGCCGGCGAGGTTGACGCGCCAACGTTCGCCCGCGAAATACCGCTCCGTGACGAGCATGTTGAACGACGAGCCGCAGAGATCGGCGGCCTCCTTGGCCAGTATCAAGCGTTGCGTCACACCAGGTTCGGCGAGCGACCAACCCACGCGGACGCCCGGTGAGAAGGTCTTCGACACGGTGCCGAGGTAGATGACGTTCTGAGGATCCATCGAGCGCAGGCACGGCTCGGGATTGCCCTCGAAGCGCAGCATCCCGTAGGGGTTGTCCTCGACGATCGGGACGGAGGCCTCCCGACAGAGCGCGACGAGCCGCTCACGTCGCACGCGCGACATCGTCACGCCGGCGGGGTTGTGGAAGTTCGGAACGGTGTAGACGAACTTCGGGCGCGCGCCGCGAAGGAGTGCCTCCTCGAGTTGTTCCACGATCATGCCCTCTTCATCGAGCTCGACCTGGATGTAGCGAGGCTCGTACGCGCTGAACGCAGAAAGTGCGCCGACGTACGCCGGCGCTTCGATCACGATCTCGTCACCCGGATCGATCAGGACCTTGCCGACGAGGTCCAGCGCCTGCTGGGCGCCGTTCGTCACGACGACGTCGTCCGGGTCGGCGTCGATACCCTCCTCGGCCATCAGCATCACGAGCTTCTCGCGGAGCCCCGGCTGGCCTTGACCGCCCCCGTATTGCAGGGCGGTCGTGCCCAGATCGGTCAGAACGTCAGTAACCGCGTCGATCACGTCCTGAGGCGGCAGCGCCTTCACGTAGGGCATGCCGCCAGCGAGGGAGACGACCTCGGGCCGCGATGCGACCGCGAACAGAGCGCGCACCTCGGAAGCCGACATCCCGGAGGTTCGCCGGGCGTATAGGTGCACGTATGGGTCGACGGAGAACTCGGCCATGGGACGCCGATGGTAGCAACCCAACAGGTCGAAGGGGCGAAGCGCGGGTGGATCAGCCGGGGGCAGCCACCCTCGAGCACCGATGGGATGCGACGTAGAGCAACGAGACGACGGGCACGAAGATCATGAGGAACGTGAGACCGCGCTGCGCGTGTGTGAAGAGCGAGTGGGCGACGGCGTACATCCAGATCGCGAGCGGGATACCCACCAAGAACAAGTGGCCGACGGCGGAAAGTACCGCGTCCATCCAACGATCCTGAGCTGCCAGTTTCCCTCTGTCAACGCGCGATAGGCTCCGCAGCATGGGCGACTGGCCGTTCGGGGAGTACCCGGCGGGAGGGCTCGAGCGCCTCGGCCCGCACGTGACCGCCTTCTACGCCGAGGACTTCCCCCTTTCGAACTCCGGGATCGTTCGTGGGACGGAGGCGACGCTCGTATTCGACGCGAACTTCGCCCAGGAGGGTCTGAAGCTTCGCCAGGCGGTCGATGCCGAGGGACCGCCGCTCCAGGAGCTCGTCCTCTCGCACTACCACGACGATCACACGCTGGGCGCCATGTACCTTGCGCCCCCGGCCCTCGTGCGGAGCCGAGCGTACACGCGCGAACGGATGGGCACGTGGGCGAGCGACCCCGACCTTCCCGATCTGCCGGAGGGTGTCCGCGTCGTCGTGCCCGACTCGATCGTCGAGGAGGAGGACGTGCTCGATCTGGGCAGCGGTGTCCTGGTTCGTCTCATGCCGGAACCGGAGGCGCATACACGCGGGGACCTGTGGGCGCTCGTCGAACCCGACGGGGTGGCGCTCTGCGGCGATCTCTGGTTCACGAGCTGCGAGCCGTACCTCGGTAGCGGGTCGGTGGCGGGTTCGATCGCAGCGATCGACCGCCTCCGAGATGCGGCAGCGAACATCTACCTGCCGGGCCACGGGCGCGCGGCAACCCTTGCTCCGCGGGGGCACGAGCCAGTCCAGCGGTTGTGCGCCTGGCTGTTGGAACAGACGTCGGCCGAGATGGCGCGGGGTCTCGAAGGTGACGGCCTAGCGACCGCGGTACGAGCCGCATTCGCCCAGCGGGACGACCTCCGTTTCCCGTTTGCCATCCCGGGGTTCCTCGAAGAGGGTGTGGTCGCCGCCGTCCGCGATCTGAGCGGGATCAGCCCGTAACGCTCGGAAATACCTGCGTCGCAAGGAGTTCCAAGGTGTCCAGGTCGTCGAAGAAGCTGTGGTTGAGCATCACGCGCTGGACACCCGCGGCCGCGTATTCGTTCAAACGCTCGGCGGCTTGCTCAGGGGAGCCGGCGATGCTTCCGCGGGCGTTCTCCTCGTAGGTTTCCTTCAGATCCGGATCGAGCTCCTGCGCCTTCGCGTACCGCGCACGCGCTTCGGCCTCGGTCTGGCCCACGTACATCCACGTCATCAGCGAGGTCGTCACCGTGGACTGATCGCGGCCCGCTACCTCGACGGCGTCGCGAACCCTCGCGTAACGATCGCGGACTTCGTCCGGCGTGCCTCCGACCGTGTTGAACTCGTCGGCCCACCGCGCCACGAGGCGCGCGAGGCGCGGCTTGCCGTCTCCGCCGACGATGATCGGGGGATGCGGCTGCTGCGGGGTTTTGGGAAGGAAGCGGCAATCCTGCAGCGCGTAGTGTTGGCTTTCGAACGAGAAGGTGGGGTCGGAGAGTAGGCCGTGGACGATCTCGAGCTGCTCTTCGAGGATCTCGAATCGCTCACCGGTCGGGGGGAAGACGAACCCGTGGGTCCTGTGCTCCTCCTCCCACCAGCCTGCGCCGATCCCGATCTCGACCCGACCTCCGGATATACGGTCTACGGTGGATGCGATCTTCGCCAGCACGGTCGGATGGCGGAAGGTCACGGGGGAGACCAACGTACCCAGGCGTATACGTTCGGTCCGCGCGGCCAGCGCAGCCATCACCGTCCAGGCGTCCGATGAGCCACGCCCGGGCACGTCCATCACCGAGTAGTAGTGGTCCGACGTGAACAAGCCGTCGAATCCGTATGCCTCGCAAGCGCCCGCGAACGCGAGCCACTGGTTCCAGGTGACCCCTTCTTGGCCCTCGAGCATGAGGCAGAACCGCATAGTCCTCCCCCTCCTCCACGTCTGCGCCTACAATCCTTTCACGGACAAGCCCTCCCCCGACGAGGTCGCCCGAGCGACGAAAGCATTGATCCTGGGGCTGATGATGGGTGCGACGATGGCCCTCCTATCCAGGGCGAGACGGTCGCACGGCGAACGTCCCTAGAGTTCGGGATCGCTGCATGAGCCATCGTGTCATCGACGTGGACCTCGCGAATTTCCACCTCCTGCCCGAAGCGTGTCTCCTCTCTGTCTTCTGGGAGATGAACGAGGAGGACGCCGGTCTGGACCCCGGTTTCGAGAAAGAGGAGTGGTTCTCCTCGACGCTGCTCGAGTGGGGCCGCTGCGGGAAGCTCGTCGTCGAGGACGGTACGCCGTTGGGCTTCGCGCAGTACGCGCCCGCCTCTTTGTTCCCGCGGATCCGCGAATACCCTGCGGCCGACCCTGAGTCGCCTGCCGCCTACCTCGCCTATTGCTACGCCGAGGAGGGACACCGCGGCGAAGGGCTCGGCACCGAGCTGATACGTGAGATCGCACGAGATCTCCTCGAGCGTGGCTATCGCGCCATCGAGGCGATCGGGGACCGGAACTGGAACGGAAGCTGGGTGCTTCCGCTCGACTTCCTGACTTCGAACGGGTTCAAAGTGGTGCGCGATGATCCTAGGTTCCCGCTACTGCGTTTGGATCTAGGCGCTCGAGCACAACCGCACGAGTCGGCGGCACGTGCGCTCGCCTACGAGTAGCCGGCTCGATCCGCCGCGGTCCCCTCGTCGGGAGCCGCCCGGAAGAAGCGTTCGATGCCGTCGACGATCGCGGCAGCGATGTCTCGCCGCGTGCGGCCGTCGGCGAGCATCCGCTCCTCTTTCTCGTTGGTCAGGAAGCAGGGCTCGACCTGTACCGCGGGCATCCTCGTTTCGCGCAGGATGTCGATCGCGAGCGGGTGGACGCGTCCATCCTTCAGCCCTAGACGGGAAGTGAGCTCCTCTTGGATGACCTCCGCCAGTCGCCGGCCGGCCGGCGAGTGAGTGGCGGGCGTTCCGAAGTAGAAGCACGTCGCCCCTTCGGCCTCGGGCTCACCTGCATTCAGGTGGAGCGAGACGCAGACGGTCGCGCCGATGTCGTTCGCCGCTCGCGCGCGGCCACTGGGCGTCGGGTCTTCCGCGTTGCTTCGCAGGGGTTTCGGGACGGCACCCCTCGCTGCCAGCTCCTCGGCCAGCGCGTCGGCGAGGAGGAGGGTCACATCCGTCTCAACCAGCCCGCTCGGTCCCACGTTACCGGGGTCCGACGGTCCGTGTCCCGGGTCGATCGCGACGACCGCGCCGACGATCGATGAGTCCATCCGCCGGAGGTCTTCCTCCTCGCGGACCATCGCACGGCTGGGACCCTCGGGCGTCGGCCGCAGCCTTGCCAGCGCAGAGACCGTCTCGGTGCCCACGATGCCGTCGCCTTCGCCCCCGACGTTCACCTGGAACTCATTCACCGCCTCCGAGGTCCGCGGGCCGAAGAGCCCGTCCTCTTTCCCGGCATCGAACCCGAGCGAGTTCAAACGCCGCTGAAGCTCCACCACGTCGTCCCCCCGGAACGATGGGTGGCGTAGGTAAAGCGTCCTGTCCCCGAGCCGATGGCCGGCCTCCACCAACCGCCCCCATGTGTCCAGTCCCACCAACCCGTCGCTCACGAGCCCCCGACGCTGCTGGAACTCCCTCACCGCGGCCTCGGTTGAAGGGCCGAAGTGCCCTTCAAGCTCGGACGCGTCGACCGACAGCCCTGCTTCAAGCAGGCGGTGCTGGATGTCGCGGACCGCGTCGCCGAAGTCGCCTCTGCGGATGGGTCTCACGGAGTGAGTCTGCGCAGCCCTCAGGACGGACGGCAACCTCTGAGGTGGCCTAGGAGGTACGGGCTCATGAGGCCAGATGCGGATCGATCTCCCGCAGCAACGCGTCCTTCCCGCGAGCCCCAACCACGCGAGCAACCTCTTGGCCGCCCTTGAATAGGATCAGCGAGGGGATGCTCATGACGCCGTAGCGGCGTGTGGCATCCGGGTTCTCGTCGATGTTGAGCTTCGCGACCTGAAGCGTCGCTTCCTTCTCGCGGCCGATCTCCTCGACCACGGGCGAGACCATATGGCAGGGCACACACCACTCGGCCCAGAAGTCGACCAGCACGGGCGTGCCCGACTTCAGCACTCTCGACTCGAAGTCCTGGTCCGTCACGTCGCCTATGAGTGCCACGGTTCGATCCCTCCTCGTTCGTGGGGCCGGTCTCCGCGGGCGGCCCTTCCCGGCACACCCCGGTGGTTCCCGGGATCCCCCTACGCCTGATGTCCTTCAGCCTCGAGGAACCGCTCGGCGTCGATCGCTGCCTTGCAGCCCTGGCCGGCCGCCGTCACGGCCTGACGATAGATGCGATCGGTGACGTCACCCGCCGCGAAGACACCGGGCAGGCTCGTCTTCGTCGTCGGCTCCTGGATGGTGATGTACCCGCCGTCGGTCAGCTCGAGCTGTCCCACGAACAGTGAGGTGTTCGGCGTGTGCCCTATAGCCACGAACACGCCGTCCGTCGCCAACTCCTTGGTTCCCGTGGTCGTCCTGTCCTTCAGCCGAACACCGGTAACCGCACCGTCGCCGAGGATCTCGTCGATGACGCTGTTCCAAGCAACTGCGATCTTCGGGTGCGAGAGCACGCGGTCCCGCATGATCTTCGAGGCGCGGAACTCGTCGCGGCGGTGGACGATCGTGACTTTGGAGGCGAATCTCGTGAGGAAGGTCGCTTCCTCCATGGCGGTGTCGCCGCCGCCGACCACGACCAGCTCGCGGTCCTTGAAGAAGAACCCGTCGCAGGTGGCACACGCGCTTACGCCACGACCGCGGAGTTTCTCCTCACCGGGAACTCCGAGCCACCGCGCGCTGGCACCGGTCGAGACGATCAGGGTCCGGGCACGCCACTCCTGATCGCCGGCCCACACTCCGAAAGGGCGCGTCGAGAGGTCGACGCGGGTCACGCTCTGGTGGAGCAGTTCCGCGTCGAAGCGCGCGGCCTGCTTCTCCATCGCCTCCATCAGCTCGGGGCCCATGATCGCGTCCGGGAACCCCGGGTAGTTCTCGACCTCGGTCGTGAGCATGAGCTGCCCGCCGGCGTCGAGACCTTTCAGAACGAGCGGTTGCAGGTTCGCGCGAGCTGCGTAAAGGGCCGCGGTGTATCCGGCCGGCCCTGATCCCAGGATGATGACGTTCCGCTCGTCGCTCACTTCGGGCTCCATTCTCCCATAGGGGATAACCGACCCCTATTCCCCGGGCAGCGCGGAGCGCCGGAGCTTACCCGATCGGCTCCGGGGCAGTGTCTCGAGGAAGACCAGCTCCCGCGGGGCTTTGTATCGGGCCAGTCGCGTTGCTACAAGCTCTCGGAGTTCCTGCAGCGCAGGAGGTTCAGTAGGGTCGCGTGGCACGACGAACGCGACGACGCGCTCGCCCCATTCGACGTCAGGGCGGCCGGCTACCGCGATGTCGGCGACCTTCGGGTGGCTGCGCAGCGCGGCCTCAACCTCCTCCGGCCACACCTTCTCGCCACCGGTGTTGATCAGTTCGTCGAGGCGCCCGAGCACCCGCAGGCGTTCCCCGGCCGTTAGCTCACCCACGTCACCTGTGTGGAGCCAGCCGTCGGGCGTGATCGCGAGCTCCGTTCGCTCCGTATCGAAGCGGTACCCGCGCATCATCGTCGCGCCGCGCAGCTCGATGCCGCCGGTCTCGGCGTCGATCCGAACCGAAGTCCCGGCGAACGCCCGGCCATCGTAGACCACGCCACCACATGATTCCGTGAGACCGTATGTCTCGACGACCGTCGCGCCGGCAGCCTTCGCGCGTTCGCGGAGTTCCTCCGGGAGCCTTGAGCCGCCGACGAGGATCGCGCGCATGCGCGAGAGGTCCGCGCCCGCGTCGAGCAGTCGAACGAGCATCGTCGGGACCAGCGAGATGAAGGCGACGGAGGGTTCGTTCGCAACGGCTTCGGGCTCGAATCCGGTGTGCACCCTCACCGGCGCGCCGAGCAAGACAGAGCGCAGGAGCACGAGGAGCCCGCCGACGTGAGCGATTGGCAGGCAGCAGAGCCAGCGATCCTCCGACCCGGCGCCGAGTGCCTGGGCGGATGCAGTGATGGCCGCGTCGATAGCCGATCGCTCGAACTGAACCAGCTTCGGTTCACCGGCCGTCCCGGAAGTTGCGACGACTAGGGCGATCCCCTCGTCGACCGACTTCCCCTGCTCGGACCGAGACCAGCCGCCAGCTTCGAGCGAGATCGTCGGTCTCGCTCTTTCGAGAAGGGCGCTCGCCGAACGATCGCCGAGCCGGTGGTCGATGGGAAGGACCGCGGCCCCGGCGTCCCACGCCTCGCGGATCAGCCGCGCCCAGGAGCGGCCGGGAGGTAGGCGCACGGCGAGGAGGTCCCCGTGCTTGAGCTCTGCCTTCAGAGGGGATCCCATGGGTCCAGGCTAGCGTAGACTGTTCGAGTTCCCGCTCTAGGAGTGAACGGTCTGATGGATTGGCAGAGGTCCGGCGACTACGAGGACATCCGGCTCGAAACCTCCGAGGGCATCGCGAAGATCACGATCGACCGGCCGGAGGTTCGCAACGCCTTCCGCCCGAAGACGCTCTTCGAGCTGTCGAAGGCGTTCGACGTCGCCCGCGACGACCCCTCGATCGGTGTGATCGTCCTGACCGGAGAAGGGCCGCAGGCGTTCTGCTCGGGAGGCGATCAGCGGATCCGGGGCGAGGACGGGTACGTCGACGACCGCGGCATCGCGCGGCTGAACGTCCTGGATCTTCAGGTCCAGATCCGGCGGTTGCCGAAGCCGGTCGTCGCCATGGTCGCCGGCTACGCGATCGGCGGCGGCCACGTCTTGCACCTCGTCTGCGACCTCACCATCGCTGCGGACAACGCGAAGTTCGGCCAGACCGGCCCAAAGGTGGGCTCGTTCGACGCGGGCTACGGCAGCGGGTTGCTCGCGCGGACCGTCGGCCTCAAGCGCGCGAAGGAGATCTGGTTCCTGTGCGAGCAGTACGACGCTCAGACGGCGCTGCAGTGGGGGCTGGTCAACGCCGTCGTGCCGCTGGAGCAGCTCGAAGCCGAAACCGTGAAGTGGTGTCGGAAGATGCTCGAGATGAGCCCGCTGTCGTTGCGTCTGATCAAGGCGGGCTTCAACGCCGACACCGATGGTCTCGCGGGGATCCAGCAACTCGCCGGCGATGCGACGCTCCTCTACTACATGTCCGACGAAGCCCAGGAGGGGCGCGACGCCTACCTCGAGAAACGCCCACCGGACTTCTCGAGGTTCCCGAAGCGGCCGTGACCTCGATCGCGGTTTGGTTGAAAGGGGCGAGACCCCGCACGCTTGGGGCCAGCCTGGTGCCGGTCGTCGTGGGTACGGCGGCGGCGCGGCACGTAGCCTGGTGGCGGTTCGCGGCGGCGCTCCTCGTCGGCCTTGCGCTGCAAGTGGGAGTGAACCTGGCGAACGACTACCACGACGGTGTGCGCGGGGTGGATACGGAGCACCGCGCGGGACCGGTTCGCCTGACGGCGTCGGGCCTTGCCTCGCCTCGATCGGTGGCTACCGCCTCGCTTCTCGCGATCCTCGTGGCAGGAGTTGCGGGTCTGGCGCTGGCTCTGGCGACGACGCTATGGCTCGTGCCGATCGGCGCGGCGGCGATGCTCGCGTTGTGGCTCTACAGCGGCGGACCGAGGCCGTACGCGGCGCTCGGATTGGGCGAGGTCTCGGTCTTCCTGTTCTTCGGTCTGATGGCGACCGCTGGGAGCGCGTACGTAGAGGTGGAGCGCGTTCCGTCCTCGGCGTGGTGGGCGAGCCTGCCGATGGGCCTGCTCTCCGTCGCGATCCTGGTCGCGAACAACCTCCGAGATATCCCTACCGACGAGGCGACGGGCAAGCGAACGCTCGCGGTCCGACTGGGGGACGCGCGGACGCGATCGCTCTACCGAGCGCTGGTCGTCATCGCGTTCGCGTCGATCGCGGTGGGGGTGTCGATCGGCATCGCGAGCGAACGTGTCGGCGTGACGCAGTGGGCGCTGTTCGGTCTGGCCGCGTGGCCTCTCGCGATCCGGCCGATAGAGGTCGTCGGTACGGCGACGGGCCGCGAGCTGATCCCGGTGTTGACGGGAACCGCCGCGACCCACGCCGCTTGCGGCTTGCTGATGGCCCTCGGCTTCGTTCTGGCTAAGACATGACCCCTTCGGAAGCCGATGTCGCGCTAGCCTGCATGCAGGTGTTCGTGTCGGGCTTGGTCGAGTCCGGCATCGAGCACGCCTGCGTCTCCCCGGGCTCTCGCTCGACTGCGATCGCCCTTGCGCTGCACCGTGATCGACGGGTTCGCGTCCATGTGCACCTGGACGAGCGCTCGTCATCCTACTTCGGGCTCGGCCTTGCGAAGGCGACTGGGAAGGCGGTCGCGGTCATCTGCACGAGCGGCACCGCGGCGGCGGAGTTCTTCCCGGCGGTTGTCGAGGCCTCGATGTCGCGGGTACCTCTCGTCCTCCTGACGGCCGACCGGCCGCCGGAGCTGCGCGGCGTCGGCGCGAACCAGACGATCGACCAGCTGAAGCTCTTCGGGGCGTTCGCGAAGCGTTTCGTGGACGCCGACCTTCCGGCTACCGGACCTGGCGCTGCGGGTCGTTGGCACGCGCTCGGCCTGGACGTTGTTGCGGCATCGCGGGCGCACCCTCCCGGTCCCGTCCACGTGAACCTCCCCTTCCGCGAGCCTCTCGTCCCGACCGGTGCCCCCGTCGAGCTCGGCGACTTCCGGACCGGGCGAGCGGAGCCCGCGCTCGGCACCCCGCCCCTGGAGCCAACGGAAGTCGATGCGCTCGCCGATGCGCTCGCCGGCGTCGAGCGGGGGACGATCGTCGCCGGGTCGTTGCGGCATGACGCGGCGCCGGTACTGGAGCTCGCCAGGAAGCTCGGGTGGCCGCTCATCTCCGAGCCGACCTCGGGCCTGCGGGTTCCCGGCGCGCTGTCCGCGGGGCAGTTCCTTCTGGTGAACGAGGGGTTCGCGTCGGAGCACGCGCCCGAGGTCGCACTGCAGGTCGGGGCGGCGCCGACCTCTCGGGCGGGCCTCGCGTTCGTGGCGGCTGCGGAGCGGCTCGTGATCGTGGACCCCGACCGTCTCGTGGCCGATCCGGCGCGACATTCGTTCTTGACCATCGAAGCCGACCCGGGAACGGTCGCGCTCGAGCTTCTAGCGCGTCTCGAGTCTCGACCCGAGTCCGCCTGGTCGGGCGAGTGGATGCGGGCCGACACGGCGGCCCGCTTCGCGGTCGACGAGACGATCGACAGGTGGAGCGAGCCGTACGAGGGTCTGATCGCAAGGGATCTTGCTGCTGCTATCCCATCCGGCGGAGTGCTCACGGTCGGCTCCAGCATGCCGGTCCGTGACCTCGACGCGTACTGCTTGCCCCGCAACGGTCTACGCGTCTTGGCCAATCGGGGGGCCAGCGGGATCGATGGGTTCGTCTCGACGACGCTCGGCGTCGCGGCTGGCGACGCGCCAACGTACGCGTTGATGGGAGACCTCACGCTGCTGCACGACGCAGGTGGGCTCCTGTGGAACGCGCAACGCGGGTACGACGCGGTGCTCGTAGTCCTGAACAACGGCGGCGGAGCGGTCTTCTCCTTCCTCGCGCAGCGCGAGCTGCCGGAGCTGGAGGAGCTGTTCACGACGCCACACGGGCTCGACCTCGCTAAGCTGGCCGACGCGGCGGGCGCAGGTCACACGCTCGTCGGACGCGCCGACGATCTCGTGCCCGCCCTCAAGAGGGCCACGAACGAGGGGGGCGTGCATATCGTCGATGTCTCGATCGACCGCGAGCTGAACGTCGCTCGCCACGCCGACGTTCGCTCGGCCGTCGCTGCCGCGCTCGCCGACGTACCATCGTGAAGTGAGCGAGCGGCGCCGCCCCGCTGCGGTCGGGTACTGGGTCCTCGCGGTGGTCTTCCTCGCCGTGGGATCCGTCGCGATCTTCAGCGTCGGGGTGCCGTTCTTCTTGACCGGCGTCGTGATGCTCGTCGTGGGGAGGTGGCGGCGGAACCGTGCCGTGCTGTGGCCGGCGCTCGTTGCTGTTTGGGCGTTCGTGGCGGGATACGTGCTGGTCGCGCCGCTCGGATGCACGAGCTCCTCGGAGGCGCTGACCTCACTCCCTGGGGTGTTCAGCTCGCCCGAGCCGTCACACACGGTATGCACGAACATCCTGGGGATCGACTACTCGGGAACTGGGGTGTACAACCCAAGCCTGCTGCCCGGACTCCTCGCCGGGCTCGCAGCCGCGCTGATCGCGGCTGTTCTGACCCGCATCTTGCTCCGGCGCGGCCGCTCGCGCCTGGTTCCCACGACCTAGCCCCAGCGGAGCGAATCGAGCAGCGCTCGGAACTTGCGTTCCGTTTCGTCGACCTCCTGATCAGGCGAGGAATCCGCCACTATGCCGGCGCCTGCGAACAGCCGCGCGGTCCTGCCCTCGATCTCTGCACAGCGGAGGGCGATGGCCCACTCACCGTCGCCGTTCCTGTCTACCCAGCCGACGGGCCCGGCGTAACAGCCGCGGTCGAAGGGTTCGAGCTCTGAGATGGCTTGCTGCGCGACGCCCCTAGGAGTTCCGCAAACTGCAGGGGTGGGGTGCAGCGCGGCTAGCAGCTCCAGAACACCGGGCGCCGGCTCGCGGAGGCGGCCGAGGAACCTCGTTTGTAGATGCCACACGTTCGCGGTGCCGAACAGAACCGGCTCGCGGTCGAACGTCAGTTCCTCGCAGAACGGCCGGAGCGCGTCGGAGACGGCTTCGGCTACGACTGCGTGCTCTTCGCCGTTCTTCGCGGACGAGCGGAGGTACTCGGCCGACGCTCGGTCCTCATCCAGGTCACCGAAGCGCGGCGAGGAGCCCGCGAGTGGATCCGATCTGACCTCCAGGCCGGATCGCGCGACGAGTAGCTCGGGGCTGGCGCCCACCAAGACGCGGCGTGGCTCGACCGGGACGGAGAACGCGTAGCAAGCGGGGTCGACTGCCCGCAGGCGGCGGAGCAATTCCCTCGGGTCCAGATCGCGGCCCGCGTCGACCTCCAGAGACCGGGCGAGCACGACCTTCCGAAGCTCCCCGGCCCGGATCCGCTTCACGGCCATCGCGACGGCGGCCGCGTAGTCGGCGGGCGGCGGGACCGCGTGGAGCTGGAAGTCCTCGAACGCATCGTGCGGCCGCCGTCGCGCCGCCCACCCTCCGCCCTGCCCGTCCTCCTCGGCAGACGTCGGGTCTACCATGACCCGTCGCGTCGCTCCGTCCGCCCGTCGGATCGCGAACCGGCGCGGGATCACGAGGACCGCGTCTCTGGAACCGTCGAATCCGAACGCTCCCGTCGCAGCCGGCACCTGGTCACCCGGGTGGATCTCGTCCAAAGCCTCGCGCACCGCAACATCCGCGCGGGCGATCTGGTCGGGACCACCGGGAACCACGATCCGCGCCGCCGCCCCGGCGCTCGCAAGGCCGAACCCGTCCCGTTCCATGAAGAACCCGGACGGGTCGCCATATGCCGCGATGAGGTCGTAGGCGGGGCCGAGCATGTCCCCTTGCGCCGTGAGCGGAGCGGCTTCGGTCATGCGCGCGTTCCCGTCAGCAGCTGCGCGATGCCGCCGGAGAGCTGGGATCGTTCGGCATCCGGGAAGCCCGCGTCGCGAAGCATCTCCACCATCTCCGCGGGCCGGGGGAGATAGGCCATCGACTTCGGCAGGTAGCGATAGGCCTCTCGGTCCGACAGCGCGCCGCCGATCACCGGCACCACGTGTCGGAAGTAGACCGAGTGCCCCAGCCGCATGGCCGGACTCGCCGGCTCGGAGGCCTCCAGCAACGCCACCCGCCCGCCCGGCAGGAGCACGCGCGCAAGCTCCGCGAAGAACGCTCGCAGGTCCACGACGTTTCGAAGCGCGAACCCACACGTCACTCCGTCGGCGGCAGCATCGCGGAGGGGAAGCGTCAAGATATCGGCCTCGACCAGCGGCGCGCGGGTCTTCGCCGATGTCAGCATCCCGTGCGAGAAATCGAATCCGATCGCGCGGTAACCGTTGCGCTGCAACTCGCGGCAGAAGTCTCCGGTTCCGCAGGCTAGGTCCAGCACCAGCGATCGACCGGGCAGTCTCAGCTCCCGGACGGCGCGCCGCCGCCACCCGGAGTCCATCCCGAACGTCATCACGCCGTTCAGGAGGTCGTAACGGCCGGCGATCGCGTCGAACATCCCGCGCACCCGACGGGCCTTCTCCTCACCTTGGGGAAGGTCGCTCATCCGAGGTGCTCCTCCGCGACGGTGAGCAGCACGCGTCGGAAGTGATTCGAAACCAGGTTCGTAACCGCGGGCAGGAGAGTGTCGAAAGCCTCGACGAGCTCCTTCGCAGCTTCTTCGTCCGATCCCGCTGTGTCACGGATCGGCTTGCGCACGTGCTCATCGAACAACTCGACGGCTCGCTCGGCTAGGCTCGTGAGCGCGTCGTTCGTGTCCCGGGCGAGCGCGAGCAGATCACTCAGCGGAAGTCCGAATTCGAGCATCCGTAGCGCCGCGCGCACCATGTCGATGTCGGCGGTCGTGTAGCGCTCTTCGCCGTCGGCGACGCGACCCAGGCGGATCCCCTCCCGTTCCACCGCCTGGATCAGCGACGCGGGAACGCCGCTTCGCTGCGAGAACTGGTCCAGGGTGAGCAGTTCCTCCTTCGGCCCCTCCCCGCGAGCCAGCGCCACGGCCACCGCCAGATCGGCATCGGGCCCGACGAGATCGTCGTCGATGACTCGTTTGATCGCGGTTAGCGTCAAACCCTTCCGCTGGAGCAAGCGAACCTCGCGGATGCGGGAAGCGTGCTCGGGTCCGTACCAAGCGACGCGCCCTTCCCGCGCGGGCGGAGGGAGCAGCCCGCGTGTTTGGTAGTAGCGCACGGTGTCCACGGAGACCTCGCACGTGGCTGCGAGCTGCTCGACCCGGTACCTCACGACCGACAACTCTACGAGTGTTCGCTCGAATGGTCACGCCTCGGGCCCCGAGGCTCGCGGGCGCTATGGCGTGATGCGCTTGAACGCGTAGGACAAGAACGAGCAGTCGCTCTTCGCGACGATCCAAACGACGACCTTCGCCGGCGGCTGATCGGCTCCGGGGGTTTGCAGGAAGACCGCGAGATAGGCCGGTGTCCCGTGGAAGCTTGCGTCGATCAAGCGGACCAGCGAATCGTTCGCAGTGAGTCCGTCCCCGACGCCCTTCGACACGCAGGCTACGGCGGCGGTCGACCGCTCCAAGCTGGCGCCTGAAGGGGAAGCCCCGGCCATGATCACGCTCGGCGCGAACGACGAGGCGAGCTGCTCGACGGTCGTCTCCGTGTAGTCGATCTTCTGGAACTCGACGGGTACCGGGCTCGCTTCCCCGCCCTTCATCGTGTCCTGCGCAGGAGCGCGCGTAGGGCTCCCGGCGACCGAAGCGGCCCGGTTCGAGCTTCCGGGCGCGTTCGAGAGATTGAGGGCAACCACCGTGACCAGCGCAGCCGCAGCAGCTAGGCCGGCAGCCCACTGGAGACGTGCGGTCCAAGGGGTTCGTTCGGGCTTCCGTGAGGGTCGGCTGGCTTCGGTGACGACCCGCGTCGTCGATCCGAACGGAACAGGCTCCTCGGGGAGGTCCGAAAGGGCCGCTATCGCCCGCGTCGCCAGCGCGAGTTCTTCGAGGCACGTTCCACAGGTAGCGAGGTGCGCGTCGACGGCGGCTCGTTCCTTGACGGTTAGGGTGCCGTCGGCATATCCGGCGAGGAGCTCCTCGGGGTGGTTCATCTCGTTCCCTCTGACGGTTCCGGCGTCTGCGGGCGTTCCCGGGTGGACGGCTCGCCCATGGCTCGCGCGAGGGCAACCCGCCCGCGGTGCAGGCGCGACTTCACCGTCCCGATCGGGATCTCGAGCACGCGCGCGATGTCCTCGTACGCGAGGTCCTGAACGTCATGGAGCACCAGCACGACGCGGAAGTCCTCGGTCACTTCCATCAGGGCACGCTTCACGTCGATCGCCCCGATCGTCGCATCCGAGTGGTCGGGCGCGGGCGGTGGCTCGACCTCGTGGTTCTCAAGCCGGTCCAGCAGCGGGCCGCGCTGGCGTTTGCGCAGGAGGTCGTAGCAGGCGTTCACCGTCACGCGATGCATCCACGTCGTGAATGCGGCTTCGCCGCGGAACGACGACAGCTTGCGGAGCGCGGTGAGGAACGCCTCCTGGGTGGCGTCACGTGCGTCCTCTTCGCGACCGGTCATCCGCAGAGCGAGGTTGTACATGCGCCGCTCGTGGCGCTCGACGAGAACGCCGAAGGCCGACCGGTCTCCTCCGACATAGCGCCGGACGAGATCCTCGTCCCTCTCCTCGCTCATGCCTCGCCCATCACCTTCAGATCGGCGATCTCGGCCCGGTGCCCGTCGGGTACGGGTACCACCGTCGTGATCCACACCAGCACGTAACGTCCGACCGTGGGCTTCAGCGACCCCCGTATATCCTGCGCCGCAACGAAATCCGGGCCGCCGCGGGCGACTAGCGTGCGCGGGTCGTTGCCAACCAGGACCTCGAAACGGAACCCTGGTGCGGGGGTCCGCAGCTCGAACCCGGTCACCGTTCTCGGTCGTCCCAGATCCAAGAGCACGCCCACGCCGGGCTTGTACATGATCCCGTCGAAGTAGTTCTCAGATTTCCAAACGGTGGGAAGAGCCCCGTCCGTCACGAACGCGAGGCCGGCGTCGTTCTCCACGTTGTCGCCGAAAGGGTCGAACGCCGAGACGCCCGTCACCGGAAGGGTGACTATCGCGGGCGGCGGTGGGGGTTCCTCGTGTCGATGCAGCCGAACCCCCAGCGGGCCGCCGACCTGCAGCTCGCCCAGCGAGAGTCCGACAGCGATGAGTGCTGCGCCGAGCAGCACCACGACCGCGGGAACGAGCAGCCAGCTCCGGAACCACGACGTCCTTTCGCGCGGCTGTGGAGCGACCTCGGGCTCGCGGTGCGCTATCTCCTCGAGTTCGGTGAGGAACCCATCGCGACCGTCGGCAACCTTCTGGGCCTCGGCGCCTCCCAGCGCGGTCAGCCCCAAGTCCGTCACCCGAACCCGCCCGCCGGCCTCGATCATCACGTTCTCCGGCTTCAGGTCGAGATGCTCCAGCCCTGCCGCTCGCGCCGCGGAAAGGGCGTCTTGGACCTGCATCGCGATCGACGCCGCCTCGCGCGGCCCCGGCATCCCATCGCGGGCGAGGCGTTCGCGCAGACTCTCACCCTCGACGTGTTCGCGAACGAGGTACGCCACCCCGTCCTCCGTCCCGACGTCGAGCAACGGCACCAAACCGGGGTGATGGACGCAAGACACGACGCGGGCGGCTTCGAAGAGACGTTCGGCGAAGTCCGGCGGATCGGATGGGTCGGGTAGCATCAGCTTCACTGCGACGGTGCGATCGAGAACCGTGTCGAGCGCTCGCCATACGAGCCCGGCGTCGCTACGTCCGATCGGTTCCTCGAGGACGTATCGCCCTGCGAGCACGGTGGGCGGGCGTTCGGTCTTCACCGGCGCAGTCTAAGCCTCGTCGCGCGCGAACAAGCCGAAGGCCCGTGCTCAGAGCGACGGCGGCGAAGAGGTATCGGTCGAGGACGCCTTCGTGAAATGTCTCAGGAACCCGATGCGCCCGGCGAGGATCGTTCCGATCTTCTTCACCACCGTAAGGGTCACGGCGCCCGTCGCCGGGTCGATGACGAGGGAGACGAGCCTCGCACCCGGAGCGGTCGCTTGGATCGTGGCGATCGCAGCCTTCTCGGCCTCGGTCCGACTTCGGGTGGACTTGTACGCGGAGGCCGCGTCGAACGAAGCCGACTGCGCCGCGTCGGCGACCTTGAATCGCGAGTAGAGGATCGTGATCGTGTCGATCGAGGCGACCACGAACAGCGCGAGGATCAGGAGCCACACGACCAAGATCTTGCCGACCAGCCCGCGCTGGTCGCTCAGCCGTCCCCTTGCCATCATCCGCGCCGCCTCGCCTTGAGCTGCTTCCTCACGATATCGACCTCGTCCGTTCGCAAGATAAGCGCCACGAGAACGAACGCAAGTAGCCCGGCCCCGACGGCCGCCCCGACCTGCGCGAGTTGGGCGACGAAGGTCGTCGTCCCGAAGACGTTTGCCATCCCACGCGCAACGGCCCAAGCAGTGGCCGCCGTAACGCCCCCGGCGAGAAACGTCCGCCCCATCCCGGCCAGCACGTGTGGTCCTTCGATCCCGCCGAGACGGCTTCGGATCACCACGAGGGCGGCTATGGACGCGAACGTGTAGGCGGTCGCGTGCCCGAGGGCGAGCCCGCGTACGCCGAGCCCGAACCCGAAGTAGAAGAGGAAGTTGACCGCGATGTTCAGCCCGGTCGCGGCGGCGTTGATCAGCGCCGGTGTCCGCGTGTCCTGCATCGAGTAGAACGCCCGCAGCAGGAGCTGGAACAGCGAGAACGGGAACAGCCCGATCGCGAAGAACGCGAGGATCGAGGCGACGCGTTCGGTGCTCGCGGAGCTCGCAACGCCATGTTGGAGGATCAACCGCACGATCGGTGTCGTGAGCACGAGATAGCCGAGCGCCGCCGGTATCACGATGAACGCGGTGACGCGGATCCCCTGGGCGAGGAGGCGTCGGAACCCGTCACGGTCGCCGTCCGCCCAACGCCCCGACATCGCCGGCAGGAGCGCCGTGAAGATCGAGACCGCGAAGATCGCGTGTGGGAGTTGGAAGATCATGAACGCGTTCACGTAGGCGGAGTAGTCGCCCTTCGCGCGGACGGCGAGGACCAGCACGATCAGGTAGCCGATCTGGTTCACGATCACGTACACGACCGCCCACTTCGCGAGGTGCGCGATACGGCGCACGGCCTCGTGGCGCCAATCGCCTCGCCAACGGAACCGGAACCCGAGCTTGCGCAGGGAAGGCCAAAGCGCCGCCGTCATCGCGACGATCCCGAGCGTCGTACCGATCGCGAGGACGAGCCTCTGCGCCGTGGTCACAACGCTCCCTGGGCTCAGCCGATCGGGGCCGGCCATCAGGGCGAACGTCGTGAACGTCGCGATGACCACGAGGTTGTTGAGGATCGGCGCGAACATCGGCGCCGCGAACCGTCGGTGCGCGTTCAGCAGTCCGGCCGCGACGGCGCCGATCCCGTAGAAGAGGATCTGCGGCATGAACCATCGAAGGAAGAACGTGCCGAGCTCGCGCGTGGCCTGGGCGTCCGGGCCGTGGTCGCCGATCGTGTAGAGACGGATCACGAGCGGAGCGGCGAGGATGCCTGCGACGGCGATGGACCCGAGCACGACGATCGCGATCGTGAGGATCCGGCGCGCCGCGTCCCACGCTTCTTCCTGCCCGCGCATCTGGAGCCACTCGACGAACACCGGCACGAAAACCGACGAGAGGATGCCGCCGAGCGCGAGCTCATAGATGATGTTCGGTGTCGTGTTCGCGACGTTGTAGGCGTCGGTGATGCGGTTCTCGACGACGCCGATGGCGACGGCCATCGCGGACACGCGCAGAAGGCCCGTGATGCGGGACAGCGCCGTGCCGACCGACATCACGGCCGTGTTGCGCGCGAACGCGGCGCGCGAGTCCTCCAGCGGGAGCTCCGGTGATTCGGGCGTGTCGGGAGTTACGAGGTCCGACGTGGCAGGAACCTCCTCGACCAGAGCGCGAGCAGCACGAGGGCCGCGCCGAGCGTGATCAACAGAGCGATGCGGTTGTACGCGGTCGAGCGCACGATCAAGGTGGACTGACCGATGGTTCGCCCGGACGGGGATACGACGACGATCTGAACGGGGAAGCGGCCGGTCGTTCGCAGCGAGACCGACATCGAGAGCGTGACCGTCGTATCGGCGGCGAGAACCCTCGTTTGCTGGGGAGTCGTCTTCAGGTGCGGCGAGACGAGCCGGACGGTCACCCGCAGCGGCTCATCGGTCCCGTTCGTCACTCTGATCGGGATGGCGTTGCCGGTGCTGGAAGTGAGCGTGACTATCTGGTCGGCATCGGGTCGGATGCCGCTGAACACCGCTCCCACCGTGTCCCGGACACTCCGGATGAAGGCGAGACCTCCGGAGGGATCGTTCACGAACTGCCCCGACTCCGCCAGCAGCAGGTCGGTTTCGAGTTGATCGGGAAGCGGGCTCTGATCGACCAGCATCGAGCGGTAGATGTCGATCCGTCGGCTCGTCTGCTTCAGCTCGTCGACATAGTCGCGCGAGAAGACCGAGATAGGCGATGGGATGAGGCGGGTCGCGCCATCGGCCGCAGGGAACGTCGCGTTTAGGTCGGTAGCCCTTCGCGGGGCGAGCCACGGCGCCCCCTCGATCCCTCGCACCAACGTGCCGAAGAACGGACCGGGTAGCACGAGGGCCTCGGGCAGAGTGAGCGCTATCCCACGTTCGACCCCCGGCTGCTCGAGCCAGATCTGCGCGAGCTCGCCGATCACCGCGTGTGCGGCAAGGACCGGGTCGCTCACGAGCAACGGCGATGTCAGGAGCGTCTCGGTTCCTGCATCGGGAACTATGGCGGAGACGGTCCCGATGCCCGACGTGAGCGCCGCCGTTGGCGGCGCCGCGAATCCGTTGGGCTGAGGTGCCGCCGGCGCAGAGGCGGGGTCGAGCAACAGTAGCAACGGCCCCTGCGCCGCAAGCGCATCGAGGGTTTCCTGGTCGAGCATCGAGTTGGGAGGCCGAAGTAGTTGAGTCACTGGGCTCACGCCGAGGGCCGTTCCAACGATCTCGCGGCCGCGTTCGAGCTGGATCGGGAGATCGCGTTCGAGTCCGCTCTCCACCAGTGCGGGCAGTGAGGGGGAGGAGAAGGGGAGCGCCGAGAGCTCGACTCCGGGGCCGGCAGCGATCTGTTTCAGCTCCGTAAGGGCATCGGCGGCGGCGGCTGCGCCGCCCTGTCCGGTCGCGACCGTCCGAGTTGTCCCGCCGTCCACGACGGAGTAGCCGGAGCGCATCCGCTGGAGTTGTGTCACGAGCGTTGGGGCGACGACCACGTCGACGGGAACGGCGGCCGGGTCCTGCGCGAGTACGGCCAACGCGCGCAGCTCGCCCGCGAGCTGCCCTCCCGGCGCCAGCGATCGCTCCAGGGCGGTACTTTCGAACACGCCGTCCGGCCCGAAGATGATCGGTTCGTATAGGACGAAGGTCCACGTCAGCGCGAGCGGGATCTCTGGGCGCCTCACGAGGTATACGACCGGCGAGCGAACAGCGGCGAGTGAGGTGAAGGCGCTCCGTAGATCGATCTTCATGGGGTAGACGTAGGACTGTGTCGCGCTGAGCCCGGCGGTCGATAGGTCGAGGGAGATCTGGAAGGTTCGTGTGGCGCCGGCCTCGATGGAGCCTTCGCGTGAGAGGGTCTCCGTGACTATCCCGACGCTCGTCGGGTCTGCGACGAGCGATCGCTCGTACTCACTGCGCGAGGTAGCGGGGCCCCAGAGCGTCACGCCGAGCGAGAGATCGGTAACTGCGGTAACGCCCGTATTTTCGGCTTGCACCTGTACGTCGAGCATCGGTTGGTCGGCTGAGTTCCATGGGGTCTGGGTTACGAGCGTCATCCGCACGGAGCTCGGTGTCTGCGCGGCGGCCGGCGACATGGGAACGAGGAACAGCGCGGGAACGATGGCGAGGAGCGCGGCGAGCCGGTGCATGGTCGGCGCGGTCATACTATCCCCGGTGGGCGAGCAGGGCGGCGAGCTCCCGGACCCCGTAGAAGATGGCGACGGCGATCAGGAAGAGCCCCACCGAGATCCGAAGGGTGCGCTCCCGGGTTCCGATTGCGAGCTTCGCACCGATCCTGGCTCCGGGGACGACGCCGACCGTCAGAGCCGCGAAGATCGCCCAGTCGATGTGGTCGAGCCACGCGTGAACGATGGTTCCGGGCACGACGAACGCCGACATCGTCACTAGCGAGGTGCCTAGGGCTCGCTTCAGTGGCATCCCGAGCATGGTGGTGAACACCGGCACCATGATGATGCCGCCTCCGATCCCGAGGAGTCCTGACACGAACCCGGCTACGAGCCCGATCGACGCGTACTGCCAACCCGGCGTGCTGCCCCTCGGACGTGTCGCGAACTTCTTCCCTAGGAGGACCTGTACCGCCGTGTACGCGATCAAGATCGCGGTGACGAATAGGAGGAAGTGAGCGTTGACCTGATCGGTAAGAGCGGCGCCCGCGACGGCACCCACAACGCCCGGTCCTACCGCCCATCGAGCGGCGCGGAAGCTCACCTCGCCGGCGCGGGCGTACGTGAATGCGCCGACCAGCGAGGTCGGGAAGATGACCGGAAGCGGGGTCGCTATGGCCTGGATGGCCGAGCCACCCAGGAGGACGTTGATCGCCGGCGTGGTGACGATCCCTCCGCCCACCCCGAACAGTCCGGAGAGGACCCCGGCTCCCAACCCGACGAGGATGGCGATGACGACCTGGAGGGTCGTCATCAGAGCGATCCCGCGGCGCGCTCGAGGACCTCGCGCTCGCCTCGGTAGGCGGCCTTCTTCAACGCAGTATTCAGCTCGAACCAACGAACCTCTTCCATCTCGTGGTCGTGCATCGAGACGTCGCCGCCGGTAGCGCGCATCAGGAAGAAGTGCACAGCCTTTCGCACGCGCACGCCTTCCCAGACGTAGAAGTAGCGGATCTCGCCGAGATCGGCTTCGATCTCGGCTTCGAGGCCGGTCTCCTCGCGGACCTCGCGGACGGCCGCCTCCTCGATGGCCTCGCCCTGGTCGATACCACCCTTCGGCAGGCCCCAGGCCAATCCACCTTTGCGCGTTCGCCTGGACGCGAGCGCGATCTCGACCTCTGTTCCTTCGATGCGGTAGACCACGCCACCGGCCGAGACCTCCCTACGGGTCTCCATCAGTGGCCGGCTCGCCCTCGAACCGGACGAGTCTTCGGGGCGCTCACCCTATACTTGGCCGCCGTGCTCGATCGCATCGTCGAGTTCTTCCGCCAGTACCTCTCGGCCCCGTGGGGATACGTCATCATCGGACTGGCGACGTTCCTCGAGAACTCCGTGGGGGCCGGCGTGATCGTTCCCGGAGAGACGCTCGTCATCCTCGGCGGATTCTATGCGCGGATCGGGAACCTCTCCCTGCCGATCGTGATGGCGGTCGTTGTGGCGGGCGCGGTGATCGGCGACAACGTCGGGTACTTCATCGGACGGCGTTTCGGGCGGGGGTTCCTGGAGAGGCACGGCCGCAAGCTGTTCATCACGCCCGAGCGCCTGGACAAGGCCGACCGTTACTACGCGGCCCACGGGGGCAAGACCGTCTTCCTTGGGCGCTTCATCCCGGTCGTGCGCAGCGTGGGTTTCATCCTTTCGGGCGTCGCAGGCATGGAATGGCGGCGGTTCTTCCCCTACGACCTGGCCGGGGCGGTCATCTGGGGGGTCGGTCATTCCGTGCTCGGGTACGCCATCGGGGCGAGCTACGACCGCTGGAAGGGCTACCTCACACCCATCGGACTGGCTATCTTGGCGATCCTGATTCTTCTCATCGGAGGCTCAAAGTTGCTGGCGGCGCGCCGAGAAGTAAAGGGCGACATCCAAGAGCTGGAGAACGAGCCCGATCGGGAACCTAGCGAGGACTGAGGGCCGGGGGATGAGTAATGGACATCGCTGAGCTGCTCCGATACACGGTCGAGGTGGGGTCGAGCGACCTGCACCTCAAGGCCGGCAACGTGCCCTTCGTGCGCGTGGATGGCGCCCTCACGCCCGGGCAGTTCCCCGCGCTGACCGGCTCGGACACCGAGCTGTTCGCTCGCGCGCTTATGCCCGAGCACAAGGCGCGGGAGTTCGCGACGGCGAACGAGGCCGACTTCGGCTACACGCTGCCGGGAGTGGGTCGTTTCCGGATCAACGTCTATCGCCAGCGCGGCAACGTGGGACTTGCGATCCGCCGGGTGCGCTCGGAGGTTCCGACGTTCGAGGAGCTGCGGCTTCCGCCGGTCATGGTCTCGATCGCGGAGTCGCAGCGTGGGCTGGTCTTGCTGACCGGCCCGACCGGCACGGGCAAGACCACGACCATCGCTTCGATGATCGGGCACATCAACCGCACGAGGCGCTATCACATCGTTACGATCGAGGACCCTATCGAGGTCGTGCACGAGGACGACCAGTCCATCATCGAGCAGCGCGAGATCGGCTTGGACACGGATTCCTATGCGACTGCGCTGAAGCACGTCATCCGTCAGGATCCCGACGTGATCTTCGTCGGTGAGATCCGCGACTCCGACTCGGCGCTGTCCGCTATCCAGGCAGCCGAGACCGGCCACCTCGTCATCTCGACGCTGCACACGATCGACGCTACCGAGACGCTGAACCGGATCCTGGACCTCTTCCCGCCCCAGCAGCAACGGGAGGTGCGCACGTCGTTGGCCGGCGCCCTGCGTGGGGTCGTTTCGCAGCGGCTCGTCCCGCGCGCCGACGGCAAGGGGCGCGTGCCAGCCGTCGAGGTGTTGATCTGCAACGGCCGCGTGCAGGAGCGGATCATGGATCCGGAAGCCACGTACTCGATCGCCGACGTGATCGCGGAGGGCACGTACTACGGGATGCAGACGTTCGATCAGGCGCTCGTGAAACTCGTGCAGGAAGGCCTGGTGACCGAAGATGACGCCAGGGCGGTCTCCTCGCACCCCCACGACTTCAACCTGGCGCTGCGCGGAGCATTGACGCGGGGCATCCCCACCCTCGCTAGCTAGCCCGTCTCGCCCGCCGCGCGCCGAGCCGCCCGCTCGAAGGGGTGCCGGGCGTAACCGAAAGGCACCGCGAGCGCCCGACCGTCATCACAGCCGGGAGGGGCGGCGGGGGTATCCTCGGGACGTCATGGCCGACCCCACTCGCCCTCGCGAGGGCGCGCATCTTGAGGTCCCTTCTGTCGCCGTCGAGCTCGGCGAACGCTTCCGTCTGGCAGGGTTCCAGCTCTTCCTCGTCGGCGGCGTCGTGCGTGACCTATTGATGGGGCGCGAGCAAGCAGAGGGCGATCTGGACTTCGCGACGGACGCCCCGCCGAGCGAGACGACGAGGGTGCTGCGCGGCTGGGCCGACAGGCAGTACCTCGTCGGTGTGAGGTTCGGGACGGTGGGGGCGCGCAAGGGCGACCGCGTCTTCGAGATCACCACGTTCCGCGAAGAGGTGTACCCGGAGGAGACACGCAAACCCGCCGTGACCTTCGCGCACGATATCGAGTCGGACCTGTCGCGGCGGGACTTCACGATCAACGCGATGGCGGTGCGGCTGCCAGAGGGCGAGTTCATCGACCCGTTCGGCGGCGTCAGGGACCTGGTGGCTAAACGGCTCGACACGCCACTCGCGCCGGATGTCGCATTCTCCGACGACCCGCTTCGGATGTTGCGCGCCGCGCGTTTCGTCTCGCAGTTGGAGGCGTCGCCTTCTCCACGCGTGGTCGATGCGATGTCGCGGATGCACGAGCGGATGTCGATCGTCTCGGCCGAGCGGATCAGCGAGGAGATCGGCAAGCTGCTGCTCGGGGCGAGGCCTTCGAAGGCTCTGGAGCTCGTCGTCAGAACGGGGTTGGCGGAGGAGTTCCTGCCGGAACTGCCTGCGCTGCAACTCGAGCAGGACCCCGTCCACAAGCACAAGGACGTGCTGCACCACACGTTCGCCGTGATCGAGCGCTGCGAGCCCGACATCGTGCTGCGCCTCGCCGCGCTGTTGCACGACATCGGGAAACCGCGAACGCGCGAGATCACACCGGAGGGGGTGCAGTTCC
>JBGPKY010000003.1:0-36473 GCA_041486205.1 Actinomycetota bacterium
GAAGGCCTCGTCGGCCCGCTCGTGATCTTCGCGATAGGCGGGGTGTTCTTCCTCCAGGACGTCGGCGCGATCGAGAGCGACGCCGCGTTGTGGCCGGTGATCCTGATCGCCGCCGGCGCCGGGCTGATGCTTTCGGCGATCCCGCGTCGCGGGCGCGAGGCGTTCACTTCGACGGAGCAGGTTCCGCTCGACGGTGCGACCGAGGCCCGCATCCGGCTGAACCACGGCGCGGGGCGGCTGACGCTGCGATCCTCCCTCGCCGGCGACAACCTGATCGAGGGGACGTTCAACGGCGGGATCGACAAGAAGGTCCAACGGAACGGCGATCGCCTCGAGGTCACGTTTTCCTCGCGCGGGCATCGCCTTGGCAAAGCTTGGCGCCGCGGGGGAGGGGGACCGCTCGACTGGACCGTAGGCGTTAGCCGGCTGGTTCCCATCTCGCTCTCGTTGCGCACCGGTGCGAGCTCGGCCGAAGTGGACCTCACCGACCTCAAGGTCACCGACCTCGAACTGGAGACCGGCGCGAGTCGCACCGACCTCACGCTGCCCTCGACCGGACGGCTGACGGCCCGAGTGAAGGCCGGCGCGGCAAAGGTGCGTGTGATCGTTCCGACGAGGATGGCCGCCCAGATCGAGGTGCATGGCGGGCTGACGAGCGTGAGGGTCGACCAGGCGCGCTTCCCGCAGGCGGGGGGTTTCTACCGCTCGCCGGATTTCGACGACGCCGAGCACCGCGTAGAGCTTTCCATCGACGCCGGCGCCGCCGACGTCGAGGTCCAGTAGAGCGGAGGGGCGGACCGCAGGCCCGCCCCCTTCCGCCTTGTGGTGCAGTCGCTCAGGCCACTCGCTCGGTCTCCTTCAGGCGCGTTACGACCGGCTCCACCTCGACGGTGAAGGGCTGGGAAGGGAGCGGGAGGGAGGGTGTCAGCGCGAGATGCCGGCGCGGCGGAGGGCGTCGGCGCGGGCCTCGTACGTCAGCCGCTCGAGCGCCTCGGAGAAGCTGGCTTCGCGCGCGTCGGGATCGGTCAGGCGCGTCGCGGCCACTGGGATCCTCGCGAGGTCGGCCTCGAACCTAGCCCGCGCGGAAGCGATCGAGCGCGCGGGTTCGGTCCTCTTCCCGTCCAGCATCACTGGAACGAGGAGCGGCTCCATGCCTGCTAGGACGGGCTCGTCGCGGAGGCCGATGACGTCCGCCGCTACGCTGCGGAACACCTGCTTGCGTCCCGGAGCGGATGCCTTGGCCGCCGAGAGTTTCAGCATCGGACGGCCGTCGTACTCGACGAGCTTGTATGCCGAATCCAGGTACGGCGAGTCGGCAGCTACGCCCATCCGGGTTCCGATGCCGAAGGCGTCGATCGGCGCGCCGGCGCTGACGAGCCTGTCGACGTCCATCTCGTCCAAGCCGCCGCTCGCGAATATGCGAACGCGCTCCATGCCGGCTCCGTCGAGGATCCGGCGGGCTTCGCGGGACAGCGAGTCGAGGTCCCCGCTGTCGAGCCGGATGCCGAGGTGGTCTTCGAGGTGGAGCTCCCCGATCACGTCGATCGCCGTTCGGACGCCGTTCAACGTGTCGAAGGTGTCGACGAGGAACGTGGTCTGCTTCGGGAAGTCCTTCGCGAAAGCGCGGAACGCGTCGGCCTCCGTCGGGAAGGACTCTATGTAGGAATGCGCCATCGTTCCGGCCGCGCGCAGGCCGTAGGCACGAGCGGCCTCGACGTTGCTCGTCGCGACGAACCCGACCATCGCGGTGCACCGCGCCACCGCCATCGCCGCGTCGAGACCTTGGGTTCGCCGCAGCGAGAAGTCGACAAGATCTCGGTCGCGCGCGGCCAAACGGCACCTCGCCGCCTTCGACGCGATGTTCGTTTGGAACGTGACGAGGTTCAAGAGATGGGGCTCCACCAGTTGCGCGACGGCGATCGGCGCGGTGATCTCTAGCAGCGGCTCGTGCGCGTAGACGATCCTTCCCTCTGGGGCCGCCCAGACCTCGCCCTCGAAACGCAGCCGGCGGAAGGCCTCCAGCGTGTCGGCGTCGAACCCGAGCTCGCCGGACAGGTACGCGAGGTCCGCCTCGGTGAAGGCGAACGACTCTAGGAAGTCCAGGCAGGGCTCCAGGCCCGCTGCGACCAGGAAACCGCGGTTGGGAGGGAGCGCTCGGATGTAGAGAGAGAAGGTCGCCGGCTGGTCCATGCCGCGCCGGAGATAGCTCGCGGCCATGTTCAGCTCGTAAAGGTCGGTGAGGAGGGCCTCCGGCATGGCTGCAAGGCTACGCGACCCGAAGCCGTCGGGCCCCAGGTGCGCAGGGACGTTCGGCCCCGGAACCTCGTGCCGGTCGTCCGTGAAGAAGACCGGCGGCTTCCGAGAGGCTACAGTCGGGAGGCAGAGCGATGAGGTACCTGGACCGTCGGGGTTTCGCGGGGCTCCTCGCCCTCTTGGTTGAGCGTGGCCACGAGCTGATCGGCCCGACCGTGAGGGACGGCGCCATCGTCCTCGATCGCATCGATGGCGTCGCCGAGCTGCCTCGGGGAGTCCGCGAGATACAGGGACCGGGTAGCTATCGGCTAGAGCGAACGGACGACGACCGCCTGTTCGCGTGGGCGCACGGCCCCGATTCCGGCAAGTCGTTCCTCTTCCCGTCGCGCGAGGTGGTTCTGAACACGTCACGAGCGAACGGCAACCTCACGGTGGAGCCGCCAGCGCTGCCGAGCACGAAGTACGCGTTCGTCGGCCTGCGTTCGTGTGACCTGCACGCGATCGAGGTGCAGGATCGAGTGTTCATGATCGCCGATCCCGCTTATCGCGCTCGCCGCGAGTCCGCCGTCTTCATCGGCCTGAATTGCGAGTTCCCGGGAAAGACCTGCTTCTGCTCCTCGATGGGAACCGGACCTCGGTGTTCGTTCGGCTACGACCTCGCGCTGACGGAACTCGACGACGGCTTCACGATCGAGGCAGGCACGCCGCTCGGGGAGGAGTTGCTGACGGCGCTCGCATCGCGCGAGGCCACGATGGATGAAGATCGCGCTTCCCTCGCGGTTACCGAACGAGCGGTTGCCGACATGGGGCGCACGGTCGACATCTCCGACATGCCCAACCTGCTCTACCGCAACCGTGAACATCCGCGGTGGGACGACGTCGCCGCGCGATGCCTCGCGTGCACGAACTGCACGATGGTCTGTCCCACCTGCTTCTGCCACGACGTGGTCGACTCCATCTCGATCACAGGCACCGAGTCGACGCGAACGCGCGAGTGGGCGAGCTGCTTCAGCGAGGAGTTCTCCCACATGGCCGCGGGCGAGGTTCGCCATAGCGTGCGGTCGCGGTACCGACAATGGCTCACGCACAAGTTCGCTTCGTGGATCGACCAGTTCGGGACGTCGGGTTGCGTGGGCTGCGGCCGGTGCATCACCTGGTGTCCGGTCGGCATCGACGTGACGCAGGAGATCAATGCCATCCGAGCCACCGACGGCGAGGTCCGGCTCGCGGAGGCAGTGACGGCATGAGCATGGCCGCCGTCTCCGAGGCGGAGATCGCAGGCGGCGTCCGGCGCAAGGTGGCGACCATCCGTCGCGTGGCGATCGAGGCGTACGAGACCTTCACCTATTGGGCAGTCCTGGAGGATCCGATCGTGCGGCGCGCCTACCGATTCGAGCCCGGGCAGATCAACATGCTCGGCCTGTTCGGGGTCGGTGAGATCCCGGTGAGCGTTTCCTCGGACCCGGCGCGGCCGCTGATACTCGGCCACACCATCAGGGCGTGCGGTCGGGTGACGAACGCGTTCAAGGATCTGAAGCGGGGCGACGAGATCACCATCCGCGGGCCGTTCGGTCGTCCGTGGCCTATCGCGCAAGCCCGGGGCGGGGATCTCCTCATCGTCGCCGGTGGCCTCGGCATGGCGCCGCTGCGCTCCGCCGTCTATACGGCGATCCGCCACCGCGGCTCGTTCCGCCGGTTGATCGTGCTGGTCGGAGCCCGCGGGCCCGAGCACATCCTGTACCCGTACGAGATGGACATGTGGGCGAACTGGCTGAGGTCTCGCGGTATCGAGCTGCTGCTCACGGTCGATATCGCGGACGATTCCTGGCCCTACGACGAAGGCGTGGTCACGACGCTCTTCCCAAAGGCCCACATCGACCCGCGCGTGACGACGGTCTTCACCTGCGGGCCGGAAATCATGATGCGCTTCGCCATCCGGGACCTTCTCGCCCGCGGCGTTCCCGAACGGAGGATATGGCTTTCGATGGAGCGGAACATGCAGTGCGGCGTGAAGCTCTGCGGTCACTGTCAGCTCGGCCCGAAGTTCGTCTGCGCGGATGGGCCGGTGTTCCGCTACGACGAGATCGGCCCTCTCATGGAGGTGAGCGAGCTGTGAGCGAGGTCGCCGTGGCGAAGCCGCGGGTTGCCGTCTTCAAGATGGCGAGTTGCGACGGCTGTCAGCTGCAGCTGCTGGATGCGGAGGAGGCACTGCTCGAGCTCGCCGGTGCCATCGACATCGTCAACTTCGCGGAGGCGACCTCGCACGTCGAGCCCGGCCCGTACGACGTCACGCTGGTCGAGGGTTCGATCTCTACCCCCGAGCAGGTCGAACAGGTTAAGGAGATCCGCGAGCAAACCGCCGTGCTCATCACGATCGGCGCGTGCGCGACCTCGGGCGGCATCCAGGCGCTCCGCAACACGCGCGACCTGGACGGGTTCATACGGACCGTCTACCCGACACCGGAGTACGTGAACTCACTCGAGACCTCCACGCCGATCGCCGAGCACGTTCGCGTCGACTACGAGCTGACCGGCTGTCCGGTCGATCGCGGCCAGTTGCTGGGCGCGATCGCCTCCCTGCTCGCCGGCGCGGCTCCTCGCGTGTCCACGTCTCCGGTGTGCATCGAGTGCAAGCGCCGAGGCTACGTCTGCGTGATCGTCGCGAAGGGGGAACCGTGCCTCGGTCCGGTCACGCGAACCGGTTGTGGTGCTCTCTGTCCCGCGTTCGACCGAGGGTGCTACGGCTGCTTCGGACCCTCGCAGCCTCCGAACACCGCCTCGTTGGGCCGGCGGTTCATTGACCTCGGCCTCTCGCCTAAGGAGGCGGCCGACAAGTTCCGGTTCATCACCGGGTGGGCGCCCCCGTTCCGTAAGGCGGCCGACGCGCTTGAGGAGGAGGTGGCCTCGGCGTGACCCATCGGTCGGTCGAGGTTCCCGTGATCGCCCGCGTCGAAGGCGAGGGCGCGCTGCACCTCACGCTCGAGGGACGTGAGATCGTCGACCTTCGGCTCGAGATCTACGAGCCGCCGCGGTTCTTCGAGGCGTTCCTGGCCGGCCGTCACTACAGCGAGGTCCCCGACATCGTGCCGAGGATCTGCGGCATCTGCCCGGTCGCCTACCAGATGAGCGCGGTGCACGGCCTCGAGCGGCTGTTCGGCGTCGAGGTCTCGCCTGGGACGCACGAGTTGCGCCGGCTCCTGTACTGCGCCGAATGGATCGAGAGCCACGTGCTGCACATCTTCCTGCTCGCCGCGCCGGACTTCCTCGGCTATGAGAGCGCGCTCGCGATGGCGAAGGACCACAAGGACCTCGTCGAGCTGGCGCTTTCGATCAAGCGGGTCGGCAACGACCTGCTCGCCGCGGTGGGCGGCCGGGAGATCCATCCGGTCTCCCCGCGGGTTGGCGGTTTCTCGAAGGCCCCCCGCAAGCGCGACCTCGATCCGTTCCTGCCCCGACTCGAAGCCGCCCTCGCGCAGATGCCCGGCATCGCCGACCTCGTCGCGTCGTTCCCGAGGCCAGCCTTCCCGCGCCCGGCCGAGATGGTCGCGATGACGAACCCCGAGGAGTACCCGATGAACGAGGGTGGCCTCGAGTCCACGAACGGCCGCGTGTTCGATGCGGTGACTTTCGAGCAGGTCTCCCGCGAGCTGCACGTCGAGCATTCGAACGCGCTTCACTCGGTGATGGCCGACACCGGCACGCCGTACTTCGTCGGCCCGCTCGCGAGGATCAACCTGAACGCCGACCGCCTCACGCCGGTCGCGCGCGAGTGCGCGAGGCGAGCGGGACTCGTGCTCCCGGAGTCCGACCCGTTCTTCTCGATGGCCGCGCGGGTCGCCGAAACGGCGGTCGCCCTCGAGGGATCCGTTCGGATCATCACGAACTACGAGCCGCCCGAGCCGCCGCAAGTGGAGGTGACGCCGCGAGCCGGCCGCGCGACGTGGGTGACGGAGGCGCCGCGTGGGACCCTGTACCACCGCTACGACGTCGGCGACGACGGCATCATCCGCGAAGCGAAGATCGTCCCGCCCACCTCGCAGAACCTGCGGCATATGGAAGAAGACCTGCGCGCGTTCGTCCCCGGCGTCCTCGACAGCTCCGACGAACAGCTGACGCGCCTGTGCGAGATGGTCATCCGCAACTATGACCCTTGCATCTCCTGCGCGACGCACTTCCTGCGGCTCGACATAGAGCGGCGATGAGTCGCCGATGGCTTCGGTTCGCGTTATCGCCTGCGGCAGTGAGGATCTCGGCGACGACGCTGCGGGCTTGCTCGCGGTGCGCGACGCGCGATCGATGCTCGAGGTGCTCCCAGGGGTAGAGGTGATCGAGGCGGGACTCGGCCTGCGCATCCTCGACCTTCTGGACGGCGTCGACGCGGCGCTCGTGGTCGACGCCGTCCGCTCACCCGGCGGCGAGCGCCATCCCGGCGAGCTCGTCCGCATAGAAGCGGGCCCCGACGGATTGACCGCGGACATCGGTTCCTCGCTTTCCTCGCATGGGTTCGGCGTGGGGGAGGCGGTTGGTCTGGCGGCCGCGCTCGGGCGCATCCCTCGGGTTGTGTTCCTCGGGGTTGAGGCGGCCGGAGCCGAAGCGGGGCAACCACTTTCGGCTGCCGTCTCCGCGGCCTTCCCGGACCTGGTACGAGGGATCGTCGCCGAGGCCAAGAGCCTCATGGACACACTAGGGTCCTGAGGCCGTTTCCCTAAGGCCGGTCCCACATCAGTGCGGGACCGTGGGCCTATATCGATCCGGCCTCTCCGAACGAATCTATGAGCATAGGGATGAAGGCATCCGAGCGGAGGCGACGATGTCCGCGGTAGCTGCCGGAACGGATCGCAGGGACGAACCCAGCGACCCGAGCCGGAGGAGGTTCCTCAAAGGTCTCGTCGTAACGGCCGGTGCGGCGAGCGTCGCCGCGACCATCCCGCAGCCGCGCAAGCGAGAGAGCCCGCTCGGCAGGCAACTCGCGGAGGAACACGCGAACGATCCCGCCCTCTTGATCGACCTGACGCGGTGCGTCGGCTGCGGCCGCTGCGTGAACGCATGCAAGACGGACAATGGCCTTGCCTGGCGCGAGGACCAGCCGGCCCGCGGCCCCGACGCCGAGCTCGCGTCGAGCAACTGGACCGCGGTGAAGACGGAGTCGGTCCGCGGCCGCGACGGCCAGACCCGCTTCGTGAAGTCGCAGTGCATGCACTGTCTCGAGCCGGCGTGTGCTTCGGCGTGCTTCGTAAAGGCCCTGAAGAAGTCTCCGACTGGAGCCGTGACCTACGACGGCGACCTGTGCGTGGGGTGTCGCTACTGCCTCATGGCGTGTCCTTTCAGCGTACCGACGTTCGAATGGGACAAGACCTTCGGCCGCGTTGAGAAGTGCGACTTCTGCGTAGAGCGCACCTCGCAGGGCAAGCCCACCGCCTGCGCCGAGGTGTGCCCGGTCGGGACCCTGACGTTCGGCAAGAGAGGGGAACTGCTCCAGGAGGCCTGGCGGCGGATCGGTTCGCAGACCTACAAGTACGTCCCGCACGTCTACGGCGAGACCGAGGTCGGTGGAACGTCGATGCTGTACATCTCCGACGTGCCGTTCGAAGAGCTCGGGTTCCGCACCGGCTTGCCCACCACGCCACTTCCCCGATACACGTGGGAGATCACGCGACTGCTCCCGCCTGTTGCGGCCGGGTTGGGCGCGACCATCATCTCGCTGTACCTGCGACGGAGGAAGCTGCTCCTCGAAGCGGAGGAAGCCGAAGGAGCCGCGAAAGCTGAAGGGAACGCTGCGACGAACGAGGGGGTGAGGGTGTGAACGCGCATCCGACGCCCTACGACAAGACGCGGCAGCGGTGGACCTTTCACTGGACACCGTTCCGCATGTTCTTGGCCGTGCTCCTCGTGATCGGGCTGTTCCTCATCGCCTACCGGCTCGTGTTCGGCCTCGGCCGGCCGACGAACCTCACCGACCGTTGGCCGTGGGCGCTCTGGACGTGGTGGAAGCTGACCGGCGTCGCACTGGCCGGGGCCGGGTACTCCACCGCGCTCATGGTCCACTTCATGGGGAGGAAGCGCTGGCACGACATCGAACGCGGCGCTTTCGTCGTGTCGCTGCTCGGCTACCTGATGGTGTGCAGCGCCCTCATCCTGGATCTCGGGCAGTGGTACAACGCATGGCACCCGCTCTATTCCTGGGGCGTCCACTCGGTGATGTTCGAGTTGTACTACTGCATCAGCGCGTACACGGTCGTGCAGGTCGTCGAGTTCCTGTACATATTCGAAGAGCGGATCCCGTTCCCGCTACTGCACAGAGTCCTGAAGAAGATCTACGCACCGCTGCTCATCCTCGGCGCGATCCTTCCGGTGTTCCACCAGTCGGCGCTCTGCTCGCTCTACGTGATCGCGAAAGGCCGCGAGGACCCGCTGTGGTGGTCGATGCTCCTGCCGGTGTTCGCGGTCTTCACCTCCTTCTACATCGGTTCCTCGGTGGTGACGATCGAGAACTTCGTCGCGGAGAAGACCTACGGACGGCCCGTGCACATGCGGATCCTCGGCGAGATGGTTCGGCTTTCGGGCGGGGTCATGTTCGTCTACCTCGCGCTGAAGGTCAGCGACTACTGGGTCCGCGGCGTGCTGCCGGAGCTGTTCAGCGGCAGCCTCCTCGGCAACATCGCGCTCGTCGAGCTCGGCCTCGGCGTCGTACTGCCGATGTTGATGTTCATGACGCCGTCGGTGCGTGCGTCGCGTCAGGGCATCGTGACGGCCTCGGCGTTCGCGATCGGCGGTGTCGTGCTGAACCGATACGACATCGTGATCACCGGGATGGCGGCGTCGACGGGCCAGGGCTTCTACAGGCCGGCGTGGATGGAGGTCGGGTTCGTGATCGGCCTCGCGGCCGCCGTCGCGCTCGCGTATCTGTTCCTCGTGGAGAACTTCCCCGTCTACACTGAAGAAGATGTCGCTGTAGCCGCCGCCAGGCGGGCCGAGGAAGAGGCCCGCTTGCGCGCGAAAGCTGCCGTGATCGAGGCACGTCAGCGGGTCCTCATCGGGCGATAGACGCGTGCGCGATCGAGGGCGGCGCGAGCATCTAGGTAGACGGCTGGGACGTTCGGCCCGCGTTCCCTAGGGTCGTGTGACCCGCCCCTGTTGCTCCGGACCCGGCCACGATGGCATACATAGGGATGGATCGGAGGTCGGCGGTGGCCAGGGTCGCGTCCGGACGTGCGCGAGCGACGACCGCTCGCGAGATCGAGGTCCGGGGAGTGGTCCAGGGCGTCGGTTTCCGGCCTTTCATCTGGCGACTCGCGGGCGGCCTTAGGGTCACGGGATGGGTCCGCAACGACGCCGGCGTCGTGAGGATCCACGCAGAAGCGGAGCCGGCCGTACTCGAACGGTTCTGCGCGGCGATCACGGACGAGGCGCCGCCCCTCGCTCGGATCGAGGAAGTCCGGTGGACTCCAGTTCCATCCGAGGGGTTCGACGGGTTCGCGGTCGCGGAGAGCGGGGTAGGCGAGGGCGGTGAACGGCTCGTCTCGCCCGATGTCGCCACGTGCGAGGCTTGCCTGAGCGAGCTGTTCGATCCGCGAGACCGCCGCTTCCGGTATGCGTTCATCAACTGCACGGATTGCGGGCCCCGGTTCACGATCATCGAACGGCTCCCGTACGACCGCGAACGAACCAGCATGAGTGTGTTCCCGATGTGCGAGGACTGCGCGCGCGAGTATCTGGATCCCGGTGACCGGAGGTTCCACGCGGAGCCGGTCGCTTGTCCCGCCTGCGGACCGAAGCTGTCCTTGCTCGGGTCCGGTTGGTCGCCGGCCCGGGGAGACCCGGTGGGCGAAGCCGCGTCCCGGCTGGCTCGTGGCGAGATCGTCGCCCTCAAAGGGCTCGGCGGATTCCACCTCGCGTGCGACGCGACGAACGAAGATGCGGTTTCGGAACTCCGCCGGCGGAAGGCCCGCCCTGATAAGCCGTTCGCGGTGATGGCCGCCGATGTGGAGGCTTCACGGGGGCTGTTCGAGATGACCGCAGCCGAAGTCGCCTTGCTCGAGTCAAGGACGGCGCCGATCGTGTTGGTGCGGGATCTCGGACGGCTCGCCCCGTCAGTGGCGCCGGCGCATCGCCGGCAGGGTGCGATGTTGCCGTCGACGCCCTTGCACCATCTGCTGCTGCGCGAAGCCGACCGACCGCTGGTCATGACGAGCGGGAACCGCAGCGACGAGCCGATCTGCATCTCCAACGACGACGCGCGGGAGCGACTATCGAGGGTCGCGGACGCGTTCCTCGTCCACGACCGTGAGATCGTCTCGCGCTACGACGACAGCGTGACGCGCGTGTGGCGGGACGCGCCGGTGCTGATGCGCAGGGCGCGGAGCTACGCGCCCTCGCCCATCGGGCTCGGCGTGTCGGTCGCTCCGACGCTCGGTGTCGGAGCGGAGCTGCACGGGGCGTTCTGCCTGGCGAGCGGTGACCGCGCCTTCCTCTCCCAGCACGTCGGCGATCTCGACTCCGAAGAAGCGATGCGCGCGTATACCGATGCGCTGCAACGGTATCGGGAGATATTCGGTCTCGAACCGGAGGTCGTCGCGCACGACCTGCATCCGGACTTCCTGACGACGCGGTTCGCGGAGTCCCTCGGGTTACCCTCGGTCGCCGTCCAACACCACCACGCACACGTTGCTGCGGTTATGGCGGAGCATAGGTTGGAGGGCTCGGTGATCGGTGTCGCGTTCGACGGGTTCGGGCTCGGTGAGGACGGAACCGGGTGGGGCGGTGAGTTCTTCGCCTGTGACGCGTCGCACGCTGAGCGACTCGGCCACCTTCGGCTTGTGCGGCAGCCGGGGGGAGACGCGGCCGTGCGCGAACCGGTTCGGATGGCGATCGCGCACGCGGCCGACGCGGGTTGCCTCGACGCAACTTCCGTTCTGTTGGGAGACGACGCGAGGGACGTCGACGCCGTCACCGGCCAGATCGCGTCGGGGCTCGCCTCGCCGATGACGAGTTCCATGGGACGGTTGTTCGATGCCGTAGCGGCCCTTGCGGGCGTATGCCGCCGGGCCACCTACGAAGGGCAACCTGCGATTTTGCTCGAGCAGGCGGCCGCAGCCGACGCACGCGGATACCCGTTCGAGCTCGCCCGCGAGCAGGGGCGAGTCGTAGTCGACACGCGCCCGATCGTGGGGGCGGTCGTGGCCGACCTTACGGCGGGGGTCTCCGCGGGTGTCGTCGCCGGCCGGTTCCATGCGACGATCGCGGTCGTGGCTTTCGATGTGTGCCGGGAGATCCGAGAGGGAACGGGGCTCCGCCGCGTGTGTCTAGGCGGTGGCGTGTTCATGAACGACCTGCTGCTCACCGACCTGGTCACCCGACTGGATGCGAGCGGGTTCGAGGTGTTTGTGCCGCGCGAGGTTCCGGTCGGTGACGGCGGGATCGCGCTCGGGCAGGTACTGGTCGCGCACGGGCGGAGGGGGGGATAGCGGGATGTGCCTCGGCGTTCCGGGCAAGGTGATCGAGGTCTTCGAGGAGGAAGGCCTGCGGATGGGAACCGCCGACTTCGGGGGGATCAAGCGGAAGGTCTGCCTCGAATACGCGCCGGAGGTTGAGGTTGGGCGCTTCGTCGTGATCCACGTCGGGTTCGCCATCTCCATCGTCGACGAAGAGGAGGCTGCCCGCTCCTACGCCTTGCTGGAGGAGATGGGGAACCTCGAGGGCATCGACCTGCCGCAGGACCCGGAGGGGGTGCGCGGGTGAAGTTCCTCGATGAGTACCGCGACGAACGGATCGCCCGCGCCCTGTTGGAGGACATCGCACGAGCGGCCACGCGGCCTTGGGTGCTGATGGAGGTCTGCGGCGGGCAGACCCACACCCTGATCCGCCAGGGGATCGACCAGTTGCTGCCGTCGAACGTCGAGCTGGTCCACGGACCCGGTTGCCCCGTGTGCGTCACGCCGCTCGCGCTCATCGACGACGCCATAGCTACCGCGAAACGGCCCGACGCGATCCTGTGTTCGTTCGGAGACATGCTCCGTGTGCCTGGTTCCGAGGAGGACCTTTTCATGGCGCGCGCGGCGGGCGGCGACGTGCGCGTCGTCTACTCGCCTCTCGACGCGCTGGAGATCGCTCGGCGGAACCCGGACAAGACGATCGTGTTCTTCGCGGTCGGCTTCGAGACGACCGCGCCTGCGAACGCGATGGCGGTTCGGCAGGCGAAGCAGCTCGGTATCGCGAACTTCGCGCTGCTCGTGGCGCACGTCCTGGTGCCGCCGGCGATCATGGCGATCCTCGTGTCGCCGGGGAACCGCGTACAGGGGTTCCTCGCGCCCGGCCACGTATGCGCGGTGCAGGGCTGGCGTGAGTACGAGCCGATCGCGCGCGGATTCGGCGTGCCACTCGTCGTAACGGGCTTCGAGCCGATCGACCTGCTCGAAGGCATCCTCATGGCGGTGAAACAGCTCGAGGAGGGCCGCGCGGAGGTGCAGAACCAATACGTGCGAGCCGTGCAGCGGGACGGCAACGCTCCCGCACAGGCGGTCGTCGCCGAGGTGTTCGAGACGTGCGATCGCGCCTGGCGCGGGATCGGCGTGATCGAGAAGAGCGGGCTTCGCCTGCGTGAGGCCTACCGAGCCCACGACGCCGAACTCCTCTTCCCGCGCGAAGGTGTCCCAGCGAGCGAGTCCGAGATCTGCATCGCCGGACTCGTTCTCCGGGGTCGCGCGAAACCGAGTGAGTGTCCGGCCTACGGCACGCTTTGCACGCCCGAGAAGCCGCTCGGCGCCCCGATGGTGTCCTCCGAAGGCGCCTGCGCTGCATACTTCTTGGCCGGACGAGAACGCGTGGAGGCTGCGACGTGAACGCCGGGGAACGCGAGTTCCAGATGGTCTGCCCGGTCCCGCTTCCGCCTGGCGAGACGATCCTGTTGGGCCACGGCAGCGGCGGGAAGCTCACCGCGCAACTGATCCGCGAGCTGTTCGTCCCGGTCCTGTCCGGAAGCGACGGCGACGCATCGCAGCTCTCCCGCCTCGGTGACGCGGCCGTGGTCGAGGTGAACGGCGTCAGGCTCGCGTTCAGCACGGACTCGTTCGTGGTCCAGCCGGCGTTCTTCCCCGGGTCGAACATCGGCGAGCTGGCGATCAACGGAACCGTGAACGATCTCGCGATGATGGGCGCCAAGCCGCTGTACCTCTCGGCCGCGCTGATCCTCGAGGAAGGGCTGCCGATGGCGACGCTCGGCATCGTCACGGCGTCGATGGCGGAGGCGTGCAAGCTGGCAGGCGTCGCCCTGGTTACAGGCGACACGAAGGTCGTCGAACGCGGCAGCGCCGATGGGCTGTTCATCACGACCTCGGGGATCGGCGTCGTGCCCGAAGGGGTCGAGGTCGGCCCCGCTCGCGCGCGACCCGGCGACGTCGTCCTCGTTTCCGCTCCGGTCGGCTCGCACGGGGTCGCCGTGATGTCGCGACGCGCCGGGATCGAGTTCGAGTCCGAGCTCGTCTCAGATACCGCGCCGCTCACCGGTCTCGTCGAGGCGATGCTTGCCGCCGGGGATGTCCGGTGCCTGCGCGACGCGACCCGCGGAGGTCTCGCGAGTGTGCTGAACGAACTGGCCGAAGCCTCCCGCGTATCGATCACTGCGGTCGAGAGCGACGTTCCGGTGCTCCCCGCCGTCCGCGCCGCTTGCGAGATGCTCGGTCTCGACCCTCTCTACGTCGCGAACGAAGGGGTCTGCGTCGCCATAGTCTCTCCGGAGGACGCCGACAACGTCCTCGCCGCCGCGCGCGCGAACCCCCTCGGCGCGAACGCCGCCACGATCGGTACGGTTGGCGACGGCTCTCCGAAGGTGTCGCTGAAGACCGGCCTCGGCGTGACGCGGCCGCTGCTGCTCCTCACCGGCGACCAGCTCCCGCGGATCTGCTGAGCTTGTCCAACCCGCGCACGAAGGGGTAGCGTGCCGATGCCCGACAACGAGGGGTCCGAACGTGACCGAGCGCGAGTTCCGGATCGACCAGAGTGAGCTCAGCCCCGAGGACGAGTACACCGAGTTCTCCGACTACGACCTTCCCCCATACGTCGGATCGACTTCGTTCCAGAAACTGCCGTGGTGCCCCGACGACCAGAGCTTCGAAGCGAGCGGCGCGGAGGTTGCGATCGTCGGCGCCCCGATCGACGACGGCGCTTCGAACCGCGCCGGCGCTCGCTACGGACCGCGCGCGATCCGACAAGCGACGTACCACTCCGGCGACCTGTGGTCGATCCAGCTGGAGACCGAGGTCCTTTCGAAGATCAAGGCCGTCGACGCGGGCGACGCGCCCGTGGTGGCGTCGCGGCTCTCGCGGGGCCTCCGCGTGATCCACGAGAAGGTGTGGCGTGTCGCGCGCACCGGTGCCATCCCGATCGTCCTCGGGGGCGATCACTCCGTCACGTACCCCTCGGCCGCCGCCGTGGCGCGGGCGCGCGACCCTCGGAAGGTCGGCGTCGTGCACTTCGACGCACATGCCGACACGGGCAACGACGTGTGGGGCTCGCTCGTCTCGCACGGCACGCCTATGCGCCGGCTGATCGAAGAGGGTTGGGTGGCGGGCCCCAACTTCGTACAGATCGGGCTGCGTGGCTACTGGCCCGAGCGCGACACCTTCGAGTGGATGAAGGAGCGGGGCTTGCGCTGGCACAGGATGGTCGAGATCGAGGAGCGAGGAGCCGAGGCCGTGATCGCCGACGCGATCGCCGAAGCGCTCGACGGCCCGGACTGCATCTACCTCTCGATCGACGTCGACGTCGTCGACCCTGGGAGCGCGCCGGGGACCGGGACGCCGGAGCCGGGTGGCATGCTGCCGCGAGAGTTGCTGCGCGCCGTCCGCCAGATCGTGGGCAGCGTCGACCTCGTCGGCATGGACGTCGTCGAAGTCTCGCCGCCCTACGACCATGCGGACGTGACCGCGGCCCTCGCGCATCGCTGCGTCCTGGAGGCCCTTTCGGCCCTCGCGGCCAAGAAGGGTTGAACCGCCGTAGTCTGACCGCATGGTCACGCGCGAACGATTCGAGGGGCTCGTCGCCGATGCGCTCGACGGCTTGCCCCCGTGGGTATTGGAACGGATGGAGAACGTCGAGGTGGTCGTGATCGAGGTCCCGCCGCCCGACCAGCCGAACCTCCTCGGCCTCTACCACGGCATCCCACTGACCAAGCGCGGCGCGGGCTACGCGGGCGTGTTGCCCGACACCATCACGCTGTACCGCAGCACGATCCAGCGTAGCGCCCGCGACGAGGAGCAGCTGCGTGCTCTCATCACGCACACCGTCGAGCATGAGATCGCGCACTTCTTCGGGATCTCCGACGACCGCCTCCGCGACATGGACCGGTACTGAGATGGCGACCGACCTCGATAAGGAACTGATGCGCGCGGCGATCGAGGAGGGACAGTCTGCCGCGCACTGGGGCGACGTGCCGGTCGGCGCCGTCGTTGCGATCGGCGACAAGATCGTCGGGAAGGGACGAAACGTCCGCGAGCGTCAGCAGGATCCGACCGGCCATGCCGAGATCCGCGCACTCCGGGCGGCGAGCGAGACGATCGGGAACTGGCACCTGGAAGGCTGCACGCTCTACGTCACGCTCGAACCCTGCGCCATGTGCGCCGGCGCGATGGTGCTAGCGCGGATCGAGCGCCTGGTCTTCGGCGCGAAAGACCCGAAGGCCGGGTTCGCGGGGTCGCTCGGCGATCTGGTTCGGGATCCACGGCTGAACCACGAGGTCGAGGTGGAGTCCGGCGTTCTCGCCGGAGCGTGCGGCGACTTGCTGAAGGACTTCTTCAAGGGACGGCGCTAGGGCTTCGCTCAGCCCTCGCGAGTGCGCTTGCGCATCTCGGTGCGGATCTGCTCGCAGACCTCGGGCATCTCGTCGGCCATCTCCGAGAAGTCGCGGGCATGCATCACGATCGCCCGAAGGGGCGTGCTCGCGACGACCGAGGCGGTCCGGCGGTCGTGTTCGAGGAGCGCGATCTCGCCGAAGAAGTCCCCGGCCCCTAGATCGGCCAGGCGTTCGCCGTCACGTGTGACCGTCGCGGTTCCCTCCTCGATCACGAAGAACTCGTAGGGGAACTCGCCCTGCTCGACGAGATGCTTCCCCAGACCAACGTCGATCTCGTCTGTCCACCGCGCGATCCGATCGCGTTCCTTGTTCGACAACCCTGCGAACAGCGGGACCTTCTTGAGTCGGTCGGCGTCCATCTCCCCCTCCTGCGCCCGATGTCCGGGCATCCTGCCACACGCGGCCGCGCGGCGGGAGGCCCTTGCTAAACTCGGCGGCGGAGGCGTGCCGGAGCGGACGAACGGGACCGCCTCGAAAGCGGTTAGGGGCCTAAACCGCCCCTCGCGTGTTCGAATCACGCCGCCTCCGCGCTTCGCTGAACGGCCGCCTCTTCATCGGGCGGCCGTTTCGCTTGTCCGTAGAATCTCCCCGGAGGCCTGCCCGAGCGGACGAAGGGGCACGCCTGGAGAGCGTGTAGGGGGGCAACCCCCTCGCGGGTTCGAATCCCGCGGCCTCCGCTCCTCACAGCTGTTTCGAGTAGCGCGTGTACGAGCGCCGAACGCTCATGCCGACCTTCTCGTACAGGCCGAGCGCGCCCGTGCGAGAGTCGGTGTTCAGGCTGCACACCGTCTTCCCGCGAGCGTGGAAGCCGCCGAAAGCTTGTTGAAGGAGCGAGCGGGCGATGCCTCGGTGGCGGTGCGTCGCCTTCGTAGCGAGCTGCTGCACCCATCCCTCACCGGGGACGTCGAAGCAGAGCGCGGCGCCGACGATCTCATCGCCGTCGAAGGCGAGCGGAGAGCCCTCCGCGACGAACGACGGGCGATCGACCACCTGCGTCCGCCAGTCCTCGTACGACCACGGCTCCTCGCGGTCGGGCCATTCGTTGAAGGCGTCGTCGATCAGGCGGAAGGCCTCCTCGTCGTCGCGGCCGGGCTCGAACATCCGGAGCCGGATGCCATCGGGCAGGACCGGCTCGGGCGGAGGTCGCTCGTCGAGGTGGATCTCGAGGATCCAGGACGTGAATCTCGGCGCGTAGCCGTTCCGGTTGAACAACTCGATCGCGGCGGTGTTCGCGTCGGTCACGGTCTGGCCGATGATGGTCGCGCCGAGCTCGCGGGCCCGCTCCTCGGTCCACGCGAGTATCCGCGTTCCGATCCCGCGACCTCGGTAGGGTGGGTGGACGTCCGCATACGAGCGGCCGTGCCAGAAATCGGCGAAGGCGACGAGCGCGTCGCCGTCGAAGACGAGCACGGTGTCGAGCGAAGGATCCGATCCGGAACGGCGGAAATCCACGACGACGTCCTCTCGGTCGATCTCTGCGACCCCGTCGGCGTCCAGCTCGCAGGCGACGACGAGCGCCGTGATCGCATCGACGTCGCCGATCGTCGCGGGTCGCGAGGTGAGCCCGGTCGGAAGCTCGGTCAAGTCGGTCTCCACCCCGGACAAACCTGCGGCGCAACGGCTCCCGGTACCTCCTTCAGAGACTCCAGCGCGTCGCGTACGTCGTCGAACGTCGTCCAGCCGATGAACGGTACCCCGTCGCGTTCGCAGATCGGAACCAGGTCGTCCTTCGCGAAGACGACATCCGAGTACAGAGCGCCGTATCTGTCCGACTGCCCCTCGCCGACGAATGCGACCGGTCCGTGCCGGTCGCGTGCGCGGAGCGCGGCAAGCATCTTGCAGGTGCCGCAGCCGACGCATTCCGGATGACCGCTCGGATGCCGAAGGATCCAGACGCCGTTGCCGTACGCGAGTTCGTTCGTGATCACCTCGAGGCGCTCGAGGCCCGCTGCTTCCAAGATCGGCCGGATGTAGAACCCGAAGCCGTCCGAGACGAGGGTGAGCGGTAGCTCCCGTTCCTCCGCCCATGCGACGAAGGGCTCGAACGTCGGGTCGAGCGGGCACTCGGCGACGGCTTTCTCGATCATCTGCTCCCGTGTGGCGGCGAGCATCGCCGCTTGGTGGGCGGCGGCGTCCCGCAAGCTCATCTCGTGGCTGTCGACCATCTCCCCGTACCACTCCCAGGGATACCCGCCGATGCGCTCATCGCCGAACGCCCGCAGTAGGACCACGGAGACATCGGCGACGCACGCCGTCCCGTCGAAGTCGACGACGATCGAGCCGATCGGAAGCATCGAGGGTCAGCCCGCCGAGCGGTCCGCCCAGCGCTCGACGAAGCGGACGAGCGCCCGCGTGGGCGAGCCCGTCGCGCCTTCGGGCCACAGGTCGGTCTCGTGTTCGGCCCAGGCGGAGCTGCCGGTGTCCAGGTGAAGCCATGGCACGCCGTCCGCGACGAAATCCCGCAGGAACAACCCGGCCATCATGGCGCTGTCGATGCCGTGGTCGCCCACGTTCTTCACGTCGGCGATGTCGGAATCGATCAGCTTGCGATACGGCGTCCACAGCGGGATCTCCCATCCCGGCTCGCCGGCCTCGGCACCGGCCTCGATCAGCTCGGCGGTGAGCGCTCGGTCGGTTCCCATCACCGCCCACAGGTCGGCGCCCAAGCCGCTGCCGTCGGTCAGCGTGGCCGAGTCGAGGATCACGGCCGGGTCCTTCTCGGAGAGGTAGGCGAGCACGTCGGCCAGGAGCACGCGGCCCTCGCCGTCCGTGTCGAGCACCTCTGACGTCCTTCCACCGCGATGGCGAACGACGTCGCCCGGCCGGATCGCGCCGGCCCCGGGCATGTTCTCGGCGAAGGGCACGACGGCGATCAGGTTCACGCGGAGCTCCAGCTCGGCGACCGCGCGAACCACCGCGAGCGCAGCCGCGGCTCCAGCCATGTCGGACTTCATCCACTCCAAGTCGCGATGCTTCAGTACGAGCCCGCCGGAGTCGAACGTGATGCCCTTGCCGCTTATGGCGATCGGCTGCGAACCCTCGGCGCCTCGCGAGTACGTGAGCTCAACCATCTGCGGCTCGTGTGCGCTCCCCATGCCGACGCCGAGGACGCCTCCGAAGCCGCCGCGTTCGAGGTTGGCCTTGGTCCAGACCTTGCAGCGCACGCCGTGGTCGGCCGCCATCTGCCGGGCCGCCTCGGCGAGGATCTCCGGCGTCGCGTCGGCCGCCGGCGTGTTCACCAGGTCGCGCACCCAGTTCGTCGCCGCTCCGATGATCGCGCCACGGCGAAGGCCCTCGCCCGCGTCTTCGGCGACGAGCTCTCGGACGGTCGCGACCTTCGATGGCTCGCCGCCGTCCTTCTTGTACCTTTCGAACCGGTACGCCCCGAGTAGGAACCCCTCGGTGAAGGCCCGCGCGGAGTCCGCCACCGACGGGCCGAGCTGCGGGATGGTGCTTGCGACCGAACGGTGTTCCACCGACGCGGTGCCCGTCCGCATCCCCGCCTCGCGAACGGCATCCGTTCCGGCGTCCGCCCCCGCCCCCACGCCGAGCAGTAGCACGTTACGCGCGCCGATAGACCCGCAACCCGGGACCGCCAGCGAATCGCCGGCGGCTCCCTTGGACCCGTTGCCGCGCAAGATGTTCAGGAGGTCGATGCCCATCGCATCCGCCACGTCCGCGACACCCGGTCCGGGCGCGGGACCATCTAAGACCGGCAGTACGAGTAGATCCACCTTCTCCGAGACGGCGGGTCTCTCGGAGACCTCGAACCGCTGGCCGCCGCTCACGTGGCCAGGCCTCGCCACGCAGCCGCAGCCGCGTCGCAGTCCGTCGCCGAGACGTCCTGGTGCGTCACGAATCGAACCTTCCCGCCGACGGTGTTCACGAGCACGCCGGCGCCCGCGAGACGCGCGGCGGCCTCGTCGGCCGTCAGGCCGAGCGGGGCGGGATCGGCGAACAGGATGTTCGTGCGAACGCGGGCGAGGTCGATCGCCTCCGGCGTCGCGTCGGCGATGGCTTCAGCGAGCCGCCTCGCGTTCTCGTGGTCCTCGTGCAGCCGCTTCGGGCTCTTCTCCAGCGCGACCAGGCCGGCGGCCGCGGTGATCCCCGCTTGCCGCCAAGAGATGCCGAACAGGATCTTCGTCTTGCGAGCCTCATCGATGAAGTCCGCCGAACCGCAGAGCATGGAACCGATCGGCGCGCCGAGCCCCTTCGAGAGGCAGAACATCATGGCGTCGACCTCGGTTGCGTACTCGGCGACGGGCGTCCCCGTAGCGACGCTCGCGTTGAACACGCGCGAGGCGTCCATGTAGAGCGGCAGTCCGGCGTCGTTCACGACCTTCCGAACAGCGCGAAGTTCATCGATCGGCCACGGCGTTCCGCCTCCGACCTGGTGCGTGTTCTCGACCGATACGAGATCGACCACCGGTCCGCGGTCGGGGTCGGGCTCCAGCGAAGCGACGACTGCCTCGGCCGTCATCACGCCGTCGTCGGTCGGCACCTGACGGAACGCGATGCCGGACAGGAGCGACGAGGTTGCGACCTCGATGCCGCAGACGTGCGAGTTCGCGGCGCATGAGATGAAATGCCCGGGCCGCGCGTGGATGTGCATCGCCACCTGGTTGCACATGGTTCCGGTGACGAGGTAGATGGCGGCTTCCTTCCCCGTCAGCTCGGCTGCCTTCTCCTGCAATCGGTTCACGGTGGGGTCGTCGTCGTATTCGGCGTCGCCGACCTCTGCCTCGGCCATGGCGCGGCGCATCGCAGGGGTCGGCCGGGTGACGGTGTCGGATCGGAGATCGATGGGTCGCACGGTCGCCCATTATGCCGGTTCGTGGCGGGTCGTTCGGCCTTGCAAACGACCCGGCGTCCGGGGGACGATTGGCCGGGCCGCGGGTGAGCGCGGCCGGTCTGTCACCGTTCCGCCGGAAGCTCAGGGGGGATAGGCATGAAGAAGTGGCTGCTCGGCGTCGTGGTCCTGTTCCTCGTTTCCTCCGCCTGCTCCAGCGGCGTCGACACCGGAAGCAAGACCGGCGGGTTCCTCCGGCTCGCGGCGAGCGACTTCATCGACTCGATGAACCCCTACGTCGGGCAGAACGACGACGCCTACAGCGCCTACCAGTACATCTACCCTTACCTGGTCCAGTTCGAATCGAAGACCCTCGACTACGTCCCGGACTTCGCAACGAGCTGGGAAACGTCGAAGGATCAGCTCACCTGGACCTTCCACTTGGCCGAGGGCGCCAAGTGGTCGGACGGCCAGCCGTTGACCTCGGCCGACGTCGCCTGGTCCTACAACACCGACATCAAGTTCCAGGACGGGCCGACCGCGGGCAGCGCAGGCTCGATCGCGCACCTGACCAAGGTCACGACCCCCGACGATCACACGGCCGTCCTGCACTACTCGCAGCCGGTGCCGATGGTCCTCGCGAACGCGCAGCAGGTCGCGATCCTTCCCGAACACATCTGGGGACAGTACGCGGCCGGAGACGGCAAGGCGTTGAAGACCTTCTCGAACCTTCCGGCCACCGGGCAGCCCGTGGTGTCGGGCGGGCCGTTCATGGTCACGGAGTTCAAACCGGATGAGGTCGCGATCTTCGAGAAGAACCCGAACTACTACGGGACGCCCGCGATCATCGACCGGTTCGCCTTGACGTACTTCTCGAACGAAGACGCCGAGATCACCGCGATAAAGACCGGCCAGCTCGACGCGATCGAGAGCGTGCCGGTGACCTCCGTCCAGACGCTGCAGGACGCCGGCGTCAACGTCTTCAAAGGACCCGGCCTCACGGAGCGGGACTTCATCATCAACTCGAACCCGAACAGGACCACGCATCGCGAGCTGCTGGATCCGAAGGTTCGGGAGGCCTTCGAGTACGCGATCGACCGTCAGAAGATCGTGGCCACCGCCTGGCTCGGGTACGCGGACCCGGCGGCGGCGGTCGTGCCGCCGGCGACGGGCGACTGGCACGACGCGTCCATCCAGCCGCTGCCGTTCGACCTCGCCAAGGCGAACGCGCTGCTCGACGAGGCGGGCTACAAGAAGGGCTCGGACGGCATCCGGATCGGCCTCGACGGCCCGATGGCCTACGACGTGCTCTTCCCGGGAAGCGAGCGCGGCGCCGGCGACCGCGCGTTCCAGATCATCCAGAGCGACTTCCTCCAGATCGGCGTGAAGCTAACGCAGCGGCCGATGGGTGGTGGAGCCGTCTTCTCGCTCATGGCCGACGACAACTACAAGACGTTCGATCTAGCGATGTGGAACTGGACGCCGCCGATCGACCCGGACTTCGTTCTCTCGGTGTTGACGTGCAAGCAGTACGGCAACTGGAGCGACAGCGGCTACTGCAACCCCGCCTACGACAACCTCTACGCCGCGCAGGGCAGCGAGATGGATCCGCAGAAGCGACTGCAGATCGTGTACGAGATGCAGAAGATGATCTACAACGACCGGCCGTACATAATGCTAACCTACGGCCAGACCATCGACGCTTGGACGCCGAAGTGGGACGGGTTCGTCCAGTCGGTGCAGGGCCTGTTCCCGTTCATCTCGAAGGAAAGCCTGACGCAGGTGCACCAGGTCTAGGCCGAGAGCCATCGATGCGCGGGGCCGACTACGTCATCAAGCGAACGGCGTTCGCGCTGATCACGATCTTCGTCGCCATCACCCTGAACTTCGTCCTGTTCCGCGCGCTTCCGGGAAGCGCGGTCTCCGACCTCGCGCGCGTGCCACACGCCACGCCGCAGCTCAAGGCGGCTCTGACGAAAGAGTTCGGCCTGGACAAGCCGATGTGGGAGCAGTACCTGCTGTACCTGAAGGAGCTCACACACGGGAACTTCGGCGTTTCGTACGTGAACCAGCAGCCTGTCTGGAACAACCTGCGGACCGCGCTCGGGAACACGATCCCGATGGTCCTGCTCGGAACGTTGATCGCGATGGTGCTCGGGATCTTCACGGGCGTCGTGTCGGCGTGGCGGCGGGGGACCGCGGTCGACCACGCCAGCACGAACCTCGCGATCGCCTTCTACGCCGTTCCGACGCAATGGCTCGGACTGGTGCTGATCATCGTGTTCGCGAAGTACCTGCCGACCTACGGCCGCACGAACGTCTACCTCCTCGCGCCCACGTTCTGGCAGCACCTGAAGGACGTGATGATCCACATGCTGATGCCATCGACCACGCTTGCGCTCACCCTGTACGGCGAGTACACGCTGATCGTTCGCTCGGCCATGCTCGAAACGCTAGGAGAGGACTACGTGCTGACCGCGCGCGCGAAGGGCCTGACGGGATGGGCGGTCGTGAGGGACCACGCGTTCCGCAACGCGATGCTGCCTACGGTCACGTTGATGGCGCTTTCGCTCGGCTACGTCGTCGCCGGGGCGATCCTCGTGGAGGCCGTCTTCTCGTGGCCGGGGATCGGGCGCGCCGTCTACGAATCGGTGTTCAACAACGACTACCCGATGCTGCAGGGAGCGTTCCTGATCCTCACGCTTTCGGTCGTGTTCTTCAACTTCGTGGCCGATCTCCTGTACTTCCGGCTCGATCCGAGGATCACGGCATGAGCCGCCTCTTCATCGAGCCCGGCCTCGCCGATGCTGAGCCGTCCAAACGCGCTCGCGGATCGCTGCTCTGGGACGTCGTTCGCGAGCGGCCGTCTGCGGCGATCGGGGCGGCGCTCCTCGGAACCTTCGTCCTCATCGCGGTGTTCGCGCGACTGATCGAGCCGTACGGGATCCATCAGCAGGTGGGGCCCGTGTTCCAGCGGCCGTCCGCCCACCACTGGCTCGGCCTGGACGATGGGGGGGTCGACATGGTCAGCCTGCTCATCGAGGGAGCGCGTATCTCGCTGACGGTTGGTTTCGCGGCGGCGCTCGTCGCGACGTTCATCGGCGGCGGCATCGGGGTCCTCGCCGGCTACTTCGGAGGCTGGACGGATGTCGTCTTGATGCGGATCACCGACTACTTCTTGGTCGTTCCAGACGTGCCCCTGATGATCGTCGTCGCGGCGATCTGGGGGCCGAGCTTGTTCCACATCATCGTGGTGATCGGGATCCTCCTGTGGACGACGACGGCGCGCATCATCCGCGCGCAGGTGAAGAGCGTGCGCGAGCGTGTCTACGTGAAGCGCGCTCGCTCGCTCGGGGCCGGGAACTTCCGGCTGATATTCCGCCACGTTCTGCCGCAGGTCGCCCCGCTCATGATCGCGAACGTAGTGCTCACGATCGCGGTCGCGATCTTCGACGAGACCGCGTTGGCGTTCCTAGGCCTCGGCGACCCGACGAGCACGTCGTGGGGAACGATCATCGAGCACGCGTTCCTTCGAACCGCGATGAGCCGCGGCGCGTGGTGGGCGATCGTGCCGCCGGGCGTGTGCGTCGCGCTCGTGGTGATGGGCTGCTACCTGCTCGGGCAGGCGATCGAGGACGCGCTCAACCCGCGTCTTCGCGTCGCGCACCTTTCCGTGAAGACCTTCCGGCTGAGGCCTCTCGCTGGCCGTAGCGAGGAGGCGGTTTGAGCTCGCCCCTGCTCGAGGTCCGCGACCTCCACGTGTGGTTCGACCTCCCGCGTCACCGCGAGCTGCACGCGGTGCAGGGAGTGAGTTTCGAGCTCGAAGCAGGCGACCGCCTCGGACTCGTCGGGGAATCCGGCTGCGGCAAGACCACTGCGATCCTCGCGGTGATGGGGCTGCTGCCGCCTTCGGCATCGGTTGCCGGCAGCGTGCTGCTCGACGGTGAGAACGTGCTCGTCGGCGGCGAGGACTCCGTTCGCCCGCACCGCTGGGTCGACGTAGCGATGGTGTTCCAGGGCGCGATGAACGCGCTGAACCCGGTGAAGACCGTTGCATCGCAGATCGCCGAGCCGATGGAGCTGCACGGCACCGCGTCGGGTGCCGACGCTCGCCGGCGTGCCGGCGATCTGCTGGAGATGGTCGGGATCGGGGCGGAGGCCGGCGAGCGCTACCCCCACGAGTTCTCCGGCGTGATGCGACAGCGGGCGGCGATCGCGATGGCTCTGGCTTGCGGGCCGAAGCTCCTGCTGGCCGACGAACCGACGACCGCGCTCGACGTGATGGTGCAGGCCCAGATCCTAGAATTGCTTGTCGCGCTGACCAAGGATCTGGGCCTGACCCTCGTCCTGGTGACGCACGACCTACCTGTGGTCGCTCAGGTGTGCGATCGAGCGGCCGTCATGTACGCGGGCGAGATCGTCGAATCTGGACCGATGGACGCGTTGTTCCACGAGCCGCGCCATCCGTACACCCGGCTGCTGTTCGCGGCGACTCCGGACCTATACGGCGAGGACGAGGTCCTCTCGATCCCGGGGGCGCCGCCGCGGCTGGACGAGCCCCTCGTCGGATGCCCATTCCGGCCCCGTTGCGACCGAGCGTTCGATCGGTGCGTGACTGAGCACCCGTCGCCGAAGCCCGTCGCCGAACGCCACATGGCCGCTTGCCACCTGAACGACGTCCCGGCGGCGTCGGCATGAGCGGCCGCGACGACGGTTCGGCGCTCCTCGAGGTCCAGGGTCTCGTGGTGACGTATCCGGTCCGCCGCGGCATCGTGGGCGCGCTCCGGCGCCGTCCTCGGCGCTACGTGCACGCGGTCGACGGTGTCTCGCTCACTGTTCGAACGGGCGAGATGCTCGCGCTCGTCGGAGAGTCTGGTTGCGGGAAGACGACGACGGCGCAGGCGATCCTCGGGATGGTTCCCACGGTATCCGGCGAGATCATGTTCCGGGGAGAAGACGTCACGGCGCTCGGGCCGCGGGCGATGCGGCCCATCCGCCGCAAGATGCAGCTGGTGTACCAGGACCCTTACGAGTCGCTCGACCCACGCTTCCGGGTACGCGCGACGGTCGCCGAGCCGCTCCGCATCCACCGCGTAGGAGGATCGAAGGACGACCGCGACCGCAGGGTCGTCGACGCACTGCAGCGCGCCGAGATGCAACCGCCCGAGCTGTACGCCGACCGTTACCCGCACGAGCTATCCGGCGGCCAGCGTCAGCGCGTGGCGATCGCGGCGAGCCTCGTCCTCGATCCGGAGCTGCTCGTCGCCGACGAGCCGGTCTCGATGCTCGACGTCTCGGTCCGCGCCGGCGTGCTTTCGCTCATCGACGGGCTGCGCAGACGCGGGGACGTCGGGGTGCTGATGATCACGCACGACCTCTCGACGGCGGCGCACTTCGCCGACCGGATCGCCGTGATGTACCTCGGACGGATCGTGGAAGAGGGACCGGCGCGCGAGATCGTCCGCGACCCGCGACATCCGTATACCAAGGCGTTGTTGTCGGTGGTCCCCAAACGTGACCCGCGCGACCGAACGACGCCCCAGATCCTGTCGGGCGAGACGCCGAACCCCGTCGACGTGCCCTCGGGGTGCCGGTTCCACCCGCGGTGCCCGGTGGCGGAGGACCGGTGCCGCTCGATCGATCCTCGGCTCGCCCCGGTGGAGCCCGGCCGAGGGGACCACAGCGCCGCGTGCGTGCTTGTCAGCGGCGAGGGGGAGGTCCGTATGATGGCGGGAGATTCCTCGGGAGGCACGTGATGGACCTCGAAGCCCGCTTCCGCGAAACACACGCGAGATCCGCCGACCTGTTCGCTCGCGCGTCCGAACTGTTGCCCGGCGGGGTCGGCAGCAGCGCCCGCAGCGCCCGCGCCGGCTGGTTGCCCTACCCGCCGTTCATCGCGAACGGCAACGGCTCGCACGTGTCCGATGCTGACGGCATCGACTATGTCGACTACCTCATGGGCCTCGGCCCGATGCTGTTCGGTCATCGCCCGCCGGAGATCACGGCCGCGGTCGTGGACGCAGTGCAGAAGATCGGCACGGTGTTCGGTCTTCCGTACGAGCTGGAAGCCATCGCGGCGCAGAAGGTTTGCGATGCCGTGCCGGGCGTCGACATGATCCGTTTCGCGAGCAGCGGCAGCGAGGCCGTGGGAACCGCTGTGCGGCTAGCGCGCGCCGTGACCGGGCGGAAGTACATCCTTCGGTTCGAAGGCATGTATCACGGCTGGATGGACACGGTGTACTGGAGCAACCACCCGGACCCCTCGACGGCTGGCCCCGCCGACCGGCCGGTCACTGTCCCTGCCGGCCGCGGCATGCTGCCCGAAATGGGCGAGTCGCTGATCGTGTTGTCCTGGAACGATCCCGACTCGGTGAAGCAGCTGATGGCCGAGCGGGGCGACGAGATCGCTGCCGTCATCACCGAGCCGGTGATGCTGAACACAGGCTGCATCCTTCCCGAGCCCGGCTACCTCGAACTGCTGCGCCAACTGGCGACGGAGCACGGGTCGTTGCTGATCTTCGACGAGGTCATCACCGGGTTCCGCTTCGCGCGCGGGGGCGCGCAGGAGTTCTACGGGGTTCTCCCCGACCTCACGACGATGGCCAAGGGCCTCGGCGGTGGGTTCCCCGTTGCGGCGATCGGCGGCAAGCGCGATGTCATGGAAGCGATCGCCGACGGCCGTTACTCGCATTCGGGCACCTACAACTCGAACGTGATCCAGATGGCTGCGGTCTCGGCGACGATGGACCTGCTCACGCCCGAGCGCTACGCGGCCGCGCGCGCGCTCGGCGGCGAGCTGATGGAGGGGCTGCAACGGCTGGCGAGCGATGCCGGCATTCCCGCGCGAGTCGTCGGTCTCGGCACGGTGTTCCAGATCTGGTTCGCCGAGGAGCCGATCCGCAACTGGCGCGACGCTGCGCGCTTCGCGAACGAGGAGCGCTTCACCCGGTGGTGGCGGGAGATGATGGGTCGCGGGGTGCTCTTCCACCCGGCGCCCTTCGAGAACCTGTTCGTCTCGTTCGCGCACACCCGCGGGGACGTCGACCGGACCCTTCACGCCGCCGAGCAAGCGATGGGTGCGCTGTGACCGACGACGTCTTCGTCGGCTTCGACCTCGGGACCTCGAGCCTCAAGGGCGTGGTCGTGTCGCCGGCCGGCGGGATCCTTGCAAGCGCGCGGGCGGGGTACGAGACGCGCAGGAACGCACCGGGTCGCGCCGAGCAAGATCCCGCTGACTGGCTCCGAGCGACCGCAGAGGTCGTGCGAGCCCTGGCTGGAACCGTTGCGCCGGAAGGCTGGGTAGGGATCGGGCTCACGGGCATGATCCCAACGCTTGTGCTTGCCGACGACGATGGAGCCGCGATCGGCTCCGCGTTCACGTGGGAGGACGACCGCGCGCACGAGGAGGGCACGGCCTTCCGCGCCGAACACGGCGACGACGCCATCTACGCTTCAACCGGCCAATGGGTCGATGGACGCTATCTGCTTCCGATGTGGAGATGGATCCGGAAGAACGAACGCGAACGCGCCGCGCGCGCAACGCGCGTGCTTTCGGCGAAAGACTTCTTGTTCCGCTGGCTGACCGGCGAGACAGCGACCGATCCCAGCACCGCGACCGGGTTCGGTTGCTTCGACCTCGAGAGCGGCGCGTGGTCGTCGGATCTGGCCGGCGATGTCGCGCTTCGGCTGCCGGAGGTCCGGCCTGCCACCGCGACTTCGCCCCTCGCTTCGAGGGCGGCGGACGAGCTGGGTCTTCCCGCCGAGCTACCGGTCGTCCTCGGTGCTGCCGATTCCGTCGCCGGTGCCCTCGCGCTCGGCGTGATCGAACCCGGCGACTGCGCGTATCTGTGGGGAACCAGCACGGTCATCCTCGGAGTGAGCCGCGAGCCGTTGCGTGATCCGGCGCACCGGTTCCTCGTCACCCCGCTTGCGCTCGGTGACGCGTGGGGACTCGAGATGGACCTCGTCAGCACTGGCAGCGCGATCGCCTGGGCCGCAACGGTTCTAGGGATGAGTGGTGAGGACGAGGTCCTTCACGCGGCCGAACGCTCGGCGCCGGGCGCCAACGGCGTCGCGTTCTTGCCGTTCCTGGGGTCTGGGGAGCAGGGCGCGTTGTGGGACCAGGGTCTGCGCGGGACGATCTCGGGGCTCACGCTCTCGCACGGCGGCCAGGACGTGGCGCGCGCGCTCCTCGAGGGCATCGCGCTGGAGAGCCGGCGCTGCCTCGACGTTCTCGGTGACGCCGGCCTCGCGCCGGGCGAGCTCCGCGCCACCGGCGGGGCTGCCGCGTCGACGTTCTTCGGTCAGCTCCTCGCCGACGCCGCGAGCCGGCCGGTGACGCGCCCGGTGGTCGGCGCTTCGGCTCCCGCGTACGGCGCCGCACTGCTCGCCGCAGCCGCGATCCGGGGCGCCGATCCTGCGCCGCTCGCCCGCAGTCGCGAAGTCGACCGCGTCGAACCCGACCCGAACGCCGCCCCCGTCTGGGAAACACTCGCGCGCCGCCACGGGTCGCTCCTGGAAGCGATCCGCCCGCTGGGCGAGGGCGGGCGAGCTTAGGCCCGGTCGCACCGCGCCCTCCGGATCGGGGAGTCTTCTCATCGTCCTCTTATCGTCCGGATGCCTAACCTGGGTGGTGGGCAAGGGGACGACTTCGGTACCGGAGGATGCCCGATGAGGATCCTCGTCGTGGAGGACGAGCTCAAAGTGGCGAACGCCATCCGCAAGGGCCTCGAGCGGCACGCGTACGCCGTCGACCTCTCGGGAGCGGGCACCGATGCCCTCTCGATGGCGACCGAATACGACTACGACGCGATCGTCCTGGACCTGATGCTACCGGGGATGGACGGCCTCGCCGTCTGCGAAGAGCTTCGAGCCCGCGAGCGCTGGCCGCCGATCCTGATGCTGACGGCCAGGGGCGCCATCAGGGACCGCACACGCGGCCTCGACGCCGGCGCTGACGATTACTTGGTCAAACCGTTCGCTTTCGGTGAGCTCCTGGCCCGGTTGCGCGCGCTGATCAGAGGGCGGTCGGGCGCCCGACCCTCGATCCTCGAGGTGGGAGGCGTCCTGCTCGATCCGGCGCGCCACACGACCTGTCGCGATGGGCGCGCGGTGGAGCTGACCGCCAGGGAGTTCGCGTTGCTCGAGTTCCTGATGCGCCATGCCGGCGAGGTCATGGGCCGGACCCAGATCCTCGAACACGTCTGGGACTACAACTACGACGGGGTCTCCAACGTGGTGAACGTCTACGTGGGGTACCTGCGCAAGAAGCTGGAGGAACCGTTCGGCCGGCCCTTGATCCGCGCGGTTCGTGGAGTGGGCTACGTGCTGGAGGCGGGATGAGCCTTCCGATCCGAAGCCGCTTGACGCTGTTGTACGTGGGAGTCCTGGCCGTGATCCTTGCCGCCTTCGGGACCTTCTTGTTCCTGCGGTTGAGGACCGACCTGCTGCGTGCGCTGGACGACTCGCTCAGCTCTCGCGCCGCGCAGATCTCGCTCGGCTATCGAGGGCCGGGTCAGGCGAACTTCCAGGACGTGAGCGACTCCTCGCTCGGCGGCCTGGCCCCCGGAGAGTCGGCGGCCCAGATCCTGTCGCCGTCGGGAACCGTTCAAGATTCCACGGGCGATCCCGTCGCCGAGCGCGCGCTGGTCGGCCCCGCCTCGCTCTCCCAGGTGGCTCGCAGGCAGCGGGTTCGCGAGAGCGTGAGCCTCGGTTCCGACTCGGAGCGCTTCCGGGTCCTGGCGATATCGCTGTCCGGACGCCCCGGCTCCGACGTCCTGGTTGTCGCCACCTCGCTGGAGGAGGTGGACGCCTCCGTCCACCGGCTTCTCGTCTTGATCCTCGCCGGGATCCCCCTCGCCCTCCTGGCCGCGGGGCTTGGCGGCTGGCTGCTCGCCGGGAGAGCCCTTCGGCCCGTCGCCCGGATGACCGGCGAGGCGCACGCGATAGGAGCGAACCGACTCGAGGAGCGGATCGCCGTTCCGACGACCGCAGACGAGCTCCAGCGCTTGGCGCTCACGTTGAACGCGATGCTCGACCGGCTCCAAGGCGCTGTGGTGAGGCAGCGGAGGTTCGTGGCCGATGCGTCGCACGATCTTCGTACCCCCCTCACCGTCATGCTCTCGGAGATAGACGTCGGGATCGACGCCGCCCGCCTCACCCCCGAAGAGGCCCGCACCCTGCTCCTGAGCAATCGTGAAGAGGTCGAGCGGATGGCCCGCATAGTCGACGATCTGCTCACGCTAGCTTCGCTTGAAGACGGCCACCTCCAACTCGTCGACGCCCCGATCGAGCTTCGCGATCTGCTGGTCGAGGTGGTCGACGAGCTACGTCCACTCGCAACCGCCGCCGATATCCGCGTCGAGGTGGAGGGCGACGCCGTGCAGGTCGCGGGCGACCGGGAGCGATTGAAGCAGGTCGTCGCGAACCTCGTGGACAACGCCGTGCGGTATGCGGGTCAGTCCGCGGATGTGCGCGCCTCGACATGGGAAGCCTCCGGCGAGGCCGGATTCACCATCTCCGACACCGGGCCGGGCATACCCGCCGACGCGATCTCGCATGTCTTCGATCGTTTCTTCCGAGTTGATGCCGCGAGATCCTCGGCGCAGAGCGGAAGCGGGCTGGGGCTTGCCATCTGCAGAGATCTGGTTCTCGCGCACGGCGGCCGTATCTGGGTGGAGAGTCGCGAGGGGGCCGGAAGCTCTTTCTGGGTCGCCCTGCCGGCTCGTTCGCCGCGTCGCTGAGACTCACCGTCCTCTTATCGCTCCCCTCCTACGCTTAGCGGCGATCGATGGAGGAAGGAGGTGAAGAACATGAAGAAGAAGCTACTGATCGGCGCGGTGGTTCCGCTCGTCGCCTCGCTGGGTCTGTGGGCCGGTCTCGCTAACGCATCCGCAGCCCACGCTCCGACCCACCGACCGACGTCGGGCGAGGTCACGACCGGAGTGGATACCGACAACCTTCAGGTCGGGGACCAGACCACGCCGGACAAGGCCGCCCTGCACGCGTCGAACGCGTCCGAGGATCCGGCCGGCTCAGACACGGACAACGTCCAGTCCGGAGACCAGACCGCACCGGACAACGCCGGTGAGACTTCCGAGGACCCAAGCTCCGAGGGCGAAGCCACGACCCCGGAGAACGACGGCGTTGACTGCCAGCAGGATGGGAACTCCGACGGCGTGAACGCTGCCGGCTCCGGCCCGGGCTGCGACGGCTCGGGGGCGTGAACCATGTGTGAAACGGTGACTGCCAGGGGTGGATAAGGTCGCCGAGGCCTCTGCCGAGGTCGCCGCGAAAAGACCGGACCGAGCCGCGTGTTGCGCGGCCTCGGTCCGGTCTTCGGCGTGACCCAGACCTTCAGAGCGAGCGTCTGGAGCTGCTCGGTGCTAGCCGGTAACGCTCACGAGCTGCGCAAGCTCGTCGCCGGTGAGCGACTTCTCGAGCGCGATGCCGATGCCCGGTGCGTAGATCTTCTGGTCGTACGCGCCGGGTTCGACTTGGGTTGCCTCGAGCGAGGTGAGCACGTTGTGAACCTTCCCGTAGGGAACGGTGACCGTGCCCGTCGTGTCGACGATCCAGGCGGTGTCCTGGGCCTGCCCGGACAGGCACTCTTGCCGGTAGGCGTCCGGGACCTGGGAGTTCGCCTCCATGATGATCCCGGGCTCCGCGTCGTTGACGCCGGCCTCCCAAGATCCGGATGTGTCCACCTTCCCGTTCGGCAGGTACGCCTTGGTGTCCTCGCCCACGTACCACACGTTGCCCTGGTTGTCCTGTGCGTACCAGTCGGACGTCTTCTCGAGAAGGGTGCTGCCGTGTTTGGCCACGTCCGTGATGACCGTGGCTGTGATGCCCTCGACGACCTTCGTTTGGTTGGTGACGGTGACGGTGTCCGTCTGGGTCTGCCCGTCCTTGATGCCGGTGTAGACCAGCACCCTGCCGACCGGCAATGGGAAGTACTGGTTGTCGATCACGCTGACGAAGTTCGCCGGGTCGAGTACCGGCTCGTACCCCGAGCATCCGGACGGGCTCGGGGCCGCGCCGGCTTGAGTGATCGACGTCATGATCAGGCCGCCGAGCGCCATCGCTGCGAGCGTCGCGATCACCTTCTTAACCATGGGATCCTCCTTTCCTGTATGTGATCCCGGGCAACGATGCATCCGTGCACGTGAGAGGACGATGAAGGAAGCCTGTCCGAGGCCCGGCGTATACTCGCCGAGGTGACCGTGCTAGGCGGGGAGCCAGCGGTGCCCTGTACTCGCAATCCGCTTCAGCGAGGCTGAATCCCCGCCCGCGGCCCGATGGGTCCGAGGCAGCTCCCGGTACGGAGCGTCGATGGTCGGGTCCCACGCGACACCAACCTGCGAACCCCGTCAGGTCCGGAAGGAAGCAGCGGTAAGCGGGCCCTGGTGGGTGCCGTGGGGACGCCTGGCCGGAGCTACCGGCCGGTGACGCGCTCGGGTCCACCCCGGGTCAACGGCGGGTGCGCGGTCACCACTATGATTCCCGCGCGCCTTTCCCCGTGCGGGGCGGACGCGGTGAGGGGGAGCAGGCGCGCGTGGCGGACGAGAAGCAGTACCAGTCTCTATACCGGAGGTACCGCCCGCAGGGCCCGAACGAGGTCCTCGGCCAGGAGCATGTGATCCGAGCGCTCATTGGCGCGGTCCGCGACGGCAAGCTCGCGCACGCGTTCCTCTTCTGCGGGCCACGGGGGACCGGCAAGACGTCCACGGCTCGCATCCTCGCGAAGATGGTCAACTGCGAGAAGGGCCCGACCGCCGAGCCGTGCGGAACGTGCGACCAGTGCGTGTCCATCCGGGACGGACAGCATCTCGACGTAGTCGAGATCGACGCCGCATCGCACGGCGGCGTCGACGATGCGCGTGACCTTCGCGAGAAGGCGCCGACCGCCCCCGTCCAAGGCCGCGAGAAGGTCTACATCATCGATGAGGCGCAACGTCTCTCCCGCGAGGCGTTCGACGCGCTGCTGAAGGTCTTCGAGGAACCGCCGCTCGGCGTTCGTTTCGTCCTTGCCACCACCGAGCCGCACAAGATGCCGGCAACCATCATCGGTCGCTGCCAGCGGTTCGACTTCCGCCGTCTCCCTGCGGAGGCCATCGCGGACCTGTTGCAGCGCATCGCGAAGGAAGAGGGCATGTCGCTATCGGCCGAGGCCGCCCAAGCGATCGCGCGCCAGTCGGAAGGCTCGGCGCGCGACGCCCTCTCGCTGCTCGACCAGGCGAGCGTGCTCGGCGGCACCGAGATCGGCGAAGGGATCGTCGCTTCGCTCATCGGCGCGCCGCGCGGTGAAGTCCAGCTGGCGCTCGCGGACGCTGTTGCAGTGGGCGACGCCAAAGGAGTCTTCGAGCTCGTCAACGGCCTCGTGCAGGAAGGTCAAGACCTGCGCCACGTCACGTCCGAGATGCTCACGCACTTCCGCAACCTCCTCCTCGCTCGTACGGCGCCGGACCAGCCCGCCCTCCTCGACGTCCCCGAGGGCGAGATCGAGCGCATCCGCGCGCAAGCGACCAAGCTCTCGCCCGCTGAGATCTCCCGCGTGATCGCGCTCCTCCTTGCCGCTCAGTCCGATATGCGCTGGACGACCTCCCCCCGCCTCACCCTGGAGCTCGCCCTGGTCCGCGCCACGGTTCCCGAGACTGACGCCCAGCCTCACGCGCTCGTCTCCCGCCTCGAACGCCTGGAGCGCCTTGCGGGCATCACGGCCGGAGCCGAGGCCGGTGTCGCGGAGGCCGGCCCTGCGCCTCGGTCGGGATCGCCCGCACGCGAGTCGAAACCCGAGAGCGTCGATGCCGGCGGCCCGGAGCCCGCCGAAGCTGTAGCTCCGGCGGCACCACCGGCTCCACCGTCTCCACCGGCTCCTGTGCTGGGGGCTGGAACATCCGCGGTCGACGTCACGATGTTCAGGCACTCGTGGTCAGCGCTGGTGCAGCACCTGCGCTCGACGGGAAAGGCCGTCCTCCCGTCCTTCCTCGAGGTGGCGACGCCGGCGGCGTACGACGGCCAGACACTCGAGCTGGTCTTCCCCCCCGATAGGAAGTTCGGCGTCTCGAAGGTGGAGGAGCGTGAACAGGAGCTCCGAGCCGCGCTCCAAGAGATGTTCGGGGTCGCGCCGAAGATCCGCTGCGTCGTGAGGGAGTCGGTCGCCGGGCCGGGCGAGCCGGACGAGGACGATCCGCCGCCGTCGGACGAGGAAGCCCTCGCGAAACTGCGGGCCGAACTCGGCGTGCAGCCGACGACCGAGGGCGCGTAGATGTACGAGGGCCCGATCCAGGATCTGATCGACGAGCTTTCCCGCCTTCCCGGGATCGGTCCGAAGTCCGCGCAGCGACTAGCGTTCTATCTGGTGAAAGCGCCGCCCGAGGAGGCGAAGCGCCTCTCCGAAGCCATCACGCAGGCGAAGGAACGCATCTCCTTCTGCAAGGAGTGCGGCAACGTGGCCGAGGGTGACCTCTGCCGGATCTGCCGCGACCAGTCGCGCGATCTCACCGTCCTATGCGTCGTCGAGGAGCCCAAGGACGCCGCGACGATCGAGAAAGCGGGCGTGGTGAAGGGCCGGTACCACATCCTCGGCGGCGCGATCAGCCCGCTCGACGGCATCGGTCCCGAGGATCTCCGCGTGCAGGAGCTGCTGGATCGCGTCGAGCGCGACGGCGTGATCGAGGTGATCATCGCGACGAACCCGAACCTCGAGGGGAACGCGACCGCCATGTACGTCGCCGCCCTGCTGAAGCCGGCCGGCGTCAAAGTCACGCGCCTCGCCAGCGGCCTCCCGGTGGGCGGCGACCTCGAGTACGCCGACGAGGTGACGCTCAGCCAAGCCCTCGAAGGCCGCCGCGAGATGTAGGCGTCCGCTCGCGCGGGCGACTCGCCTATGCGATCGCGCGACGGCGCGCGCGGCGCCACGCGAACCATCCGATCACGAGCAGGACGCCGATCGGGATCAGGTAGCCGAGGCCGACCGTAACGGCGAACACCACGCCGAGGAAGCCGGCGATCGCGTGCGCCCACGCGCTGGCGAGGCTCGGGTTCTTCACGTTCGTTGCGTTCGTGGTCGCGACCGGAACTCCCGCCTCACGAAGGTTGAACTTGATCGTCGACATGTCGGTCTCGTTCTTCAACACGCGAAGCTCGCCCTTCAGCGACTCGATCTTGAACTGCACGTCCATGATCGAACTCGTGTAGCGGAGGATCTGGTCGGGGGTCGTTGCCTTGTCGAGCAGTCCGTTCAGGATCCGCTGGTCGTCCTGCCACACGCGAAGCCGCGCGTTCAGATCGACGAAGTCAGCGGTGACGTTCTTGCCTGTGACCGACTGCGACTCGATCCGAACGCCGAGCGCGGCGAGGTCGCTCATCGCGAGCTCGAAGCGAGCGACCGGCACGCGGATGACGAGCGTGCCCGACTTCCCACCTGAGGTCGAGGACGACTGCACGTAGCCCTTGTAGTGCGCCGCGATGACACCGGCCTCGCCGAACTTGTCGTCGAACATCCCGCGACCGACCACGACCGAGAGCTGCCCGGTCTTGACGATCCGCGTGAGGTCGGTCGGCGTTGTGATGCCGGCGAGCTGC
>JBGPKY010000004.1:0-33908 GCA_041486205.1 Actinomycetota bacterium
CTGAACGCCGACCCATCGAACCCGCTCCTGTCCCGCGCGATCGGTGAGCTCTACCCACCGGGTTCGACCTTCAAGCTCGTGACCGCATCCGCCGCGCTCCAGAACGGCTACTCCCCAACCAGCATGTGGTCGAATCCGCCGACACTCACGTTGCCGCAAACCACCCACAAGCTTCAGAACTTCGGGGGCGAACACTGCCTCGGCGGCGTGAGGCAGATCTCCCTCGCGGACGCTCTGCGTGTGTCGTGCAACGTCGTGTTCGGCGAGGTCGGGTTGGCTCTGGGCGCCGACAAGCTCGCCGCGCAAGCTCGAGCATTCGGCTTCGCCCCGGACTCATCCTCCGGGAACATCCCGTTCGAGATCCCGCTCCAGGAGGGCGTGTTCCCCGATCCCTCCTACTTCGCGGATCGGCAACCGGCGGTCGCCCTGAGCGCGATCGGCCAGGACAACGTGAGCGCGAACGTGATGCAGATGGCGCTCGTCGCAGCAGCGATCGCGAACGGTGGCATCGAGATGCAGCCGCGGCTCGTGAGCGAGATCCGTGACCCGAGCGGACAGGTCATCGAGACGTTCGACCCACAGCAGTTCGGCGCGCCGATCTCGCCGCAAACGGCGGCCGCGCTCACGCAGATGATGATCGGCGTCGTGCAGAGCGGGACCGGCACCGCCGCCCAGATCCCGGGGGTCACGGTCGCCGGCAAGACGGGGACGGCCCAGCACGGCACCGGTGCCGCGCCTCACGCTTGGTTCGTCTGCTTCACGCCGGACACGAACCCGAAGATCGTCGTTGCCGTGATCGTCCTCGACGGCGGTAGCCTTGGCAGCGATGCGACGGGGGGCGCGGTTGCCGCTCCCATCGCGAAAGCGGTCATCGAGGCCGCGCTGGGGGAAGGGTGATGCATTGAGCCAACGGGAGGTGCTCGCCGGCCGCTACCGGATCGAGGAGGAGCTCGGCCGCGGCGGCATGGCGAAGGTCTTCAAGGGAACCGACACCGTGCTCGGTCGCGAGGTCGCGATCAAGATCCTCGCGCCGCAGTTCGCCGAGGACCCGAGCTTCGTCGACCGGTTCCGTCGGGAGGCGCAGGCCGCTGCGCGGCTCAACCACCCGAACCTCGTCGGCGTCTACGACACGGGATCCGACGACGGCATGCACTTCATCGTCATGGAGTACGTCGATGCGAAGACGCTCGCCGACTACCTCGCCGGCGGAAGCCGGATCATGCCCGAACGCGCGGTCGAGTTGGCCGAAGCCGTCTGCGACGCGCTCGCAGTCGCGCACGCGCAGGGCGTGATCCACCGGGACATCAAGCCGGGCAACGTGATGGTGACCCGTGCCGGCGAGGTCAAGGTCACCGACTTCGGCATCGCCCGCATCACCTCTTCCGCGGATACCCTCGCTCAGACCGCCGCCGTGCTGGGCACCGCGGCCTATCTCTCGCCCGAGCAAGCGCAGGGCCTACAGGTGGACGTTCGCTCCGACCTCTACTCGCTGGGAGTGGTTCTGTATGAGATGGTCGCCGGGCGGCCCCCGTTCACGGGCGACTCGGCCTTCGCGGTCGCGTCGCAACACGTTCACGAGCAACCGATACCTCCCTCGAAGCTGAACCCCGATGTCACGCCTGCGCTCGACGCGGTGATCATGCGGGCGCTCGCCAAGAACCCTGTGAACCGCTACGCGTCCGCGCAAGAGTTCCGGGCTGACCTCGAACGCATCCGCGCCGGACTTCCGGTCGAAGCGACACCGCTCCTGCCCTCCGACGCGACCACGCAGGTGATCGACCGCTCGCGTCAGACCGCCGTGCTGCCGGCGCAGCCGGTTGTGCCGCCGCGACGCGGGCGCGCATGGACCACTATCGCGATCGCCTTGCTCGTGCTGGCGGCGCTCGGCGGCGGACTGTTCTTGCTGGCGTCCGCCCTGTTGAAGAACCCGACTCCCGCCGCGTCGAAGGTTACGGTTCCGAACGTCGTGGGAGACACCTTGAAGGTGGCGACCGACAAGCTCACGGCAGAGGGCCTGAAGGTGGCCCAGCCGATCCGAAGGCAGGAGGACCCAACCGGAACCCCAGGGACCGTTCTCAGTCAAGATCCGCCTGCCGAGACGCCCGTCGCGAAGGGAACCTTGGTCACGCTCACGGTCGTGAAGGGCCCGGGGACGGTGTCGATCCCACTCGGGCTCACGGGCCAACCCGCCGACCAGGTAGAGGCGCAGCTGACCAAACTCGGGCTCGTCGTCACTCCAACCCCCGAGAGCAGCGACACGGTCCCGGTCGGAAGCGTGACCAGGACGGACCCGACAGAGGGAACGTCGGTCACCTTCGGTTCGCCGATCACGATCTTCGTCTCCACGGGTCCCGGCACGGTCACCGTTCCCGACGTTACGTGCCTGTCATACGGGCAGGCGAAGAAGATCCTCGCGGACAAGAATCTCGGGATCGCGATCGCCGGCGAGCTACCCCCTAACCCCTTGTGCCCCAACGGGAACAAGGTGGTCCAGCAGGACCCGGCCGCGAACGCCCCGGCGTCGCAGGAGACCGTGGTGCAGGTGTGGCTGGCCGGCGCCGCGTCACCCTCACCGACGGTATCGCCCTCCCCCTCACCGTCGCCAACATGAGCCTCTGGTACGCGCGCGAGGGGTTCACCGAAGAGGAGCGGGCCAAGCTCGCGCCCTACTTCACGAACCTGGAGGGGCCGGTCTTCGCCCTCGTCAACCTCCCGGAGGTCGTGAAGGGCGCGTTGTTCGCGCGGTATTCGCGCACCACGAAGTCCCTGCGGCGGCTGTTCCTGGACGAGTTCGCGAAGGACGTGTCCGGTGCCTCTCCGGTCACGAGCGACATAGGCACCGAACGGGCCGAGAAGCTCTACGACAACGTGTTCTTCGAGTACGGCGACGACTCGGTCGCGCAGCTGGGCGGCGTGCACCTCGCGTGCGAGCAGTCCTCGCAGTTGCTAGCCAAGGCGATCGAGTGGGGACGACTCGCTGCATACCTCGAACAATCGACGCGATACATGCGCTACGACGACGAGCCGGGCGGCCGCCGGCGACTGACCGTTCCACCGGAGATCGAGGGCACGCGACTCGCTGACAGCTACCTCGAGTTCGCGGAGCGGACGTTCCAAGCCTACGGGCGGATGTTCGAACCCATCCAGGAGTTCTTCCGGGCGCGGTTCCCCAAGCAAGAGACCGATTCGGACTTCGTGTACCGCTCGACGATCCTGGCCAAGACCTGCGACACGCTGCGCGTGCTGCTGCCGGCCGGGACGCGTTCGAACCTCGGCGTGTACGCGACCGGGCAGAGCTACGAGCAGATGCTGCTGCGCATGCGCGCTAACCCCCTCGCGGAGGTGCGGGGATATGCCGACCTAATGCTGGTCGAACTGCGCAAGGTCATCCCGTCGTTCCTCAAACGGGTGGACCTGCCCGACCGGGGCGTCGCCTGGTCCGACTATCTGCGCCACACGCGAGAGGCGACCGCCGGGATCGCCGCCGGATACACAGCGGGCGTCGACGCCGGCCCTCGCGCCGAGGTCACGCTGGTCGACTACGACCCGGCGGGTGAGGAGAAGGTCGTCGCCGCGGCGATGTACGCGGCGAGCGAGCTGCCCGACGACCGGCTGCATTCGCTCGCGCACACCATGTCCTCGCAGGAACGTGCCGCCGTGCTAGCCGCCTACATCGGCGAACGTGGGAACCGCCGGCACAAGCCCGGTCGCGCCTTCGAGCGGACGTCCTACCGATTCGACGTGCTCTGCGATTACGGTGCGTTCCGCGACCTGCAGCGCCACCGCCTCCTCACGCTCGAGTGGCAGCGGCTCACGCCCGCGCACGGGTACGCGACACCGGCCGAGATCGATGAAGCCGGCTTCGCGGACGAGTGGCACCGCGTGATGGAGGACTCGGCCGAGAACTGGGCCGCGATCGAGCACGAGGCCGGCGCCGACGTGGGCCAGTACGCCGTCACGATGTCGTACCGCATCCGGTTCGTGATGCAGATGAGCGCGCGCGAAGCGATGCACCTGATCGAGCTGCGCTCGTCACCGCAGGGCCACCCTACGTACCGCCGCGTCGCCCACGCGATGCGAGATCTGATCGAGAACACCGCCGGGCACCGCGCCATCGCCGCCGCCATGCGCTACGTCGACTACTCCGAAGTCGACCTCGAACGCCTCGAAGCCGAACGCCGCGCCGAAGACAAACGCCGTGCGGCCACCATGGGTCGCGACTGAGCTGCGGTTTCGGTTACCCTGATGTTCCCGATGAACCGTGAAGCCACGTTCCTGCTGGCCTTGGGCCTTCTGATCGCCGCGGCGGCGTTCGTCTCCGTCAGCGGATGGATCCTCTTCGTGCGTGAGCGGCGCGCCGGGCGCCTCGGTTCCGATCGCCATCACGAGGCCGTCGAGGAGCACTAGATGCTCGAGCTCCTCGACCTCCGTGATCGGAGGGAGCGGCTCGAGCCACGACGCTTCGAGACTCCCCCCGCCGTCGCCGGTCTGGTTCGGGACATCCTCCGCCGTGTGCGCGACGAAGGCGACGACGCGCTCCTCGACCTGACCGGACGCTTCGACGGGGCCGACCCTCGTGAGCTCGGCTTGGTGGCCACTCCCGCGGCGTTCGCGGGCGCGATCGACCTCGTCCCGCAGGAGCTGCGGCAGTCGATCGCCGATAGCGAAGGGCTCGTCGGCCACGCCCGAGCCGCCACGATCGGCACCGAGGAACCGGGGAAGGACAGATGAGTCCCGCCGCTCCGCCTCGCCCGGGACTCCGCGACCTAGCGCCCGACGGCCCTCACACGGTCGAGGGCGTCGGCATCGCGCCCATGAAGGCGTTGCGAACGGCGTGCAGCCCGCCCGTTTCCGACGCAACGACTTCGACGGATGGAGCCGCGTGAGCGGAACCATGGCCGTCCTCGATTACGGCACGGGGAACCTCTACTCGGTGCTGCGCGCGATCGAACGCGTCGGCGGGACCGCGGAGATCACCGAGGACGCGGAGGCAGTGTCGCGCGCGACCGCACTCGTCGTCCCAGGCGTTGGGAACTTCGGGACGTGCATGCGTAGCCTCGCGCACCACGGCCTCGACCGGGCGGTACGCGACTTCGCCGGGACCGGGCGGCCCCTATTCGGCATCAGCCTCGGCATGCAGGTCCTGTTCGAGGGAAGCGACGAGGACGACGTTGAGGGCCTCGGCCTGATCCCTGGCCGCTCGCGCAAGCTTCCACCGACCGTGAAGGTTCCCCACATGGGGTGGAACTCCGTCACGTGGTTCGGCCGACACCCGTACCTCGCGGGCATCCCCGACCGTCGGCGGTTCTACTTCGTTCACTCCTTCGCGCCCGACGTCGTCGAGGGCATCACGGTCGGCGTCGCGACGCACGGCCGCCCGTTCTCCGCAGCGGTGGCCCACGGGAACCTGTTCGCCACGCAGTTCCACCCAGAGAAGTCCGGCGACGCCGGCCTGCAGATCTACGAGAACTTCGTGAAGGACGTGATCTCAAGGTGATAGTGATCCCTGCCATCGACCTTCGGGGCGGGCGCTGCGTGCGCCTCTTCCGCGGCGACCCGAACGCCGAAACCACCTACGACGCCGATCCCATCGAGATCGCGAAGGGATTCGAAGCGGACGGCGCTAGGCGACTTCACGTGGTCGACCTCGACGCGGCCTTCGGTACCGGCTCGAACCGCGAGATCGTGGCCGAGATCTGCCGCAACGTCGCGGTGCCGGTGCAGCTCGGCGGAGGCCTACGAACCATCGACGCGATCGAACACGCGGTCATCGACGGCGCCGCCCGAGCGATCCTCGGTACCGCTGCGGCGCTCGACCCCGGCTTCGTGGCGGAGGCAGTGGACCAATTCGGCGACATCATCGTGGTGGCCATCGACGTACGCGAAGACCGCGTGATGGTACGCGGCTGGCAGGAGGAGGGCCCGCGCATCGACGAGGCGATCCCCGCCATCTCCGACGCCGGAGCGCCGCGCCTGCTCGTCACCTCGGTGCAGAAAGACGGCACCATGGACGGTCCCGACTTCGCGCTGTACGAGCGCGTCCTGTCGCTGACCGGCCGACCGCTCATCGCGAGCGGCGGCGTCCGCAAGGCCGACGACGTCTGGCAGCTCCGCGAGCTAGGAGCCGAAGCCGTCGTCGTGGGCAAGGCCCTCTATGCCGGAACGCTCAAGCTCGAAGAGGTCGTGCGCGGATGACGCCTCCATGACGCGCGCTGTCGCGTTTCGCGGCGTTCTGTCGATAGACCCGCCGTCTCTTTGACCCCAGGTCGTGGGTCGTTCTTGACAAGAGTGGTGGGATTCGGCACACTGTCCCTATGTTTGACTCGCTGTTCAAGAAGGGCGCGAAGCCGCAGGTCAGCGTAGCCAAGCTGTAGGCGCACGCGGCCGGCGAGCGGCCCGCATGCGCCGAGAACCTCTCGCACCGCGAGAGGTTCTTTTCGTTTCTCAGGCGAGAGCGACGACTACAGAAGGAGCGGGCGATGGCCGATCTCACGCACGAAGAGCGGATCCGCCGCGAGGCCGACGTGCTTGAACGTCACTGGACGAATAGCCCGCGCTGGCGGGGCATCGAGCGCAACTACTCGGCCGAGGACGTCATCCGCCTCCGAGGCTCGATCAACGTCGAGCACACGATCGCGCGGCTCGGCGCCGAGCGCCTCTGGAACCTGATGCACACGACCGAGTACGTGTCGGCACTCGGTGCACTCACGGGCGGCCAAGCCGTCGAGATGGTGAAGGCTGGCCTCCCCGCGATCTATATGTCTGGCTGGCAGGTCGCGGCCGACGCGAACCTCGCCGGGGAGACCTATCCAGACCAGTCGCTCTACCCTGCGAACTCCGTGCCGGCCGTCGTCAAACGGATCAACAACGCGCTGCAACGCGCCGATCAGATCGCTTGGAGCGACGGACAGGCCGGGACCTACTGGATGGTGCCGATCGTCGCCGACGCCGAAGCGGGATTCGGCGGGTCGCTGAACGCCTTCGAGATCATGAAGTCGATGATCGAGGCCGGCGCGGCTGGCGTCCACTTCGAGGACCAGCTGGCTTCCGAGAAGAAGTGCGGTCACCTAGGCGGAAAGGTGCTCGTCCCCTCGGATCAGTTCGTTCGAACGCTGACTGCCGCGCGCCTGGCCGCAGACGTGATGGGAGTATCGACGGTGTTGGTTGCGCGGACCGACGCCTTGTCGGCAACGCTGCTGACGTCCGACATCGACCCGCGGGACAAGCGGTTCACGACAGGGGACCGCACGCACGAGGGCTTCTTCATGGTGCGGAAGGGGATCGAGACCGCGATCGCTCGTGGTCTCGCGTACGCGCCGTACGCGGACGTTCTGTGGTGCGAGACGTCGACGCCGGACCTCGACGAAGCACGAGCTTTCGCGGAAGGGATCCACGCCGTCTACCCCGGGAAGCTGCTCGCGTACAACTGCTCGCCGTCGTTCAACTGGAAGGCGGCGCTGGACGACTCGACGATCGCGAGATTCAAGGACGAACTGGGCTCGATGGGCTACGCCTTCCAGTTCATCACCCTAGCCGGTTTCCACGCGTTGAACGCGAGCATGTTCGAGCTGGCGAAAGGCTATGCGGCCGAGGGCATGACCGCGTACGTGCGGTTGCAGGAGAACGAGTTCGCGATGGAGGCCCAGGGATACACGGCCACGCGTCATCAGGCGGAGGTCGGCACCGGCTACTTCGACCACGTGTCGCAGGTGATCAGCGGCGGGCAGGCCTCTACGCTCGCGCTTCGCGGCTCGACCGAGGAAGCCCAGTTCCGCGCGCCCGAGTCCTCGTCCAACGGCCACCGCAAGATGCTCGACGACGCGCACGAGCCGGCGCTGGACTAGGGAAGGACTCCGGACGGGTAGAGTCCGGAACATGCTTCGGGGAGCGCTTGCCGCCGCTGTGACGCCGCTCGCGGACGACGGCGGATCGCTCGACGAGGGCGCGTTCCCTCCGCTCGTCGCGTTCCTCGCGAACGGCGGGCTCGACGGCATCCTGGCGCTCGGGACGACGGGTGAAGGCATCCTCCTCTCCGTCGAGGAGCGGCGCCGGGCCGCGGAGCTGTTCGTCGCTGCGGCGCCTGAGGGATTCGCCGTTGCGATCCACTGCGGTGCGCAGACCACTGCCGACACCATCGCACTCGGGCGCCACGCCGCTGCGATCGGTGCGGACGCGGTCGCCGTCATCGCTCCGCCGTACTTCCCCCTCGGCGCGGAGGAACTCTTCGCTCATTTCCGAGCGGCCGCCCAAGCGTGCGCGCCGACGCCCTTCTACGTCTACGAGTTCGCGGCGCGCAGCGGCTACGCGATCCCGGTCACCGTCATCGAACGGCTACGCGATGTCGCGCCGAACCTGGCCGGGTTGAAGGTCTCCGACTCGCCTTTCGACCGCGTCGGCCCGTACTTGCTGGAGGGACTCGACCTCTTCGTGGGACTGGAACCGCTGGTCCTCGAGGGGCTCGCGAGAGGTGCGGTCGGCGCGGTTTCGGGTCTGGCGAGCGCGTTCCCGGAACTGATCGCGCGACTCGTCCACGATAAGGACCAGCGGGCGCACGAGCGGGTCGTCGACCTCCGCGACCTCCTCGCATCGGTCCCGTTCCACTCAGCGCTCAAGGCCATCCTGGGCTCGCGAGGCCTGCCCATCCGTGAGGCCGTTCGCGGCCCGCTCCGCAGGCTCACCGACGTTGAACGGGCGGTCGTTTCGGGACTTTGAGGAACCGAAGGCCGGGACGTCACCGTCCCGGCCTTTCCGGCACTCGCCGAAGTTCCACCAGAAAGTAGAAGCCGGGATCCGATCCGTCAACGGGCAACGGATCGGCTAAAGGTTGAGCACGCAACTCAGGGTTACGTTTCGTCCGCGCACAATGCACGAAGGGAGAAGCTATGCGATCAGCAGCGACCTGACCTCCGAAAGCGAGCCGATCCGCGGTCCGACCCAGTCCTCGACATCGGGGCGGTTGATCGCGCTCGCGTCGACGGTGGGGTCGAGAACGAGCACCGCGTGCATCCCGACGGCCGCGGCACCCGATAGCTCGTGGTAGCTGCCGTCGCCCACGTACATACAGTTGATCGGCTCCACTCCGAGTCGCTCGGTGGCGTAGCGATAGATCTCCGGATCGGGTTTGCGCATCCCGACCTCGCTCGAGAACACCTCCACGTCGACGAGTCCGGCGAGCGGTGATGCCCGCCAGAGTGGCGGGGTGTCGGGGGCGCACATGCTGATCAGCGCGATCGGATACCGGGCGCCGCGCATCCAGGTGAGCGCCTCGAAAGCACCGGGCATAGGCACGAACCACTTGCGGTAGAGCGACATCCGGATCTCGAGTGCGGAGGCCACCTGGGCGTCGTCTGGTTCGCGGCCCGCGCGGCGGCAGATGGCTCGGACGTTCGCCTCCATGTCGCCGAGCCGTCCCGTCTGGCGTTCGATGCTGGTCGCCTCCCATCCGCGCCGGAACGCGCCAGGATCGACGTCGAGCGCCGCGGCCGAGCCCTCGAACCACAAGTCCCAATCCGACTTCGGGAACTCGTGGACGAGCGTACCGAACAGGTCGAAGACGACCGCGTGGAACAGTCTCACAGCGCTTTCGCGGCCTTCTGTTTCTCCTCTTCCTGCAACACGCGGCGGAGTACCTTGCCGATCATCGTCTCGGGAAGCGAGTCGCGGAACTCGATCTGCTTGGGCACCCGATAGCCCGCCAGGCCGTTCGCGGGATCCTTGGACCACGCGAGGATCTCCTCGGGCGTCGCCGTCTCGCCTTCCTTCAGCACGATGAAAGCCTTCACGGCCTCGCCGGTCCGCTCGTCGGGAACGCCCACGACGCAGACCTTCGTGATCTTCGGGTGATGGTAGAGGACCTCCTCGACCTCGTTCGGGTACACGTTGAAGCCCGAGACGATGACCATGTCCTTCAACCGGTCGACGATCCGGAACCAACCGTCCTCGTCCATCGTCGCGATATCGCCGGTGTGCAGCCAGCCGTTGTGCAGGACGTGCGCCGTCTCCTCGGGCCGGTTCCAATAGCCGAGCATCACCTGCGGCCCGCGCACCTGCAGCTCTCCGGCCTCGCCGGGACCGAGCTCCTTGTCCGGGTCGGCGAGGTCGACGATCCGGCAGTCGGTGTCGGGAACGGGGAATCCGATGCAGCCGGACCGGCGGGCGCCGTGCACGGGGTTCGCGTGCGTGACGGGCGAGGTCTCCGTCAGCCCGTAGCCCTCGACGAGGTTGGCGCCGCCGGTGATCTCCGCGAACCGCTTAGCCACGGCGGTGGGAAGCGCGGCGCCGCCCGAGACGCAGGCCTTCACCGATCGCAGGTCGTACTTCGACGTCAGCGGCGACTCGTTGATCGCGATGAACATGCGTGGCACGCCGGGGAAGAACGTCGCCTTCTCCTTGCTCATCTCCTTGAGCACCATGTGGAGATCGCGCGGGTTCGGAACGGGGATCAGCTTGCCTGCACGAAGGATGGCCACGTTCATCGCGAGCATGCCGAAGGAATGGAAGAAGGGCAAGGCGCACAGGATGGACTCGATACCGTCCTGGAGCCCGACGTACGCCGCGCCCTGCATCGCGTTCGCAACGAGGTTGCGGTGCGAGAGCATCGCGCCTTTGGAGACTCCGGTCGTGCCGCCTGTGTAAATGAACCCGGCGGTATCCTTCACCGGATCTACCTGCGCTGCAACGGGAGCAGGACCCGCCGCGTGCATCAGGTCGTGCCATCGCTTGACCGGCGCGCCGGAAGGCACCGGCGGCCAAGGCTTGCCCTGAGCCTTCTGGCTCTTCCGGAACACGGCGAACGGAGCCAGCTGTTTCTTCGGGAACGGCATGTACTCCTGGAGGCCGATAACTACCACATCCGGGATCTGCAGTTCCGCGAACACGCTCGCGAAGTCCGCGTACATGAGGTCGGCGACGAACACGACCTGCGCGCCGCAGTCGCGAAGCTGGTGGGTCATCTCGCGTTGGGTGTAGAGCGGGTTGTTCCCGACCGCGACTGCTCCGAGCCGCGCGGCCGCGTAGTAGCCGATGACGAACTGCGGACAGTTCGGCATGATCAGCGCGACGCGGTCGCCCTTCTGCACGCCGAGCCCGGCGAGGACCGCCGAGCACCGCTCGACTTCGGTCACCAGCTCACGGTAGGTCAGCCGCCGCCCGAACCACGCCATGGCCGGCTTGTCCGGGAACCGCCGCCCTGAGGCGTCGAGCATCCCGAACACCGAGATCTCCGGATACGGCTCCAGCGTCTTCGGCACGTCGTCCGGATAGCTCAGGAACCACGGGCGATGCTCGGTCACGGGGCCATCATTCCAGACCCGACCCTCCCCGCTCAAACCCGCGGGCGTGAAGCTGCGTTCCTCGATAGGCTCCGCGCGTGAGCGACTGGGTCGATCAGCTGAAAGAGGCCGCGCGGGCGGCGTTGCCGCCGGTCGAGGGCGAGATCGCTCTTCCCGGTCTCCGAGAGCCGGTCGAGGTCATCCGCGACACGTGGGGAGTTCCGCACATCTACGCAGCGAACCTCGAGGACCTGTTCCTCGCACAGGGGTTCGTCGTGGCCTCGGAGCGCCTGTTCCAGATCGACCTCGCACTGCGGATGGCGAACGGGCGCCTCGCGACCATGTTCGCCGACCTCATGTTGCCGATGGACCGCTTCATCCGGACGGTCGGGTGGAACCGCTCCGGGGCGAAGGTCGCCGCGACCTACGACGAGCTCTCGCAGCGCATGATGTCCGCTTTCCGGGCCGGCGCCCGGGCGTGGCTCGAGCAGATGCCGGCGCCGCCCGTCGAGTACCAGTTCCTCGGTCTCGAGCCGTCGCTCCCCGAGGACGACGCCTCGTGGGCGGCGTGCGCTGTCTTCATGGCGTGGGGTCTCTCGGGTAACTGGGACAACGAGCTGCTGCGGGTCGAGATCGCCGAGCGGCTCGGCTGGGAGACGATGCTCCAGCTCTTCCCCGACCTTGCGACCGTGCCACCCGAGGTGTTCGCCGGCTCGCGCGATGGGCGGCTCTCTGCGTTGGAGCTGCTGAGACACGCGCCAGCGCAGCCGCGCGGGCAGGGTTCGAACAACTGGGTCGTCGACGGCTCGCGCACGGCGACAGGCAAGCCGCTCCTCGCGAACGACCCGCACCTGACCGTCGCGATGCCGTCGGTATGGTTCGAGGTACACCTGTCCTGCCCGGAGTACGAGGCCTCCGGCGTCGCGCTACCGTTCTCCCCCGGAGTCGTGATCGGCCACACGGCTCATCACGCGTGGGGCTTCACGAACGTGACCGGCGACGTCCAAGACCTCTACCTCGAGCGGCTGAACGAGAACGGCACCCACGCTCTCAACGACGGCGCGTGGGAGCCGCTCGCGGTCCACCACGAGCAGATCGAGGTCCGAGGGACCGGCGAGCCGGTCGCACTCGACGTACGCGAAACACGACACGGTCCGATCCTCGACTCGTACCTCCTCGGCCTGGCGAACCCGCAAGTGATCGAAGGGGCGATCAAGGAGACCTACGCCCTACGGTGGGTGGGGAGCGACCGCGCGATACAACCTTCCTCGCTCGTGCGGATGGCGCAGGCGGCGAGCTTCGACGCCTTCCGCGAGGCCGTACGCCACTGGGACTGTCCCGGCCAGAACATGATCTACGCGGACGACGGAGGGAACATCGGCTATCAGTGCACCGGCCTATACCCCGTGCGGCGCAAGGGCGACGGGACGCTCCCGGTTCCCGGCTGGACGTCCGAGCACGACTGGGACGGTTGGGTGCCGTTCGAGGAACTGCCTTGGAGCGTGAACCCCGCCTCCGGCTACCTCGCTACCGCGAACAACCGCATCCACGGTGACAACTATCCGCACTTGATCGGGCACGACTTCCTTCCCCCGTTCCGCGCGAGGCGGATCGTGCAGATGCTGACCGCCGAGCGAACGCACTCGCAAGAGACTTTCGCGCGGATGCAGATGGACACGCGCTCGATCCCGGCGGCCGAGATCCTCCCGCTGCTCTTGGAGGTCGAGCCGACGAGCGACGAACAGAAGGAGGCGCTTGCCCAGCTCGAGGAATGGGACTGCGACCTCACCCCCGACTCTGCCGCCGCCGCGATCTACCAGGTCTGGTCTAAGCACATCGCCCGTGCGACGCTGCTGCCCAAGATCGGGGAGGAGCTGTTCGACCACTACTACGGCCGACGTGAGTGGACGAACGCGTTCCAGTTCCAGGTCCTGCCGAACATCCTCGCCAGCCCGACGGCGAAGTGGTTCGGCTCGAACGGCCGGGCGGCTCGCGACGACGTCCTCCGCCGCGCCCTCAACGCCGCCCTCGACGAGCTGACGCAGCGCCTCGGCGACGACACCGCCGCGTGGCGGTGGGGAGCGCTGCACACCGTCACGTTCGCGCACCCCCTCGCGATGGTGCCGGACCTGGCCGATATGTTCACCGGCGGCGTGGTCGAGACGGGCGGCGACGAGCAGACCGTCATGCAGGGCGCGTTCGAGCCGGGTGAGGGCTACGGCGCCGGCGTCGTGCCCTCCTGGCGGCAGATCGTCGACCTCGCCGACGTCGACGCCTCGGTCGGCGTGCACACCACAGGCCAGTCGGGCAATCCGGCTTCGCCGCACTGGAACGACCTGGTTCACCTGTGGTCGGCCGGCCGGTACCATCCGCTACCGTTCACCCGAGCCGCGGTCGAGGCCGCCGCCGCGGGAACGCTCACCCTGTCGCCGCGGTAACATCGCCGAGCCATGCCCGAGTCCAAACAGCGAAAGAAGCAAGCTCGCCGGCCGTACGTGCCGGCGCCCGAGAAGAGGAAGCCGAAACCCAGCCCCCGCTGGTACGGGTTCCTGATCCTGGGCGTGATGCTGGTCGGGGTCTTCTCGATCGTCCTGAACTACATGGGGATCATGCCGGGCGGCACGCACCCGTTCTGGCTCTGGGTCGGACTCGGGCTCATCGCCGCGGGGTTCGGCGGCGCCACCCGCTGGCGCTGACCGGCCGAATCACACGCCTGTCGTTTCCCACAACTCCTTCCACACCTGGGGGAAGACTCACACGCTTGTCATTCGTTTTGGGGATAACCGCCTGCGCCACGAGGGGAACCTGGGGAAAACCTGTGGATCAGCTGGAGGAAAGTCCTCGTGGCCTCTGGACGACCTCCATCGTTTCGCCGCAGTGTCGCGGGACCTGTAGTTCGCCGAGGCGCGTCACCTGGTACTCCGTTCCGCATTCCCGGCAGACGAAGAACACGTCCAGGTCCTCTACGTCCTCCGCCTCGCGCTTCACGCGAGCGTCCGTCACACCACGCGAGGCGCCCGATGCGGCCCGCAGCCCGGTGATGCCGGCCCAGGCGATCGCCAGACCTATCAGGATCGCGGAGACGACGACCCAGGGGCTCATCAGAGCCGCTCGATGACGGTCGCGTTCGCCATGCCGCCGCCTTCGCACATGACCTGGAGGCCGTACCGTCCGCCGCGGCGGGCGAGCTCGTGGACGAGGTCGGCCATCAGCTTCCCGCCGCTCGCGCCGAGCGGATGGCCGTTCGCGATCGCGCCGCCGTTCGGATCCACATGCTCGTCGAACCACGCGTCGTCGATCCCGAGCTCCTTCTTCCACGCGAGAACGACCGACGCGAACGCCTCGTTTATCTCAACCACGTCGATGTCCGAAAGTGCGAGACCCGCACGGTCGAGCGCCTTGCGCGTCGCCGGGATCGGACCTGTCAGCATGAGGATCGGGTCGTCGCCGACCACGGCGAACGACAGGATCCGGGCGAGCGGCGAACGGCCGAGCTCCTCCGCGCGTTGACGCGAGGCGACGAGCAGCGCAGAGGCGCCGTCGGAGATCTGCGACGCGTTTGCCGCCGTGATGGTCCAACCTATCTGCCCCGGGAACATCTCGTCGAACATGTCGGCTTTGAACGCGGGCTCGAGCGTTCGCATGCGCTCGCGGTCGGGTTCCATCCGGACGCCCTCGTCGCGCTCTAGGGGCTCGGGACCGCTGCCTGGGGCGGTCACCACAACGAGGTGATCGCGCAGATCGCCTTCCCGCGCGGCGTGCGCGGCGCGCTCATGCGAACGGAATGCGAAGTCGTCCTGAGCTTCTCGTGAGATCCCCCACTTAGCCGCGATCAGCTCGGCCGAGACTCCCTGCGGGACGAGCTTGCCCTCGTAGCGACGGACGAGTTCTTGCGGGAACGGATTCCCTCCGCTCGTGGACGAGCCCATCGGCACGCGGGTCATGTGCTCGACGCCGGAGGCCACGACGAGCTCGTAGGCGCCCGCCATCACGCCCTGCGCCGCGAAATGGAGTGCCTGCTGCGACGAGCCGCACTGCCGGTCGACGGTGGTCGACGGGACGGACTCAGGGAGCCCGGCCGAGAGCCAGGCGGTGCGCGCCACGTTCAGTGACTGCTCGCCGACCTGCGACACGCACCCCGCGATGTGGTCATCGACCGATACAGGGTCGACGCCGGTCCGCCGGAGCAGGTCAGTGAGAACCGACGAGAGCAAGCCGGCCGGGGAGACGCCAGCGTAAGCACCGCCCCGCCTGCCGATCGGTGTGCGGACCGCCTCGACGATTACGGCTTCGGCCACGACCGGGGGCTCCTCCGGGATCGACGACGTCGGGCCGAGTGTACCGGCAGGCCAGCGAAGGCGATCACGACCGGCCGCTATGGCCCGCACGGGTCCGGACAGCTCGCACCGACACGCAGCGGCCTACTCCGGAAAGGCCATGTGACCTGCCCGGACAGGACCTTCCGGCCTCATGTCGCGAGCCGCACCCGGCCGTATCATCCGCTCGGGTATGGAAGGGAAACGTCCACGTCGTCGACCCCACTGGAGGTCTGCATGAGCAGCTACGTCGATACATTGATGGCCGACGTGACGGCAAAGAACCCGGGCGAGCCCGAGTTCCATCAAGCCGTCCTGGAGGTAGCCGAGTCGATCGAGCTCGTCCTCGACCGCCACCCCCAGTACCGTGACGCCAAGATCCTCGAGCGCATCATCGAGCCCGAGCGTGTGATCATGTTCCGCGTACCGTGGGTCGATGACCACGGTGAGGTCCAGATCAACAAGGGCTACCGCGTCGAGATGAACAGCGCGATCGGCCCCTACAAGGGCGGCCTCCGCTTCCACCCCACCGTCTACCTCGGCTTGCTCAAGTTCCTCGCGTTCGAACAGGTCCTCAAGAACGCACTGACCACCCTCCCGATGGGCGGCGGCAAGGGCGGTTCGAACTTCGACCCCCACGGCAAGAGCGACGCCGAGGTCATGCGTTTCTGCCAGTCGTTCATGACCGAGCTCCAGCGCCACATCGGCCAGTTCACCGACGTACCCGCCGGCGACATCGGCGTGGGCGGCCGTGAGATCGGCTTCCTGTTCGGCCAGTACAAGCGGATCCGCAACGAGTTCACCGGCGTCCTCACCGGCAAGGGGATCGACTGGGGCGGCTCGCTGATCCGTCCGGAGGCGACCGGCTACGGAGCCGTCTACTTCGCGGAGGAGATGCTCAATACGCGCGACGAAAGCCTCGACGGCAAGACCTGTCTCGTGTCCGGCAGCGGCAACGTCGCCCAATACACGATCGAGAAGCTGCTCGACCTGGGCGGCAAACCCGTCACGGTATCGGACTCCGGCGGCGTCATCCACGACCCCGACGGGATCGACCGCGAAAAGGTAGCTTGGGTCATGGAGCTGAAGAACGTGAAGCGCGGCCGGATCAAGGAGTACGCCGAGAAGTTCAAGGGCGCGAAGTTCATCCCGGCCGATCAGAAGGCCGATCACAACCCCCTCTGGGACATCAAGGCCGACGCAGCCTTCCCGAGCGCGACGCAGAACGAGATCAACGCCAAGGACGCAGCCAACCTGCTGAACAACGGCGTCTACGTCGTCAGCGAGGGCGCGAACATGCCGACCGTTCCCGAAGGCGTCGAGCAGTTCGTGAAGTCGGGCATCCTCTACGGACCCGGCAAGGCAGCCAACGCCGGGGGCGTGGCCACATCGGGCCTCGAGATGTCGCAGAACGCTCTTCGTCTGGCGTGGACGCGCGAGGAAGTCGACGCGCGGCTGCACGGCATCATGAAGGCCATCCACAAGCAGGCCAAGGAGACAGCCGACGAGTACGGCACGCCAGGCAACTACGTGAACGGCGCGAACATCGCCGGCTTCCTCAAGGTCGCCGACGCGATGCTCGACCAAGGCCTGGTGTAGCCGAGGAGCGAGAGGGGACCCCACATGAAGAAGATCGAGTGCTACATCCAGCCATACGACTTCGACACGGTGGCGGACGCCCTGTCGGTCGAGGGCGTGGTAGGGATGAGCGTTACCGAGGTGAAGGGCTTCGGCGTGCAGCGCGGCTTCCGCCGCGGTGAGGAGCCCACTCCGGGCCAGTACATCTTCCACCCGAAGATGAGGGTCGAGATGGTCGTGCTCGAGGAGGACGTCGAGCGCATCATCGAGGCCATCAAAGGCTCTCTGAAGAAACACCAGATCGGCGAAGGGAAGATCTTCGTGACACCGGTCGACGACGCCGTGCGCACTCGCACGGGCGAGCGCGGCCAAGCGGCGATCCAGTAGGGATCGACGTCACGCGTCCCGCCCTCGGAAGTTAGGAGAGCGGGACGCACCGCCGTAGGAAGTCCAGGACCGTACGCCACTCGCGCAGAGACTCCTCGACTATGTACGTCGAGTGGCCTTCCCCGTAGGTGTAAACCTCGGTCTCGCCGCCGCGCGCCTTCAGAGCGTCGATGTAGTTGAACGCTTGCTTCGGCGGGCAGCGCGAGTCGTGCTCGCCGACCAGGAACAGAACCGGTGTCTTCACGCGGTCCACGTAGGTGAGGGGCGAACGCTCGCGGACGAAGTCGGGGACATCGTGAACGACACCGCCGATGAGCGAGCGATCGTAGGCCTGGAGCGACGGCGCCGACTCGTCGTAGGACGCCGAATAGTCGCCGACGGGAACGCCGGCCATGGCGGCGACCCACCGATCCGGATGCAGCCCGACGGCCAGCAGCGTCACGTACCCGCCCCACGACCGCCCGCCGATCACCGCGCGCTTCGGATCCGCCACGCCTCGCGCGACGAGATCGTCGAGACCCGCGACCACGTCCTCCACTTCCGGGAAACCGATGTTTCGGATGATGCGATCGCGCCAGTCGCGCCCGTACCCGGTCGAGCCGCGGTAGTTGACCATCCCAACCGCGCACCCGGCATCGACTAGCGCTTGCACCTCCGGCATCCAGGTGTCGCAGTAGAGCCAGTTCGGCCCCCCGTGCACCTTCATGTAGACGGGGAACGGCCCTTCGCCCTCAGGAGTGACGAGGAAGCCGTGCACGGTGTCGCCGGCGGGGTTCTCGAACGTCCACGACTCGAACGGGTGCCCCTCGCGCGAACCGGGCTCGCGTGGCACGAGGAGCGTTTCCCCGAGGTCGTCCATCAGCTCCGAAGCGCGGTCGCCCCGCGCGAGCCGATACCACACGCGACCGTCGGGACGCACGCGTCCGGCCAGGATCTCGCCGGTCGCTGGGACTATTTCCGCCGTGGCTTCCATCGCGAGGTCGTAGCGCAGCAGCCGATCGCGCCCGTCGAGCAAGTGCAGCATGAGGATCGAACCGCCGTCCGGCCACCAGTCGAGTGGGAAGAGCTCGCCTGGAACGTCGAGTTCGATGTTCACGCGCTCGCCGGTTGTCACGTCCCAGATCGCGGGACGAGCGTGGTTCCCGAGCTCGTGAACGACCAGCAGACGCTGGTCCCCTGGGATCGGCGACCAAGCGGCCGCGCAGAGGGAGTTCTGCGGGCCGTCTGCCAGCTCGCTCACCACCGCGCCGGTCCGCGGGTCCAGGACCCGCAGCGCCCTGTGGATGTTGTCGCCGTCCTGAGCAGCGTCAACGCAGAGCAGGGTCTCGTCGGCCGAGAACCCTCCCAGTTCGAACCCCTCGATCTCCATCTCGAACAACCCGATCGCGACCATGTCGACGTCGCGGTGGACCTCCTTCGCCGCCCCGCCGCGCTCGGAGACGTAGACCGCGAAGCCGTCGCGGTCGGCGATCACGCCGGCCACCAGCTCGCGGCCAAGAGCGAGTCCCCCCGGCCAGCCCGACGGCGCACCTGGAAGCAGATCGCGCGGCTCGCCGCCCCCGAAAGGCGTCGCGACCCATCTTCCGGACTCATCGCCGGTCGGGTCGGAGAACCACACGACCTCGCGGCCGTCGGCGGCAACGGTCGCGTAGATGACGCCGACCGGTTCGTCCGAAAGACGCCGCCTTCCGCCGGTCGAGAGGTCCCACGCGTAGGCCTGGTACGAGCCTTCTTCGTCGGAGGTCAGGACGAGGCGGCCCGGGGCATGCCGCGACCAGTGCGGAAAGGTCAGGGTCGGGGCGAGGAAGCGCCGTTCCCAGACTGAAGTGACGGCCGCGGACATCGGCGGGAAGGCTAGCAGCTAGGCGCCCGGAACGAGCGTGACGGGGATCTCGACGAGCGAGGCCGGTGGCCCTCCCTCGGCGTTCGCCTCGAAGACCTGCACGAGCCCCGCTTGCCTTTCCTGAGTGACGAACGCCAGCGTTGCCGAGAACCTCCCTCGGCACCCGGTTCCGCAGGAGGCCTGCGTCGCCATCGCGGCGAGCTCTTGCCCCTCGGCATCGAGTATCCGGATGCTCACCACTCCCTCGAAGACGTCCGCGGTGCCCGACACCGTCACCGGGCTCGCGATCTCATCCTCGGGTTGGGGCGTCTTCACGTGGACCTCCCGTCCCACCGCGGAGGTCGGAGGAACCGAGGGCGAGGCTGTCACGCTCATCGTCGCCGACGGCGAGAGGCCGGGAGTCGACCGCAGGATGTCGACGACCTTCGGACCCGCTCCACACGCGGAGGCGAGGAGCACGAAGATCGGCCCTAGAACCCGGCTGTTCACGCTCCGATTATGCTGCGGCCGGTCGCCGGCCGTTGGCGACCTGCGGGCGAGCGAACGAGGGAAGGCATCGTGAGCACCATCGTCTTCTTCCCCGAAGGCGCCTTCGGGCCCACGAACAACTGCGTCGGTATCGGACACGTGCTCCAACAGCGCGGTCACCGCGTCGCCTTCATCGTCGAGGAGTCCTTCGCGGGAACGCTCGAGGCCAAGGGATTCGAGGAAGCACGTATGCGTCTGACGCCGCCGTCGGATATCGAGGAGGTTCCAGGGCAGTTCTGGAAGGACTTCATCCGCGATACCGCGCCCGAGTTCCGGAGGCCCACGATCGAGCAACTCGAGACGTTCCTCGCGCCCACCTGGCAGGCACTGGTCGACGGCTCGACGCACGTGAACCCGCGACTCGTCGAGATCGTCGAGGACTTGCAGCCCGACGTGATCGTCGAGGACAACGTGGTTGCGTTCGCCGCTCTGCCGGCGAGCGGGCGACCGTGGGTCCGCATCATGTCGTGCAACCCGCTCGAGCTGAAAGACGCAGGGGTACCGCCGGTGTTCTCCGGCCTCCCCGCCGGCAACCCGGCCGACTGGGACGGGTTCTGGGCCGAGTACGATCGCCAGCTCGGTCCCATGATCTCATCGTTCAGCGAGTTCTTGATCGCGAACGGCGCGCCGGCGCTCCCAGCCCGAGAGTTCATCCACGAGTCGCCGTTCCTCAACCTCTACGTCTATCCGGAGGAAGCCGACTACGCGCGGAAGGACCCGACGGCCGTGACCTGGCATCGGCTCGACTCGTCCGTGCGCACGACCGAGGAGCCCTTCGAGATCCCACCGGTGCTCGGCGCGAACGGGGCCTTGATCTATCTCTCGCTGGGCTCGCTCGCGAGCGCGGACGTCGGGCTGATGCAACGACTCGTCGACGTCCTGGGCGAGACCCCCCATCGGTACATCGTCAGCAAAGGGCCGCAAGCGGAGCTCTACGAGCTTGCCGGCAACATGGTCGGTGCCGAGTTCCTCCCGCAACCATCGATCCTTCCGCGTGTCGATCTCGTCATCACTCACGGCGGCAACAACACGGTCACCGAGAGCTGGTACTTCGGAAAGCCGATGGTCGTCCTGCCGGTGTTCTGGGACCAATACGACAACGCGCAGCGCGTTGACGAGCTGGGCCTCGGCGTACGCCTGGCAACCTACGGATTCGAGGCCGAACAGCTCACGGGAGCGATCGACCGTCTGCTCGCCGACGAGGGACTGAAGCAGCGACTGGCCACCATATCCGCGCGGCTGCAGGCAGATCCGGGAACCGAGAAGGCCGCCGACCTCATCGAGCGCGTCGCGCGAACCGGGAGACCGATCGCGTGAAGGTCAGTGAGGGCTGTGACCTTTTGCCGGCGAACCGGAGGGGCTCGGGGGGCGGCCGTTGCTACCGGGATCGGGGGGCGGCGTACCCTTGCCGTTCCCGTTGCCCCCGGCGTGATCCTTGGCGTTGCCCCCGGCGTGATCCTTGGCGTTGCCCCCGGCGTGATCCTTGGCGTTGCCCCCGGCGTGAGAAGTCGGAACACCCCTGGGCCCGACGCCCTTCGAGCCGCCGCCGGGATCACCCGAAGCCGAGTGGCTGTGTCGTGCTACGCCGTCCTGTCCCTGCGAACCGTCCCCCTCACCCGAGCCAGAACCCGAGGACCCGGCCGTGGTCGATCCGGCCCCGGAAACAGATCCGGACGCGGACTCGCTCCCTCCACCGAAGACGACCTGCTTCGCGTGGGTAACCATGTCGGGAACCGCGGGCCGGCTGGCGCCGGCCATGCTCGCGCCGACCAGGACCATGAGCGCCATCAGTCCCGGCATCAGCGCGCTGCGCTCCTTGCCAGCCGTCATCGGGTTCCCTCGGATCAGTCATCGGCATCTCTGCTCAGACCCCTTGATACTCGAAGGAGGGGATGAAAAGGAACTCAGGCACGGCTCGCGGCGCGGATCGCCCGCCAAACCCTTTCGGGAGCGAGCGGAATGTCGATGTGTCGCACGCCGAGATGCGAGAGGGCGTCGATAACGGCGTTCTGCACAGCCGGCGTCGAGCCGACCGTCGCGGATTCGCCGATACCCTTCGCGCCGAGAGGGTTGAGGTCCGTCGGCGTCTCGGTGTGGAAGTTCTCGAACGACGGCAGATCGGCGGCGCTCGGCATCAGGTAGCTCGTTAGGTTCGATGTGAGCGGAGTGCCGTTCTCGTCGTACTCGACGCCCTCGTAGAGCGCTTGCGCGATCCCCTGAGCGAGCCCGCCGTGGACCTGTCCGTCGACGAGCATCGGATTCAAGATCCGCCCGCAATCGTCGACCGCGATGTGCCGCACCAGCCTTACCGCACCGGTCTCGGTGTCGACATCGACGACTGCGACGTGCGCGCCGAACGGGAAGGTCGAATCCCGCTGCTTGAACTTCCCGGCGGCTGCTAGACCCGGCTCCATCCCATCGGGAAGTCGTTCTGGGTCGGCCGCCGCGATGGCCAGCTCGCTCCAGGTGAGCGCGACTTCGGGCGCGCCGGTCACGCCGATCCTTCCGTCATCGTGCAACGAAACGTCGGCGTACGCGGCTTCGAGGAGGTGCGCGGCTATGCGCTTGGCCTTCTCGAGGACGGTCTCGCCGGCCTGCCATACCGCGGACCCCCCGATCTGGAGCGAGCGCGACCCGTACGTCCCCTGGCCGCTCGGGACCACATCGGTGTCGGAGTGAACCACTCGGACCATCTCGAACGGGACGCCGAGCAGCCCCGACACCAGCTGTGCGAACCCGGTCTCGTGTCCCTGCCCGTGCGGCGAGATGCCGGTGAGAACCGTCACGCTCCCGTCCTCGCGAACCTCAACCGCGCCGAACTCCCTCGTGAACCCCGTGATCTCGACGTAGGTGCACAGTCCGATCCCGAGCTGCACCCTGTCGCCGCGCGCGCGCCGTTCGGCTTGCTCGCGCCGAAGCTCTTCGTAACCGGAGAGCCGGAGCACCTCATCGAGCGCCAGCTCGTAGTTGCCGCTGTCGTAGGTCGTTCCGGCTGCCGTCTCAACCGGGAAGGCTTCCGGAGGGATGAGGTTCCTGCGGCGAAGCTCGGCCGGGTCGACGGCGAGCTCGGCGGCGAGCAGGTCCATCGCACGTTCGAGCAGCGCGGTCGCCTCCGGGCGGCCGGCACCTCGGTAGGGCGCGACCGGCGTCGTCGGGGTCACGACCGAGCGCCCGCGCGAGGCGATCCGCGGGATGCGGTAGACACCGGCGAGCATCATCTGCGTCGTCGGAGGCAAGTACGCGGCGATCGGGTACGCGCCGAGATCCGCAAGGATGTCGACCCGAAGACCGACGAGCGTACCGTCGCGTTTCGCGCCGAGTTCGACGGAGTTGACCTGCGCCCGACCGTGGGTCATGTTCACGAGGTTCTCCGAGCGGGTCTCGGTCCAGCGCACCGGGCGGCCGAGCCGCACAGCAGCCTGCGCACAGATCAGGTACTCCGGATAGATCTGGAGCTTCGCGCCGAATCCCCCGCCGACATCCGGCGCGATCACGCGCACGCGATCCTTCTCCAGACCGAGCGCATCGGCGACATCGCCTCGAACGTCGAACGGAACCTGCGTCGAGACCCACAAGGTGAGTCGGCCGTCGGGCTCGGGAACCGCGGTGAAGGCATTGGGTTCCATCGGCACGGGCGCGAGGCGCTGGTTCACGAATCGTCCGCGGACCACGACCTCGGAGCCTTCCAGAACGTCTGCGTCCCAGTCGCTTTGGAAAGTGTCGGCGACGTTCGTGCCCTCGTCGGGGAACAGCAACGCAGCATCCTCGGCCAGCGCTGCCTCTGCCGTCAAGGCGGAGGGGAGAGGTTCGAGCTCGACGAACACCTCTTCTGCCGCGTCCAGCGCTTGCTCGAACGAATCTGCAAGCAAGACCGCTACCGGCTCGCCGGCGAAACGCACGACGTCCTTCGCGAGGACCGGGCGCGAGAACCCACCCGGAACCTGCCCCGACGGTGGCTGCATCGGCAGCTCCAGATCATCGGCCGTCAGCACGGCCGCGACCCCCGACATAGCCCGCGCAGCCGAGACGTCGATGCGGGTGATCCGCGCATGCGCCATCATGGAGCGAACGAACACCGCCCGAAGGGCACCCTCGACCGGCAGGTTCTCGACGTAACGGCCCTGGCCGGTCAGGAACCGTGGGTCTTCGGAACGAAGCACGACGCTGCCGAAGATGGACGTGGTCATCGGGCCACAACTCTAGAGGAGGAACGCCGTGACGCCGACCCGAACACCCACCCGCTTGCGTCGTCTATGTATCGCCATCGCCGCAACCGCGTTACTGCCGGCTGCGGCTTCCACGCCCGCGTACGCATCCACCTCGATCACCGCGAAGAAGGTCGTCGGCGGGTTGAACCAGCCGGTCGCGTTCACGTTCGGGCCGGGCAACCAGATCTGGTATGTGGAGAAGTCGACCGGGGAGATCCACACCTACGACATGGACACCGAGGTGGACAGGCGCTTCTTCACCGTCTCCGGCGTCGACGCATCCGGCGAGCGCGGGATGCTCGGGATCGCGCTGAACCCCGACTACCCCTCGAAACCCTTCGTCTACGTCTACGCAACGCGATCGGTGCATGGCCAGCTGCGCAACCAGATCCTTCGCCTGACCGATGAGAACGGCAGCGGGTCTGCGCTGGACGTCATCTTCACAGCGCCAGCCAGCTCGAGCCCCTACCACAACGGCGGGCGGATCCTGTTCGGCGCAGACGGCATGCTCTACGCGATCGTCGGCGAGGGGCACGATCCCTCCAACGCACAGGACCTCACGGATAACGACCGCGGCAAGATCCTTCGGATGACACCGAGCGGCCGCGCGCCCGACTCGAACCCGTTCGGGGGCAGCAGGATCTGGGCTTACGGCATCCGGAACTCGTTCGGCTTCGCTTTCGACCCGGAAACCGGGAACCTGTGGGAGACCGAGAACGGCCCCGAGTGCAACGACGAGCTGAACCGCATCCTCGAGGGGGAGAACTACGGGTGGGGGCCGCACGAGACCTGCTCGGGCACCTCGCCGCAGAACACCAACCAGGACGGTTCGGACCCGATCCTCCCCCTTCGCTGGTACACACCTACGATCGCACCGACCGGGATGGCGTTCTGCGAGAGCTGCGGGCTCGGCGCGGCGAGCAACGGACGCTTCTTCTTCGGCGCCGACAACACCGACGAGATCCGCCGCGTCACGCTCAACGACGCCAGAACGCGCATCCGCACGGTCAAGGTCGTCTATACGCACTCGTCGGAGGTCCTCTCGATGGAGGTCGGGCCTAGCGGAGCGATCTACTTCAGCGATTTCGGTGGCATCTACAAGCTCGTTCGGTCCTGAACTCTCGCTGGGTCCCGCTCCAAGAAGGACCAAAGACCGTTCCCAGCGAACGACGGCCGGCTCATGCTGACCCCGGAGGTGAGCGACATGTCGATCCTCGCGCTCACGATCCTCGGAGTGGTCCTCCTGCTGGTCTTGCTCGTGATCGCGCTCTGGCCAGAGCGGCCGGTCCCACCCGACGAAGACCGGCGCCCGGCGCCTCGAACCGACCCGAGCCAACTGCACATCCGCTCGCCGAAAGCCGCCTGACACACCCTTCCTGCATCCGGCGGCTCGGAGTACCCTCGTCCTACGGGGCAGTGAGCGGGCGAAAAGGACTCGCGGTGAACATCGGGCAACCGCAGCGGATCATCGAGGTCGAGCCGGTCTCGCTCCCGGTTCCGGAAACGCTGCCAGACCCCGAGCCGACGCCCCAACCTGCCCCCTCGCCGGCCGAGCCATAGCCGTGAGCGTCGTCGAGGCTTCCGTGCAGCGCGGGTCGGTCATCACGGAGCCGATCCTCGCCTGGCGCACCTGGACGCTACACGTGCCGCGAGGACGAAGCGGTCCTCTCCTGCGGCCCATAGGTGATAGCCGCCGAAACTGGCCGGCACGCGAGCCCGCCATCGCAACCTGCCCTAGGCGAACCCACGCCGCGCCGGGGTTCGCGTGCACCTGCGGATTGCACGCAACGCGGACTCCGGACCTCCTGCGCCGGGCAAGAGATCCGGCCGTCGTAGGAACCGTCGCCCTGTGGGGGCGCATCGTGGAGCACGCCCATGGATACAGGGCAGCGTTCGCCTACCCGCAGCGGCTCCGGTTGATCTGCTACCTCTGCTTCTGGCAATGGGGTATCGACGAGGCTGCCGCGGACCTAGTGACTTGCCTGCGCCGCGGCCGTCTCGTTCCGCTCTGCCTCGATCACGTAGAGCTCAGCAACCGCTACGGCTACCAGACGCCGAGCCTCGTCCCGGCGAGCGAGGTGGAAAGGGCGTTGCTGTCGAACTACGCGATCGACGTGCTGAGGACGAACCTCGCGGCGGCCGTTTAGGCCCTTCTGCTACCCGGAGGAGCTGCCGGGCGGCGTGGATGTCCGGTGGCGCGCGGCAGCCGCACGCGCGAGCCTGGTGCGCAGCGATTCGGCTTCAGTTGCGGGCTCCTCAGCTTCAGCTGCGGGCTCCTCAGCGGCCTCCGCGGCGGGCTCCTCGGCGGGCGACTCCTCCTCCGGCCGGTGGGCCAGCCGTGACAACCTGCCGGCCAGGGTCGTCGCCGGCTCGTAAACGGGCTCCTCGTACGTCTCGGATCCGCTCGCAACAGGAGCGGGAATCGCTGCCGCGGCAGAGACCACCCGCTTCAACTCGGCCTCGGCTTCCTTGGCCCGCTTGGTGGTGGCTATGAGCTCGGATTGCGAGTTGGCGAGACGCTCTTGCGCGCTCTGGAGCTCCACGATCTCCTTGCTCCGCGCGTCCTCCAGCTCGCGAACCCGGGTCTCGAGCTCCGAGACCTGCCCCGCCCGCGGCTCGAGCTCGGAGAGTCTCGCAGTCGAAGCCTCCAGCTTGGCCACCTTCGCCTCCGCAGCCGCGGCGCGTGTTTCGGCGACCGCGAGCTGCTCCTTCGCCGCCTTCGCCCCGGCGTCGTCTCCTACCTTGGCCTGAGCGACCTCCGTGTTCTTCGCCGCGAGCACGCCCCGGAGATCGTTCAGTTCCGCGTCCCGCTGCCGAAGCGTCTCCTGGTTCTTCGCGAACGCTTCCTCGCGCCCGGCCAAGGCCTTCTCACGCTCGGCGAGGCTCGCACGGACCTTCTCCAACTCAGCGTTCGCTCGGCCGTGCTCGTCCTGAGAGGTCTGGGCGAGCTGTTGGGCCTCGGCGAGCTGGGCGGTCGCCACTTGGAGCTCCAGCTTGGTCTTGGTCAGCTCGCCGGCGGTCTTCTTGTCCTTGGTGTCCTTCGACTTCCTTGCGTCTTCGGCTTTCTTTGACTCCGCCTCAACCGTGGCACGAGCGGCTTCGGTCTGCGACAACTGGTCGGTGGTCCTCGCGATCTCGCCCTCGAGTGCGACGGCGCGCTCCTCGGCCACTCGGATACGTTCAGCCGTCTTGACGGACTCGGCCCCACCGCCCGCGACGCTCGCCTTGGCTTGAGCGAGATCGGCCTCGAGCGCAGTCACCGACCCGAGCATCCGACGCACCTCTTGCATGCCGCGCTCGCGCTCGAGCTCGCTATCCTTCAGCGCCGCAGTGAGGCGCTCGACATCGACCTCCGCCTCCGACTTCCCCACCGGCTTGGCGGCTTCCTCCTTCAGTCGATCGATGTCGGCCTCGAGTGCGGCGATCCGCGCAGTCGTTCCCTTCGCATCGTCCTCGAGCCTACGGGAGGCAGAGAGCGCGTCGTTCAGCTGCTGCTCGGACGTCGCCAGCTTCTCCTGATACTGCGTCGCTGCCTTCTCAGCGAGGCGGACCCGTCTGTCGGCCTCCGCCAGATCGGTGACCGGCGTACCTTCGGTCAGCCCGAAAGTAGCCACCGATGGCCTTCTTCGCCGGAACGACGCTGCGAACAACAGGAGCGCGGGCACCAGGCCGGCGAGCAACCCGATCTCGACAGGTCGCCAGACGTGGTTCGCGGCAGCAGCGATGGCCGCGTACCTCGTGTCGATCTGCACCGCGGCGAGGACACCGATCTGGTTGGGCAGATGAAGCGGCACGAAGGTCTCGTAGAGTTGTTCCTGGGATCCCTCGAGCCCGGCCTTCGGAGCGACCTGCGCGTCGGTGAGCAAGCTAACCGTGTGACCGGCCAGCGCCTGCTCGATCTGAGGGTTCCCTTTGGCGACGAACTCACCGATCTTGTCCCGTTGAGCCGTGGAGAAGATCAATGTGCCGTCGGGTCTCCATATCCGGACCTGGGCGATCGCGTCGGGGCCGATCGCGCTGTCGGCCAGGATCTTCCCCTGCACGGTGATGATCAGCGAGCGGTATTCGGGCCCGAAGATCACGTTGGACACGACCTCCGGCGTCAGGGCGTTGAAGAGAACGGTGCTCGTCAGGAACTCCGCCCGCTGCTCGGCTGCGAGCTTCTCGTCCTTGAGAGCCCGGCCGGCCATCACCATGGAGGCGAGAAGTCCGGCCGCCAGCAACAGCGTGATGATCGCCCAAACGATGCGGCTCGTGCGCGAGCCAGTCACCTTTCCGAAAACGCTCATCGAGCAAGCATAGCCACTGCTCAAGGGCCCCGGCATCGATCCGCGTAACCCCCGGTCCGCCCGTTCGGTGGAGACGACCGGATTCGACCCGGCGACCCCCGCCTTGCAAAGGCGGTGCTCTACCAGCTGAGCTACGTCCCCGTCGAGATGATAGGCGCCGGGAGGCCCAGGACTTCCCACCCCAACCGTGCAGGTCGCGAAGGCGTAGTCTCGGGACGTGAGGGGACCCTTGAAGCGGATGCTCGTAGCCGGCGCCGCTCTTGCACTGCTGACGGTGGCTGCGGAACCCGCGTTCGCCAAGTTCGAGAACGCGACGATCACGATCGACGGGCCGGGGCTCGCGGCACCGATCGAGCTCTCCGGCGCCGGCGCGCTCCTGTGGGAGCGCTACTCCGGCATCTTCGAGCAGAAATGGCCCGTCCCCAACGTCGACGGGGGCCTCGCCCCGGACGCCCACCTCGGACCCGCCTACGGGGTCGCCATCCGGTTCGACTGTGGCGACCAGACGACGGAAGCGTTCGCGGAGACGCTCTATCCCTACGCTCGGGGCGGCCCGCAGATCTTCACCGGGCCCGGCGTCCGGTTCTGCGGCATGACGGCGAGCTCCGGCTACTTCCCCGCCTCGATCCGCCTCCTCCACGCGCTCGTGTCGCAGGGGCTCCCGAAGACCGAACCGGCTACCGGGGGTCTCGATGGCGGTTCCCCGACGGACGGAGGGATAGGGTCCACGACGGTCGCGCTCGTAGGGGGGCTCGCCGTCCTCGCCGCGGCGGCGTTCGCCCTCCGCCGACGCCGGACCCGAGCTGCCGCTTGACTACTCGGCGGGGGCGCGCTCTGGAACGGGGTCGGCCGCGCCCGCCTTCTGCTCGACGGGGAGGCTACCCGGCGCCGTCCACAGCGGGTCGCCCTCCTCGTCCAGGAATTGGAGCACCGGCGTCCCGTCGGACGTGAGACCCATGATGGCGCGGAGCTCCCCCTCCTTGTTCAGCAAGCGCAGGATCGGCGAGCCCTCGGCCGCAAGGCCCAGTCGCGCGCGGACCTTCCCGTCCTCGTCCTGGAGCGAAATCGTCGGCGAGCCCTGCTGCGCAAGGCTGTAGACGAACCCCAGTTCGCCGTTCTTGTTCCGGAGCGCGAGCGTAGGCGAGCCCTCCGTCCCCAGTCCGAACTTCGCGCGGACCTTCCCGTTCTTGTCGACCATCGCCATGCTGGCCGACCCGTCGGAGAACAGACCGAAGGTGGCCCGGACCTTCCCCTCGTCGTCGGCTATGGCGAGCCCGGCCGAGCCGTCCGGCTGCACGCCGAAGCGCGCGCGGAGCTTCTCGTCGGGCCCGTAGAAAGCCATGTAAGGCGACTCGTCGTTCGTCACGCCGAGCCTGGCGCGGACCTTGCCGTCCGCGTCTTCGATCTCGAACACTCCCGCACGGACGACACGTCTCTTCATCAAGGCACCCTCGCAATCGAACTCTCGGCCATGTCTGCTTAGCATCGCGCGCCGAGCGCCGTGCAGTAAAGAACGTAGCGCGAGAACTCGCGGATTTCAGACGGAGGACGTAGGAGGGCGGGACGCCCTACCTGGCATCTGCCGGGAGGAGCCGGCCCGTAGAAGCGAGAAACCGCCGGAACCCGAGGGTCCCAGCGGTCTCTCGCCATCGACTCTACGGGGACGCCGCTCAGGCGGTCAACCCGGAACCGACCTTATTGTCACTCTTTCTTCAGCAACTCCGAGCGCACGGTGCAGGCCGCGAGTCGGTCCGGCAGCGGATCGACGCCGATCCCGGGTCCCCGCGGAACCGCCATCGTGCCGTCTGCAGCCATCTCGAACGGCTCGGTGAGGTCCTCGTTGAAATAGCGCCTCGAGGCGCTGGTGTCGCCCGGGAGCGTGAATCCTGGCATCGCAGCCAGCGCTAGGTTCGTCGCCCTCCCCACCCCCGTCTCGAGCATCCCGCCGCACCAAACGGGAGCTCCGCCCGCGAGCGCGACATCGTGCACGCGCCTGGCTTCGAGCAGGCCCCCGACCCGACCCTGCTTGATGTTGATGATCCGGCAGGCGCGAAGCTCCAGCGCCGCCGACGCCCGGGCGGCGGAGCGGATCGATTCGTCGAGGCAGATATCGGTCGTGGTCTCGCGCTGGAGCTTCGCGTGGTCAAGGAGATCATCGAAATGAAGCGGCTGTTCCACCATCAGCAGGCCGAACGCGTCGAGCGCGCGGAAGGTGCCGGTGTCGCCCAAGGAGTAGGCGGCGTTCGCGTCGACGGAAAGCAAGATGTCAGGGTGGGCGGCGCGAACAACGGCGACCCGCTCTACGTCCGTGCCGGGCTCGATCTTCAGCTTGATGCGACGGTAGCCCTGGGCCAGATAGTCGTCGACCTGCTCGAGCAGGACCCCGACGGTCGAGGCGATGCCGATCGACACCCCGCACGACACGCGGTCGCGCTCGCCCCCCAGGTAGCTTGCGAGGGACCGGCCTTCGGCCCGCAATTCCGCGTCGAGGAAGGCGTTGACGACCGCTGCCTTCGCCATCGGGTTGCCACGAACGCCTGCGAACACTCGGTCCAGATCCTGCACACCGACGTCGCCTGCCGTGAACAGGGCCGGGGCCAAGAAGTCGCGGATCACGATCCACGCCCCTTCGTTGAACTCCTCCGAGAACCCGGGGTCTATCCCGGTGACGCTCTCGCCCCAACCGACGGCGTCCTGGGTCTCCAGGCGAACCAGGAAGCAGACCTTCTCGGTCTCAACGCCGAAGCTCGTGCGGAAGGGGCGCACCAGCGGCAGTGCGACCATCCGAAGCTCGACGGATATGAGCCGGCTCATGCGAATACGTAGGCCGAGTCGGACGTGAACCCCGTCACCATCAGCCCGGCGCCGAAGGCGGCTTCGATCGCCTGCGCGGAGGCGTCTCGCCATGCCCGGGCCCAGCCGGCGTCACGTTCGCGCAGCTCCGGGTAGTTCCGCGGGACCCGAACCAGCGCCGGGCCACCTGCGGGGAAGTCCTTGAGAACCGGCCAGAGGAGGTCGCCGTCGTCCTCGCCGTCAAGCACCACCACGCCGTCCGCAGGCGCCGGGCCCGGAGCGACGCGCTCGAGCTGCCAGCGCACCACGAACCTGTCGCTCCGCTCGCCCAGGTTGAGGTCGTCCGTCATCTCGCCGTAGAAGTCGCGGTGGAACCGGTCGCAGTACGCGCCTAGCTTCGCCATATTGAAGTACGCGTTCCGCGACTGGAGGGGGTCGAAGGTCCAGCGGACGATCCGGATGCCCTGCTCGAGCGCTACGGCCCGCTGCACGAGTTTCAGCGCGTAGCCCACCCCCTTGGATCGGTATCCAGGAAGCACCGCGAGCATGTGGGAGTGCAAGTGGGGCCCGTCGTGGTCCATCCCCATGAACCCAAGGACGTAGCCCACCATCCGCTCGCCGTCGAACGCACCCCAGGGCATGTTGCCGCTGTCCATGAACGCTCGGATGAGTTCACGGGGAAGGACCTGATGGTCGCCCCAGGTCGCGGTCAATACCTCGTTGACGACGTCGGCTTCGTCGAGGGTGTCGAGCGGTCGCACCTTCACGTCCGCCGCGGCTGCGGCCGCGTACGCCATCTCCCAGGGCTCGACGGGCATCTCGCTGAGTTTACCGTCCGGGCTCTCTGCCCAAGGAAACGCCGAATGGCCCATGCATGGAGCACGGACCTTTCGCGCAGAGATCCTTGCGGCCTAACCGCCCGCCGGAGGGGGCAGTTCCTGCCACTCGTTGTCGTCGAAGTCCTGGCCGCGGCGGCGCTTCACGAACGCCACCACGCCTGCCACGATCGCACCGATGAACGCCAGTCGGAACAGTTTGCCGAAGAAACCACGTTTCTTCTTCGTGTCTTCGCTCTCCTCGCCCATCTGTTCCCTCCTCTCGCGTGGGCCTGGATGGACTTGAACCATCGACCTCATCCTTATCAGGGATGCGCTCTAACCGAGCTGAGCTACAGGCCCCGAGGAATGTTGCAGAGCCTTTCGACCCGGCACCCGGCCAAGCCTACGCGCGGCCGAGAAACCCTGTCAATGTTCCGTCCGACCTGCGGTTTCGTTACCCGCGCCGCCTATGCTCGGCCAGCGTTACCTCGACCCCGCCGACGACGTCAGAGATGAGGTTGTAAAGGAAGGCGAGGAACAGGTTGATGAACGACCAGAGGATCACCATCGCGAAGCCGATCGCAGCGAGGCGCGAGAAGATCCATCCCCCATGGATCTCGAACGACTGGTCGGCGAAAAGATCGCGGGTGAGCTTGGTCACGGAGTCGAGCGCGCCGATCGCGCCCAGCAGTCCATAGAGGATGGCCAGCGCGAACAGGATCACCAACATGATGCAGAAGTAGAACAACAGGGAGAACCTGAACACCGACCACGGCCCGACCTTCTTGATCACCACCCTCGTCTGGCGCGGACGAGGCTTCCGACCGCGGCGTGAGCGCTCGGCGGCGACCACCGGAGGCAGGCTGGTCATGCCACCCTGACCGGGCGGTGGGACGGTCGGTTCCGCGGCGAGGCCGGCGTCGTCGGTCTGCTGGGTCATCGATTCCCCGTCTTTCTACGCGGCCGGGGGCGGTTCGGCAACAACCCGGCTGCCGGGGCGCCCGAAGACCAGCCGCATGTGGACGGGCGTTAGGACTCCGAGAGCTCCGAGCGTGATGATCCATTCCCCGGTGCCAGCTTGCTTTTGGACGAGCAGCGCGCCGGTCCCAACCACCACGCCCGCCACCGCGAGTAGGCCGAACGCGACTGCCCCGGCGACGCGGCGCCACAGTACGAACACCGTGATCAGCGAGAGAACCACGCCTCCCGCGATCAGCCCGATACCGGCTCCCTCGTTCATCGTGCGATTATCCCTGGCGGTGAAGGAGGTGCCGTGATGAAGTGGGTAACGAGAGAACGACCGAAGACCGACCGAGTGGCGTGTCCGTGGCTGATCGCTCGGTTCATCGATCCCGAGGCCGAGATCGTCTACGTGCCTCGCGACCGTGTGCTGGAGACAGCAGCTGCGGTCGGCGGCAAGTCGTTCGACGCGCAGGGGGGCGACTACACGCACGACGGCGACCTCTGCACGTTCGAGGTGCTGATCCGAGAGTTCGATCTGGGCGGCGATCCGGCCCTCGCGCGACACGCGAACATCGTGCACGGTGCCGACGTCGACGACCCCTCGCCCGATCCACGGTCGGCCGGCCTGCTCGCCATCGCCGAGGGCTTCCTGGAGGTCGAGCTCGATGACCACGAGATCCGCCGGGTCGGTGGGCGGATATACGACGCCCTCTACGCGTGGTGCGCGAAACAGCCGTAGCCGCCGTCGAACGAGACCTGCGACGGATCCTCGTCGTGCAGGGCCTTCGGGCGTTCGCGTACGGGTTCGGCGTCGTCGTGCTGGGGACGGCGCTCGACCGCGCTGGGTTCTCCGCGTTCCAGGTGACGTTGGTCTTCACGGCGATGCTCGCCGGGATGGCCATCGCGTCGATCCTC
>JBGPKY010000005.1:0-30277 GCA_041486205.1 Actinomycetota bacterium
ATCCAGAGCGCGTTCCCCTGGAGAGACGGCGACGCCTGGGAAGTCGTGCGGGACGGCGTCGTGCAACAGCTCGGTTGCTACGGCGCGTGGGAGGCCGGGGCCGACACGCCGGAGAACGACGCGCTACAGCCGATCCCGCCCGACGAAGAGACCATGCGAAAGTGGACCGCGTCAGGGACTCCCGAGCAGGTGGTGCACGCTCTTCGTCCGTTGGTCGAGGCGTTCGGCGACCGAGGCGACCTCCACCTGATCGTGCGCCTGCACTACCCGGGCATGGACTTCAGAACAGCGTCGAGAGCGACGGAGCTGTTCGCGGAAGAGGTGATCCCCGCACTTAGGGGAAGCTGATCGCAGAGATCAGCGGCGGCTCTCGTCCAACACCCGCTTGCGTTCGCGGTACTCCTGCTCAGAGATCTCGCCACGCGCGAACCGCTCCTCGAGGATCCGTCGGGGATCGCTCGAGCGCTCCCCGCCACCACCGCTAGGCATCAGGGCTCGAACGATCAGCGCGATTACCGCGACGACGATCACCCAGGAGAGGACCATCCACCAGATCCCCCAACCGCCGTCGTGCATCCCATAGGGCATCTGGAGTCAGCTCCCCATCATCCCGGAACCCGAACCCATCATGCCGCCGTAACCGCTGCCGCTTCCCGAGTATCGACCCATCATGCCGCCGGGGCTGAAGTCGGGGTGCTGCTGGGCCCACTGCCCCATCTGGTCGTGCAGCGCGTTGCACCGCTGCTGCAGGTCGGCCGGCATCTGCGAGTGCATCTGCTGCATCCACGGCGAGTCGTGCATAGCGTCCATCGCGGCCCACCAGCCCGACGTGTTGTCGCCGTCGCCTGTGACCGCTACAGCGGCGCCGGCCTTGGCAAACGTCGGGCCCGACGCCACCGCCGAGCCGATACCCAGGGCCAGCACGGCCCCGATCACGAGTCCGAAGATCGTCCAGCGGGTCCTCATCTCTGACCTCCTTCTTCAGCCCCAACCGTAGCCGGAGGCTGTGAAGGGGCCGTGAAGGCCGAACGCTCCCCCGATGAAGCTCCGGGAAGCCGAACGGTGAATGTCGTTCCGCTGCCCGGTTCGCTCTCGACTCCGATCTCGCCCTCGTGAGCCCGGACCAGCTCCCGGGCCACCGTGAGACCGATCCCCGAGCCGCGTGCGCGAGACCCCTTTCCACGGAAGAACCGGTCGAATACCTGCGGTAGCTCGTCGGAAGGGATGCCGGGGCCGGAGTCGGCCACGCTGATGATCGCTGTGCCGTCCTCTTCGCTCAGCTCCAGGCGCACCTCGCCGCCGGCCGGCGTGAACTTCAACGCGTTCGAGAGGAGGTTCGAGACGACCTGGTGGATCCGGGTGGCGTCGGCCTCGACCCCGACATCATGAGCGTCGACCGACAGCCGGACCTCCTCAGCCTCGTATGCGCCCTCGAACTCCCGGGCGGCTTGCAGGACCACCGGCCGCAGATCGATCGGCCGCCGTTCCTGGGAGAAACCGGCGGCGTCAGCCGAAGCGAGGGTTTCGAGGTCCGCCACCAGTCGCGCGAGCCGAAGCGTCTCGTCGTGGAGCGAGGCCAGCTCTCTGGAGCTCGGCTCTACCACGCCGTCCTGCAAGCCCTCGACCTGCGTTCTCAAGATCGCGAGCGGCGTACGGAGCTCGTGGGCGACGTCGGCGGCGAACATCCGCCGCAAGCGGTCCTCCTCCTCGATCGTGTCGGCCATAGCGTTGAAGGCGACCGCCATCTCGCCGAGCTCGTCGGGGGCCTCGAAGGCCACGCGGCGCGATCTGTCGCCGGCCGCTAGATCCCTCGCCGCCCGGGTGAGCTCGCGTGCCGGAGCGGTCGCTCGCCGGGCCAGGACTACACCGAGGACCAACGCGATCAAGCCGGCGAGGAGCCCGCCGATCAGCAACAGTCGGTTGACCGCGGACCTGAACGAGAGGTCCTGAGGCAGCAGCCCGGGCGAGGGCTCGCGGATGATCGCGGTCCCCACCGTGGTCCCGGCGACCACGACTGGCATCTCCTTCGGCGGACCGAGCGGTCCGCTCCCCATCATCTGTCGGTGCATCGCAGACATCTGACCGCCGGCGTCCCAGACCGTCTGCCCGCTGGGGTCGACGAGCCGCAGCGTTCCGCCGTCCATGATCGCGAGCGTCTGGAGCGACTGGAGGTCCGCGGTGTTCCACCCGCCCATCCGCTGGTATGAGTCACCCAGGGCCGTAACCAGCTGCTGCTGGCGCGCTAGCTGCTGCTGCTCCAGATATGACGTGAACCGCGTGCCGAACGCGAAGTTCACGAGGAGTGCGGTGAGCGCGGCGGCGAGGATGCCGACTCCGGCGAACGCCGCGGCTAGACGGAATGCGAACGATCTACGCATCGGGCTTAGCCCCGAGCTTGTAGCCGACCCCCGTGACCGTGAGGACGTATCGCGGGTGCCGCGGGTCATCGCCCAGCTTGCGGCGCAGGTTCTTGACGTGGGCGTCTATGGTCCGCTCGTACCCCTCGTAGTCGTAGCCCTGGACCTTAGTGACGAGCTCGTACCGTGAGTAGACACGTCCCGCATGCGACGCGAGCGCGTGCAGGAGGTCGAATTCGCTACGGGTCAGGTCGACCGGCAGGCCGTCGGCGATGACCTCGCGAGCGTCCTTGTCGATGCGTAGTCGCCCACCGTCGAACGACTCCACGCTCGAGGTGCCGTTGCCGCCGCTGGCGCGGCGCAAGACGGCCTCGACCCTCGCAACCAGCTCGCGCGGTGAGAATGGTTTCGTCAGGTAGTCGTCGGCGCCGAGGCGAAGGCCCGCCACGCGGTCGTCCTCACCAGCCTTGGCCGTGAGCATGATGATCGGCACGTCCGAGTGAGCTCGGACCGTCCGGGCGACCTCCTCGCCAGTGAGGTCGGGCAGCATCAGGTCGAGGATCACCAGATCCGGAGTCGCCCGCTCTACGGCCTCGAGCGCCCGCTGCCCCGAATCTGCGACCAGGACCGAGTACCCTTCGCGCTCCAGGTACGAGCGAACTAGGTCTCGGATCTTCCTCTCGTCGTCTACCACCAGGACCGTTGAAGTGCCCATCGCACCCTCCCGACACCAGGGTCCGACGGCGGTGTGGAACCCATCAGGGTCCTACGCCCCTGCCAACCCGGGCCGTTCGGCTGACCGATGGTGCTTCTCTATCGGCCTGCAGCATCGATGAGCTCTGAGAGTGCGGCGCGGGCGAGCGAGGGATCGGCAGCCAGCCACCAAACGGTATCGCCGCGTGCGAAGAAGATGTGCGTCTGACCCATACCGCGCGTGGTCCAGACGCCGGGCTCAGCGGTGAACGGACGCGGCGGAGCGAAAGGTGAACCGCCCCCGGAGATCCGCTCGCTCATCCGCACGACCATGTCGGCGGCACCGGCCGCGTCCGACTCGGTCGACATCCATACGGTCAGACGACCGTTGGCGTACTGCCCGATCTCCGCCGAAACGACCGGCATGTCTCTGCCGTGAAGGCTCGCGATCTGCTCGATGGCCTGCGAGCCGATCACCTCGTTCGTCAAGGGAGCGCCGGCAAGCGTCGCGGGCAGCGGGTCGTCGCTTCGGCTCATCGCCGGCATCGCGCCGCCAGACCCACCCATCACCGGCATCGCGCCGTTCTCCCCACCCATCGCAATCTCGTCGGCAACTTGCGGAGCGGGGTGCGACGACAAGTACCAGCCGATCGAAAGTCGCTCACCTCGGTCGGGATCATCGCCCTACCCGTTCACGAGCGACGACAGATAGGCATCGAGGGTGGCAGCGTCGATCGGACCGATGTACTTGGCGACGATCTTCCCTTCGGGGTCGATGAAGAACGTCTCGGGGAACCCCAGGACGCCGTATCGGGCCATCTCCTCCGGCGTGCCCTCGACGACGCTCGGATACGTGATGCCGTACCGCCGTTCGAACTCGCGGGCCCAGGTACGACCGTCCTGGGCATCGACGCCCAAGAACTTCACGCCGCGGTCCTGCCATTCCTCCCAGGCGGCCTCGAGGACGGGAGCCTCCTCCTTGCACGGCACGCACCACGAGGCCCAGAAGTTCAGTAGGACGGGATGGCCCCGCAGATCGGACAGCGAGAGCGATCCGCTACCGTCGAGGAGCGGCAGCGTGAAGTCCGGTGCGATCCGCCCCGCTGGGTCTTGGGAAAGCCCGTCGACGCCTCTGACCTTTAGCGCGGCTCCGAGAACCCCGATCATGAGGCCTCCCACGAGGACCGCGATGAGGATCCCGAACGTCCGGACGCGCCGCGGTCGGGCCTTCGGATCCTCCTGTTGGGGACCAGGTGACTGCCGCTCGAGGTCGAACCCATGACCCTCAGGACCCACGACGGCGGGTTCGGATCTCTGCGGCCTCAAGGGATCTGCGAGCGGCGTCTTCATGCCCTCTCCCGGCGATCCTCAGCTAAGGTAGGGCGAGATCGCGTTCATGAGATCGGTCGTCGAGACGTACATCGACGGGTACTCCTTCTCCCACCGGATGTCCCCCGAGCCGTCGATGAACACGAATGCGTGGCCGGGCAGGTTCGCGTGCATGCCCTTACCGAGCGTGTCGTAGGCCTTCGACACCGACCCGTTCGAATCGATCAGGAACGGCGTCGAAAGGCCGAACCGCTGAACCTCCGCCCGCGTCTGGTCGAGCGAGTTCATGACGATCGGTAGGACAGTGATCCCGGCGTCGGCGAGCTGCTGCGAGTTCTGCTCAAGGTCGACCATCTGGTAGAAGCACGCGTCGCAACCCACGCCCTCGCTGAAATAGAGGAGCACGTTCTTACCGGCGTAGTCCGATAGCGACACGTTGCCGCCGCCCGTGGAGGCCATCGTGAACGGCGGCGCCGGCCTGGCTGCCACTGGCCCGCCTTTCGGCTGCGAGGACCGGCTACCGAAGTAGAAGAGGAGGCCCAGACCGACTGCGCCGAGGAGGGCGATGGTTCCCCAGGAGAGGCCCTCGCCGCGTCTACGCGCGGCCGGACGCCGGCGCGCCGGCCGTTTCGGGCTCGGCTTCGCCTTCGCCCGCCGGCCCTCCTGCGGGTGCGTGGCAGTGGGCGCCGTTGCCGCCGATGGCCGCTTGTATGCCCTCGACTGCCGGTTGCGGGTGGTCTTCGTGCTCATTGTCATTGCCTCCTCCGTCCGCGGATCTCTCGCCGCGGACGCTCAGGACGATGAAGAGAACGGCCAGGCCGAGGAGGGCGAGGCCGAGTACGGGCTCGGGGATCGGCTTCAGCGCGGAGTTGATGCTGCCGAACACGCGCGCGAGCCAGCGTCCGACCGCTCGCTGGAACCCAGGTGTGGCGGTGGTGTTCCCGTTAACGGCGAGTACGAGAACCATGACGCCCATCGCGGCAAAGGCCGCCGCCACGAGCAGGTTCATCGTGTTGGTGGCTATGGCCTTGCCCGCGACGCGGAAACGCACCGGCTTCGCGGTGAACAGACGGCGTTCGCCCAGACGGAGCCTGTCCCAGAACAGCGCGATCATGAACATCGGGAAGGCCATCCCGAACACGTAAGCGAGGCCCAGGCCAACCGCGCCGATCTTCGTCGAGGACAGCGCCGACATCGTCATAACCCCCGCCAGCACCGGTGCGCAGCACGACGAGGCGATCCCGGAGAAGACACCGATCGCGAACATCCCTCCGCCGTCGCCGCGAGCGAGAGAAGGGGCCCGGATGAAGGACGGCATGCTCCAAGACCGTCCGAGGAACGCGAACACGGCGAACGTCAGCATCAGTACGCCGCCGACGTAGTAGAGCGGCGTGTGGTACTGCTTCAGCGTGCCCGACAGCATGCTCACTCCGAGCGTCACCGGCACAAGGACGACCGCCAGGCCGGCGGTAAAGACCAGGGTGAGCGGCAACAACTTCCACCGCCGGTTCTTCACGGCGGCGGCAAGATACGCGGGGAACAGGAACACGACGCAGCAGGGAGAGAACAGCGCGATCGCCCCGGCGAAGAACGCGGCGATGATGGAACCGGTGGTGAGCAGCCCGCCCATCTAGGCTGCCCTCTCCAGCCGGCGGCGAAGCTTCTTGCGAGGCAACCGGCCTGCGCTGAACAGGAGTCCGTCGAGGATCACGGCCGGGGGCATCGGCGGCCGGAACCTGTCGAAGAGGGAAGCCCCCTCGTAGGACTCGAGCGCGACCTCGCGCACCAGAAGGGGGAACTCCTCGGCCAGCTCGGCCAAGCCCTCGAGCGCGTCCTCGCACAGATGGCAGGACTGCGACGTGACGACGATCACTTCGGTCATCGTGGAACCTCCCGGTCGTCTGGGTCCCGCTCCCCGTTCCTGGCGCGGAAGGGCACCCACGTGAGTAGCGGACACAGGAGAAGGAGCCCGACCAGCAGGATCGAAACGAGGGGCGCCCCGAGGAGCGTCGTGACTACCAGACCCACCCCGGCGGCGACGGCCAGCACGGCGGTCGCGTGGCGGATCCTTAGTGATCCCTGGAACCGCGTCCCATGGTCGAGCTGCCTCATCTCTCCACCTCCAACTCCCAGCCACTGTCGTCCTGCGCTGTGAAGGTTCGGTGAATGCCGTGGGCAGACGGGGTGAGGTCGCGAGCCCGCGACCACAGGCGTCGAACACACAGCCCCTTCACACCACGCGCACGGAGGTTCCATAGCGGCCCCCTACAACTGCCGACGTGATCGGCTACATCTCCTGGCCCGTGGTTACCGGGATCCACCTCGGGCCATTCATGCTCCGGCCCCACGGTCTGCTGATCGCCGTCGGCTTCCTCTCCGGTGCAGCCGTGATGCGCCGGTACACGCGTCGCGCCCGCATCTCAGACGAGGCCCTCTGGCGGGTCCTCCAGTGGGGACTCGTGGGTGGGCTTGTCGGGATGCGCGTCGCGTGGGACCTCGGACACTGGCGCGAGATGCACTCGCTGGTCGATTACGTGGCCGTGTGGAACGGCGGGATGAGCCTCCTCGGGGGTCTCATCGGCGGGGTCATCACCGGCGGTCTCGCGGCCCGCCGCGAACGGCTCCCGGTCGTCCCGCTCCTGGACATGGCCGCGCCCGGGCTGGCGATCGCGATCGCGATCGGGCGCGTGAGTGACCTCGTCATCGGCGACCACCTCGGCAAGCCCACGTCGCTCCCGTGGGGCTTCAAGTACGAGGGAGGGATGCATCCGCTTGCAGGAGTGCCTCCGATCGGCACGGTCGTGCACCCCGTGGCGCTCTACGACTTCCTGCTCACCACGGCGCTTTTCATCGTACTGACCCGTTTCCTGCGATCGCCGCGCGCACAGGGTTCTTCCATCGCCTTGTTCACGCTCTGGTACGCGGGCAGCCGGGTGTTCACCGACTTCCTGCGGACGGATCCCCGGCGCTTGGCCGGACTCACGGGGAGCCAGCTGACGTCGATCGTGCTGATCGCCGCGGTCCTGATCGCGCTGAGGGTTCGTTCTCGACCGAGGATCACCACTGCTGGCCGAGCCGGATCACCTCAGACCACGTAGAAGTCCTCGTGCATGCCCATGGCGTAGTGACCGGGCAGGTTGCAGACCACGGCGTAGTGACCGGAGGCGAGGTCGATCGTGAGCAGCTTGGTGGTGCCCGGTTCCATGTCGCCGGTCTCACCGACGTTGATGACGCCCTTGGCTTTCTCGTCGATGCGGTTGGCCTCTCCCTCGAAGCTAACGATCGGGAAGTTCGCGGCCGGGGTGTCTGAGGCAAGGACCACGAACTCGTGCGTCTTGGTGCCCTCGTTGGTGACCACGAAGGTGGTCTTTCCCGAAGGAGCCTGGTTGGAGGAGAGGTGGATGTACATGTGGGTGGCATCGGTCTCACCCAGGCCGACGGTGACGACGCGCGCGCTAGGCCCCGTCGCCGGAGAGGGTGACGGAGAAGCTCCGGGCGCGTAGCCGGGGATCATCGCGACGGTCTGCGCGCCGGTTCCTTGGTTCAGGTTGCCGCACGCGGAAAGGAGAAACATCCCCACGACCAGTGAGGCAACCAGCGGCCGAGAGCGCGACAGAACGCTCAACCTCCCGCTCCTGGCGAGGGCTGCGGACTACGCCAGTCGGGAACGCTCGGCGCCGTCTTCTCCCACGAACGGACGTAGGCGACGATCGCAGCGATCTGCTCGTCGGTCAGCGGGCCACCGTACTCGTTCCACCAAGCAGGCATCTCAGTGCCCGGGATGCCGCCTGCGATGATCCCTTGCATCTGTCCGTCGGCGACGCTCTTCAAGAACTCCTGCGAGTTGAGGGCGGGCGCGTCAACGCCCTCGCCGTTCACGCCATGGCAACTCGCGCAATTCAACCCCCACAACTGCCGACCGGTCGAGATCAGCGCGGCGTGCTGAGAGGCGAGCGCGTCGCTCCGGCGGGTCGACTCGACGGCCTTGTAAAGGGGGAACGCAGCGACCAGCAGGAAGAACACGACGAACCCCACCCACTGCCATTTCACGAGACTCTTACGGAGTGACGGATCCTCGTGCATCGTCTGGCTCACGGAGTCGCCCCCCCGCTCATCATCCCGGCACCCATGCTCGCGCTGGGGCTCATCGTCCCGCCGCCCATGCCGGCGCCCGGGCTCATGCTGCTGCCTGGGCCCGGGCTGGACGGCATCTGCGAGCTCTCTCCGCCCACACACGACGAACCCGTCGGCTGCGTCGGGCCGGTGAGGATCCCTCGAGCCGGCCCTTCCACGACGTTGGAGGTGTCGACCCACGCGTGGTCGCCCCGGATCGCGATCGGGAAACGGTCCATCCCGCGCGGCGTGGGGCCCGTGATGTACTCACCGATGATGTTGTAGATGCTGCCGTGGCACGGGCATTCGAACTGCGACGAGCTCTCACAGAACGGCACGCGGCACCCCAGATGCGGGCACTTCTGATACAGCGCCCGCAGCCCACCCTGGAACGACGTGACGTAGAAGCGTCCGTCCAGGAAGTACTGCACGGTTCCGTCGGGGTAGTTGGCCACCGGGCCGGCATCGACCTCGCCGCCGAAGCCGGCCGCCGCGGGGGGGTTGAGGATGTCGTATGTCGTCCACCCGGCCTCGACGGCAAGGCCCAACCCGAGTACGCGCCAGCTCCACGAGAGGAACTTCCGCCTGTCCAGTCCTGATCCGTCCTTGGCCATCTCAGAGCTCCAGGTAGTTGTGGATCCACGGCCGGACCCACGTCCACTCGGGACCGCGGAAGAGCGCCCCGCGGATCGTCAGGAACAGCGCCGCGACCGCCACCGCAGTGAAGACGATCACGACCATCTTCCGGTCGCGGATCCGCCAACCCTTCGCCCGGTCGAGGAACGGCAGCGCGGCTAGGAAGACGACCACCGCGCCGGGAACCAGCACGCCGGCAACCATCGGGTTGAAGTAGTGCAACAGCTCCTGCAAGCCGGCGAAGTACCACGGCGCCTTCGCGACCGGTGGGGTGAGGCTAGGGTTGGCGATGTCCTTAAGCGGCGCGTCGAACGCGATCGCGAGGATGAACACCACGACGACGGTCGAGGCGGCCACGACCGCGTGGCGCACGAGGAAGTGCGGCCAGGTGAACACGGAGTCGTCGGGCTCCTGCTTCGTGCGAACCTCGACCTCGCGCGGAACGACGCCGAGAAGCCGGTACCGCGGATCCTTCTCCAGATCAGGCATCGGCCGTCACCCCCTCCGGTTCAGGTTGCGGCGCAGCCGGTTCGACTGTCTCCTCCTCGCGATCGGCGATCGCGAACCCATCCTTGCGAACGCGCCAGATGTGGATGCAAAGCGCGAGGATCAAGAGCAGCGGCAACACGTATATGTGGAGCACGTAGAACCGCAACAGCGCGTTGCCCCCCACGTCGGGCCCGCCCAGCAGGAGCGACTGCACCTTATTCCCGAGTAGGGGCACGTACCCCGCGATGCTGGTCCCCACCGTCACGGCCCAGTAGGCGAGCTGGTCCCACGGCAGGAGGTAGCCGGTGAACGAGAACAGGAGCGTGAAGACGAGCAGCACAACGCCGATCACCCAGTTGAATTGCCTCGGGGCCTTGTACGCCCCCGCGTAGAAGACGCGGAGCATGTGTATGAACACGACCACGACCATCAGGTGGGCCGCCCATCGGTGGATGTTCCGGACGAACTGCCCGAAGGTGATCGACGTCGCGAGGGTGTGCATGTCGAAGTACGCCTGGGGGACGGCCGGGTGGTAGAAGAACATCAGGTACATCCCGCTGATCAGCAGGATCGTGAAGAGAACGGTCGAGATGAACCCCAGCCTGAAGGTGGAGCGGAACGAGAGCACCTTGCGCGGCACTTTCACCGGGTAGATGTGGAGGAAGAAGTTGTGGAACGACGTCATCGCGCGACCGCGCGGCGTATCGGCCTTCGGGTGACGTACGACCGAACGGAACACCTCGGACCCTCGGAAGCGCTCCGCCGGATGGAAGATGGCCTGGTACCACCCACGCTGCGTCAGGGGCGTCCGCTGCTTCGCCACGGCTAGCCTCCCACCTCGGCGAGCGGCGCGAGGTCCTTCAGACCGGTCGAGGCCTCGTTCCAGCCGACGAACGACAGCGCATCGGTCGGGCACCGCTCGATGCAGAGCGCGCAGCGGATGCAGTACTCCTCCTGGAGGATCAGCGCGCTCGCGGGCTCGAGCGAAGACACGCCCGTGATGTCTTCCATGGGAACGATGCGGATGCAGTTCTCGGGGCAGATATCGACGCACCCACCGCACAGGATGCAGAGGTCGACCTCGAGCGAGATGTTGAGGAAACACTGAAGGCATCGAGCGGCCTCGAGACGGGCCTGCTCCTCGGTGTAGCCCAGCTCGATCTCCGGCACGCCGATCCGGCGCTCCGACGGGACCGACGGGATCTCGACACGAGGCACGGCGTCGTAGTTCAGCACCGGCCGGTTTACCACGGAGATGGGGATCGTCTTGCGGAAACGCCGCGGCGCAGGCTGGGCGCCCGAGATCTGCTGGTGTATGGCCGCCGCGGCTCTGCGCCCGTCGCCGATCGCATCGATCATGTTCCTGGGGCCGAACGCCACATCGCCACCCGCGTAGATGCCGGGTGCGCTCGTCGCCAGCGACTCGCGCTCGACGGCGATCGTCCCGCGCGGGCTGATCTCCACCCCGTCGTCGGACTGTAGCCATGAGAGATCGGGCGCCTGCCCGATCGCCAGGATCACCGAGTCACACGGGATGGTGTTCTCGGTCCCGTCGATGAGTTTCGGGTTGAAACGGCCGTCGGGGTCGAAGACCGATGAGACGTCGAGCGTCTCGAGGCCCTCGACGTGCGTGTCGCCGACGATCCGGTGCGGGCCGAGACGGTGGCGGATCGTGATGCCTTCGACCTCGGCCTCCTCGATCTCGTACTCGTGCGCCGGCATCTCGTACCGAGCCTCGAGTGCGACGACCTTCACGTCTCGGGCTCCCATCCGGACGGCCACACGTGCGACGTCGAAGGCCGCCGTCTCGGAAGGGGCCTCCTCTCGGAGCGCGGTGCGAGCCACATCCAGCGCGACGTTGCCACCGCCGACCACGACCACTCGGTCGCCGAGCTCTACCCGGTAGCCGGTGTTCGCGTTGATGAGGAAGTCGACCGCCTTCAGGACTCCGTCTAGCTCGACACCGGGGATCTGGAGGTCGCGGCTGCGCATCGCACCGGCACCAACGAAGACCGCCGCGTAACCTTCCTCCTGCAAAGACTTCAGGGTGAAGTCGCGGCCGAGCTTGGTATTGGTCCGAAGCTCGACGCCCATACCGATGATCGCGCGGATCTCGGCTTGGATCACCTCGCGGCGCAGGCGATACGTCGGGATGCCGAGGACCATCATGCCCCCCGGCCGGTCAGCGGCTTCGAACACGACGGGGCTGTACCCATAGGCGGCGAGGTCGTGCGCGGCCGAGAGTCCTGCCGGCCCCGCGCCTATGATCGCCACGCGCTCATCGCGCTTCGGCATCATCTCGACGGCCTCACGCCACATCCGCTCGGCGTTCGAGCTCTCCACCCCGCCGACCTCGCAGGCCCATCGCTTCAGCGCCCGGATCGCGATCGACTCGTCGATGTCGCCGCGCCGGCACGCCGCCTCACACGGTGCCGCGCAGACCCGGCCGCAGATCGAAGCGAAAGGGTTGGGCATCCGCGCGGTGAGATAAGCCAGCTCGTCTTCGCCTGCAGCGATCGCGCTCACGTAGCGGCCGGCGTTGGTCAGGACCGGACAGCCGCGCGTGCACGGGACGTTGTCGTCGAACCACTCGCCGCCGACGGTTTCTGCAGCGAACCGCACCCGCTACCTCGCCCGCTTCCGCTGGAGCGCGACGAAACCGTAGGACAGAGCAACGAAGAACACGACCACCCACAGGACGACCAGCCCGTCGCGCGTGCGAGGCACCGCCCGCGTCGCCAGATAGGAGACCAGCCGATCGGGGACGATCACGAACCCAACGAAGGAGGCGATCAGGACGAGGGCCGCGCGAACGAGCGCGCGGCCCCACCCGTCGTCGCGGGCCCCTCCTACCCGAACAGGATCCGACGTGCCCATCCGATATCGGGACTCTAGCCCCGTGGCCTCCCCTTCGCCATCGCCATCCGCCATCCGCCGAATCTCTCGGCAATGTTGCAGGGGAGGCTCTCGTATCGGTGGGAGGGTCCCTAGGGCCGTTCGTCCCTCCCGGAGGTGACGAACGGCCCCCTTCTCGGACCCGATTTGATGGAGCTAGGAGGATCCCCCCGACTTCACGATCCCGACCACGTGACCTTCGGGGTCCTGGATATGTGCGAACGTCACCTGGTCGGGGATGACCGTGACCGGCGTGACCACCTTGCCGCCGAGCGCCTCGGCCTGCTCCAAGTACTTCTGGGGGTCGTCGACCTCCATGTAGAAGACGACACCCGGCGCAGCCGACTCGCCGCCGCCGCCGATCCCCCCCTCGATGCCCTTGCCGTCGGCCTGAGTGTGCACGAGCCCGTAGCCCGGCATCGCATCGTGAACTTCCCACCCGAAAAGCTTCGAGTAGAAGTCCGTCAGCTTCTTGTAGTCCTTCCCGTTCACCTCGAAGTGAACGACCGGTGCACCCATCACATGCCTCCTTCGGTTGACATCGGATCGGGGCCGGGGTCGACACCGGCCGCGGCCATCGCGAGGCGCGGCAGGAAGTGGTCCCAGCCATCGGAATGCTCCTTGCCTGCGCCGGCCGGGAGGTCGCTGTGCACCAGGCGGAGGATCGTCTCTTCGCCGTCGGGCGTCAGCGTGATCTCGACCTTCGAACTGCCGGGCGGGATCGGGTTGCCCTCGCCCATCCATCCCCAGGAGAACACGATCCGCCTCGGTGGATCGATCTCGAGGTACTCCCCCTTCGCGATCGCTTGCTCGTTGATGTCGACGCGATACTCGCCCCCGACGCGAGCGTCGAGGCTCGCGACTCTCCCCTTCCACTGCACCATCTTCTGAGGATCCGTGAAGAAAGCGAAGATCGTCTCCGGACTCGCGTGGATCCTCACCTCATGGGTGATCGTGTCCGTCGCTTCGATCTGCACCGCTCGACCTCCTTTCCTCTGCCTCGGCTTCGCGCTTGAGCGCCGACAGGCTCTCGTCCCAGAATCCCGCGAGGAACTCACGTAGTCCCTCGAGCCCATCGGGCCGCGCGCGGTAGATCCGGCGGGTGCCGTCCCGTCGCTCGTCCACGAGCCCGGCCTCCTTCAGCACGCGCAGGTGCTGCGAGATGGCGGGGCGTGTCACCTCGAAATGTGAGGCGATCTGCCCGGCCGTCAGCTCGGCGTCCCAGACCAGTCGCAGGATCTCCCGGCGCCTAGGCTCCGCGATGGCTTTGAGAGCTGCCTCCATGACCGCCGTAGGTTAAGCCATCACTTACGTAAGTGTCAACTTAAAGATGGCGATTTCAGACCACTGCGTGTCCGGGGCGAAGCCTGCGCCAACCGAGCCACCCCAGTCCGAACAGCAAGCTCAGCGGAACGACGTACCCAAGCCCAACGACGACCGAGGAGACCACGCCGAGGAAGCCGTTCACGGATCGGTCCCAGGCTTCCATCAAGCTCGGCCGGTTCGCCTTGAGGGTGTCAGCGCCGCCGATCGGCGCGCCCGGTTCGCGGAGCGAGATCCGGATCGTAGCGAGCGAGGTCTGGTTGTCGAGCACGCGGAGCTCGCCCTTGATCTGCTCGATCCGGAACTGCACATCTTGTAGCTCGCGTTGAACACGGAGCGTCGCTTCGATCGAGTGAGCGCTGCCCATGAGCTTCAGCAGGACGGACTCCTGCGCTTCCCACGTCGTGAGCCTCGCCTGAAGGTCGACGTACTGCGACGTGACGTCTTCGCCGGACACGGATTGATGCACGATGACTCCGAGCCCGCGTAGGTCGCTCATCGCCTCATCGAAGCTCGCGCTCGGGACACGGATCAGAAGCGTCCCCGACTTAACCTTCACACCGGCCGAAGACGACGACTGCACGTAGCCGCCGTACCTGGACGCGATGAGACCGACTGTTGCGAACGCGTCGTTGAAACCGTTCTCCTTCACGGTGAGCGAGATGTCGGCCGTCTTCACTATGTCGGGACCGATGGCGGGCAGCGCACCTACCGACCCGAGGGCAGAGCTTCCGTCGCCGGAGAGATCGACCGGCCCCGCCACAGGGACGCCGCCTGCCAGATCGACGCTCGCGGCGCGCTCGGCGAACGGCGCGCCAACCATCGGTGACCCGGCGACGCGGGAAGCGGTGCTGTTGCCACCCAGGCCGCCTCCCGTTGCGACGAACCCGATCACGCCCGAGAGAGCCAGGAACCCGAGCGTGGCGAAAGCTAGCCTCTTCATGGTGGGCCTCCCTCGGTCACGGACGGCCGTTGGACGAGAGGCCTTCGGGATGCGTTCCCGCGCCGAGGCGGAAACCGCTGCTAGAAGCCTGCCTTCCCCTTCTCGTGAACGTCGGTCGCGGCGTCCTTCAATGCGGCCCACACCTCGCGGAACACCTCCGCGGCGTACTTCGGTGGCTGGCTGTTCTCCCCACCCATCGCGCCACGCACCGCCGACGCGGTGATGTCACAGGCCTTCTGGAACAGCTCCCAATCGATCTCCTTAGGCATCGAACCCCCCTATTCGTAGGCGCGGAGACCGGTGAGGGCCTCCCCCAGGATCAGCGTGTGGATCTCGCTCGTGCCCTCGTACGTGAGCACCGATTCGAGGTTGTTCATGTGGCGGATGACCGGGTACTCGAGCGTGATGCCGCTCGCTCCCAGGATGCTCCGCGCCTCGCGCGCGATCTTCAGCGCCTCGCGAACGTTGTTCAGCTTGCCCATGCTGACGTGCTGCGGGCGCAGGCGCCCTTCGTCTTTCATCCGACCGAGATGAAGCGCGAGCAGCGTTCCTTTGTTGATCTCGACGGCCATGTTCGCGAGCTTCTCCTGGGTTAGCTGGAAACCGCCGATCGGCTTTCCCCATTGCACGCGCGTCTTCGCGTACTCCAGCGCGCTCAGGTAGCAGGCGCGCGCGGCGCCCATCGAGCCCCAGACGATCCCGAACCGCGCCTCGGTGAGGCAGGAGAGCGGCCCCTTCATCCCGACGACACCCGGCAGCACCGCGTCCTCAGGCAACCGCACGTCGTCCAGGATCAGCTCGGACGTCACCGAAGCTCGGAGAGAGAGCTTCCGGTGGATCTCCCTCGTGGAGAAGCCCGGCGTATCGATCGGAACGATGAACCCGCGCACCCCCTCGTCGGTGTTCGCCCAGACGATCGCGAGGTCGGAGATGCCTCCGTTCGTGATCCACATCTTCGTGCCGCTCACGACCCAATCAGAACCGTCGCGCCGCGCGTGCGTGCGCATGCTCGCGGGGTCGCTGCCCGAATCGGGCTCGGTGAGGCCGAAGCAGCCGATGGCATCGCCAACAGCCATGCGTGGCAACCAGCGTTGCTTCTGCTCGTCGCTGCCGTACTTCCAGATGGGGAACATGCTCAGCGAACCCTGCACGCTGACGAACGAACGGAACCCGCTGTCGCCCGCTTCCAGCTCGAGGCAAGCCAGGCCGTAGGAGACCGCGTTCGCGCCCGCGCAGTCGTACCCCGTGAGGTGCATCCCGAGCAGGCCGAGCGCACCGAGCTCCTTCGCCACCTCGCGGGGGAACGCCGCCTGCTCGAACCACTCCTCGATGCCGGGCATCACGCGATCATCGACCCACTCACGCACAGCATCTCGGATCGCTCGCTCCTCGTCGGTGAGGAGCCGGTCGATCTCGAGGAAGTCCAGCGGGTCGATGTCCGAGGCCATGACGATGCCTAGCCTAGCGCGTGCTGGCACCTAGCTAAGCGGCACTTTCGGCAAGTGCTTCAGCGCTTCGGCTTCCTCCGCGGGATCGAACTCGATCTCGGGCAGTCGCCCGTTCAAGTAGTCGTCGTAGGCGGCCATGTCGAAGTGGCCGTGGCCGGACAGCCCGAAAAGGATGACCTTCTCCTGCCCGGCCTCGCGCGCGGCGACGGCTTCGTCGATAGCGCCTTTGATCGCGTGCGCCGCCTCCGGCGCCGGAACGATGCCCTGCGATCGCGCGAACGTGACCGCGGCCTCGAACACGGACGTCTGCGGGTACGCTGCCGCTTCCATGTGACCTTCCTTGACGAGCAGTGAGAGCGATGGTGCGTCGCCGTGGTACCGGAGCCCGCCGGCGTGGACAGGCGCCGGCACGAAGTCGTGTCCGAGCGTGTACATGGGCAGTAGCGGTGTCATCTTCGCGGTGTCGCCGAAGTCGTACGCGAACTTCCCCTTCGTGAGCGTGGGGCAGGCTGCCGGCTCGGTGGCGAGGAACCGCATGCCGGGAGTCTCGCCACGGAGCCTGCCTGCCATGAACGGGTAAGCGAGACCGGCGTAGTTCGAGCCCCCGCCGACACAGCCGATCACGACGTCGGGGGGCTCGCCGGCCATCTCCATCTGCTTCTGCGCCTCCAGGCCGATCACGCTTTGGTGCAGCAGGACGTGGTTCAGTACCGAGCCCAAGGAGTAGTTCGTGTCGGCGTTCGTCGCTGCGATCTCGATCGCCTCGCTGATCGCGATGCCAAGCGAGCCGGTGGAGTCCGGATGCTGCTCGAGGATGGTCTTCCCGGCGTTCGTGGTGCTCGTGGGAGACGAGCGGACCTCCGCGCCGAACGTCTCCATGAAGATCCGCCGGTAGGGCTTCTGCTCGTAGGAGGCCTTCACCATGAAGACGAGGCATTCGAGGCCGAAGAAGTTGCACGCCATCGACATGGCAGAGCCCCATTGCCCCGCGCCGGTCTCGGTCGAGATGCGCTTGACGCCGGCTTCCTTGTTGTAGAAGGCCTGCGCGACGGCGGTGTTCGGCTTGTGGGACCCGGCGGGTGAGGTTCCCTCGTACTTGAAGTAGATGTGGGCGGGCGTCTCGAGCGCTCGCTCCAAGCGGTGGGCCCGGACGAGCGGCGTCGGCCTCCAGAGCCGGTAGATGTCGATGACCGGACCGGGGATGTCGATCCATCCGTCGGTCGAGACCTCCTGACCGATGAGCGCCATCGGGAACAGCGGCGCGAGATCGTCCGGGCCAACCGGCTGCCCGGTCCCCGGATGCAGCGGCGGCATCGGCTGCATCCCGGCCTGCACGATGCTCGGCATGATGTTGAACCACGCGGTCGGAACGTCCTCCGGTCGCAGGTCGAACGTCGTCCGCTCGTCGCTCATCGGAACCTCCTCGGGGAAGCGTGGCGCCGAGCGTACCGGAAGAGTCCAGACCCGCGCTAGTGCGGGTGGTCCTCCTCGGCGACGTGCCATTTCCTCGGGTGGATGAGCGCGTCGGCCTCGGGCGGACCCCAGCTTCCCGGTTCGTAGATGGGAACCGGCGCAGGGTGCTCGAGCACCGGGGCCAGGATCTCCCACGCGCGCTCGACACCATCCTGGCGGAGGAACAGCGTGTGGTCGCCCTCCAGTGCCTCGAGCAGCAGCAGCTCATAGGCTTCGGCGATCTTCGTCTCGAACTCGCTCGCGTAATCGAAGTCCAATGTCACTCTCCCGAGCTCCAAGCCCGGACCCGGCTTCTTCGCGTTCAGGGCGACGGTGATGCCTTCGTTCGGCTGGATGCGGATCGTCAGGTGATCCCGCTTCGGCAGGTCCATCTCGGTGCCCTTGAAGACGTTGAAGGGCACCTTGCGGAACTTCAGCGTGATCTCGCTCACTTTCGACGCGAGCTTCTTGCCGGTTCGCAGGTAGAAGGGAACGCCCGCCCAGCGCCAGTTGTCGATCTCGATCTCCATGGCCGAGAACGTCTCGACCCGTGAGTCGTCGGCGACGCCCTCCTCCGACCGGTACCCGCGGTATTGGCCGCGCACCACGCGATCGGCGCGGCACGCGCTCGTCGAGCGGAGCACCTTGACCGTCTCGTCCCGCAGGCGGTTCGGCTCGAACGAAACCGGCGGCTCCATCGCGAGGAAGGTCATCATCTGGAACAGATGCGTCGAGATCATGTCGCGGATGTTCCCGGTCTGCTCGTAGAACACACCCCGGCCCTCGATCCCGATGTCCTCGGCCACCGTGAACTGCACGTGGTCGATGTAGCGGCGGTTCCAGATCGGTTCGAACATCCCGTTCGCGAAGCGTAAGGCGAGGATGTTCTGGACGGTCTCCTTGCCGAGATAGTGATCGATGCGGAAGACCTGCGACTCGTCGAAGACCTCGTGGATCGTCGCGTTCAGCTCCATCGCGCTCGCGAGGTCGCGACCGAACGGCTTCTCGAACACGATCTTCGCGTCCCTGTGCAGGTTCTCCTCGGCGAGTCGGGTCACGATGTCCGGGTACGCGGCCGGCGGGGTCGCAGCGTAGAAGAAGCGTCCGCCACTGGTCCCATGGTCGCGGTCCGTCCCCTCGAGATGCGCGACGAGGTGGTGCATCGTGCCGTGGTCTGAGAACTCACCTTGGACGTAGGAGAGGTGCTTGCTGAAGTCGTTCCACACCTCGCCGTCCGGTGCATGCGCGCCGAACTCCCGGATCGCGTCGTGCGCGTGCTCGCCGAACTCCTCGTCTGTCCACTCCGTCCGCGAGTACCCGACGATCGCGAAGCCCTTCGGCATCATGCCCTCGAGGAACAGGTGGTAGAAGGCCGGCAACAGCTTCCGCCTCGTGAGGTCGCCGGACGCGCCGAAGATGACGACGGCTTGCGGCGGGAGGGCCTGTCCCGGCGCGGTCACGAGGCTGAGCCCTCCGGTTTCACGGCATGGCCACCGAACTCGTTACGGAGCGCGGCGATGACCTTCGCGCTGAAGGACTCGTCCTGCCTAGACGCGAATCGCGCGAAGAGTGCCATGGCAGTCACCGGCGCCGGCACGTTCTCGTCGATAGCGGCCTGGACCGTCCAGCGCCCTTCGCCCGAGTCCTCGACGAAACCGCGGATCGACTCGAGCTGCGGGTCCCTCTGCAGCGCATCGCTCAACAGCTCCAAGAGCCACGACCGCACGACGCTGCCGAAGCGCCAGATCGAAGCGAGCTGATGCAGGTCGAGCGAGAACTCCGACTTCTCCAAGATCTCGAACCCCTCGCCATATGCGGCGAGCAGGCCGTACTCGATCCCGTTGTGGACCATCTTCGTGAAGTGGCCGGCACCCATCCGCCCCACGTGCGCGTAGCCTCCCTCCGGCGCGAGCGCGAGGAAAACCGGCTCGACGGCGGTGATCGCTTCGTCCTCGCCGCCGACCATGAGGCAGTAGCCGTTCTCCAGCCCCCAGACGCCACCGCTAGTCCCGCAGTCGACGAATCGAACCCCCGTCGCCGCGAGTTGCTGGCCACGACGCTGGGAGTCCTTATAGAAGGAGTTCCCGCCGTCGACGACGACGTCGCCCGCGGACAGCAGCCCGCCCACCTCTCGAACCGTCTGCTCCGTAACGTCGCCGGAGGGGACCATCAGCCATACGACGCGCGGCGAACCGTCGAGCTTCGCGCACAGATCCGCGAGCGACGATGCTCCGATCGCCCCCGCTGCCGTAGCGCGCGCGACCGCGTCGGTCCCAGGGTCGAACGCCACCACCTCGTGGCCCTCGCGCAACAGCCGCACGGTCATGTTCCCGCCCATGCGGCCGAGTCCCACCATCCCGAGCTTCATCCCTCGCCTCCCACCTGCGGTCCGACCTCGATCCATCCGTCGACCACGCGTACCACGAACGCCGGTACGGGGTCCACCGCCGGACCCTCGACCGGCTCCCCGTTCCGAAGGTCGAAAGCGCTCCCGTGGCAAGGGCACACCACCGTGTCCGCCGAGTCGTCCAGCTCGCCCTCCGCGAGCGAACAGCCTTCGTGCGTGCATTCGTCGCCCAGCGCGAACAGGTCGCTCTCCAGATGGGCGACGGCAACGCGGCCCGCCGGCAGCTCATAGGAGCGCAGCTCTCCCTCGGGCACCTCGGCCAGTGTCCCTACCCTCGTGAAGTCCATCGGTCGAACCTCCTTCGGTCTTCGCCCACGCGGTGCTCGTTACGCCTTGGACAGACGTCGTGCCGCCGCCCACCCACGTTGCAGCACCGTCGCGCCGCCCAGCAGGGTGAGCACTGCGAGCGCCGGCAACAACGCGTGCGGGATGATGAGTCCGATCATCATCGCCACGTACCGCTCGAGCCGCTGGAAGAAGCCTTCTGTGAGGGTGACGCCCGCGGCTTCGGCTTCCGCGCGGATGTGGCTCACCGTCAGCGTTATCACCAGCGTGGCCAGGGCGAGCCCGGCCGCGAGTCGCTCATCGCCCCGTCCCGATAGCGACCAGAACAGGCAGCCGAAGAGGATCGCGTCCGACACGCGATCGAGCACCGAGTCCAGGAACGCGCCCGAGCGCCGTTCCTCGCCGCGCAAACGTGCGACGGCGCCGTCGAGGATGTCGAACAGCCCCGCTGGGAGCAGCAGCAGACCGGGTAGGAGCCGCCGACCGGTAAGCAGCAGTCCGCCGATCACGACGTTCGTCGCGAGCGAGAGCAACGTCAGCTGCCAGGGACGAAAACCGACTCGGTAGGCGCCGGCGAGCAGCACGCGGAACGGCCACGTGAAGACGAACCTCATCGCTCGGCCGGCTACGCCCTTGGTCGGCCTGGGAGCGGGCATGTCGCGGACGTGGGCCTGCGGCCGCTCGTCGTCAGATCGTCCGTTCGGGGTCCGCTCGCTCATCGCCCGCAGGCTAGCGCTCGCGCAGGCCGGCTGCGAACGCCATTACCCTGCGGGCTCGAAGCCGACCACCAGGTAGTGGAAAGTGCCGCCCGGCGCCTCGACAGCGACCTCGTCGTCGAGCTTGGCGCCCACCAGCGCTTTCCCTAACGGCGAGGTCGTCGTGATCGTCCGAACGCCCGGCGCGCGTTCCTCGGCCGACTCGGCCAGGAGATAGGTCTCCTCCACGGGCTCCTCGTCCTCGAGAGGGCGGACGGCCACGAGCATGCCCGCCCCCACTCGCCCAGAAGCGGCCGGTGCCTCGATGATGTCGGGATCGCGGAGCATCCGCTCGAGGTTGCGGATGCGCGACTCCATCAGCCCCTGCTCGTTCTTGGCGGCGTCGTACTCGGCGTTCTCGCGGATGTCGCCGTGCTCGCGCGCGACCTTAAGGCGTTCGGCGATGTGGGTTCGCCCGCTCGTCCTCAGCTCGTCGAGCTCGGTCTTCAACCGCCGATATGCCTCGAGCGTGAGCGAGGCCGTCGGCTCCTGCCCGGCCTTTCGGCGCGGTTTGTTCGCGAGCTCTTCAGGAAGGTCCATGGCGTTCCGAATCTATCAACGGAGAACGAAGCCGGGAACGGTTCGCAGACTAGACTTGCGGGAAGAAGCCGGCAGGGAGCCTCTCCCGCGCCTGAAAGGGGGCTTGCATCATGCGTCGGTCGACGCTCGCACGGCTGCTCTTCACCCTCTCGTTGGTCCCGCCTCTCGCGTTGCTCACGCCCGGCGTCGCATCGGCGCAGACGAGTACACCCCCGCCCATCGAAAGGGCCGTCACGCTGGCGAGCCCCGCGGTCGTCTTCATCGACCTGTCGGTTCAACTGAAGGTCGTGCTCACGTACAGCAACCCGAACGCCGTCTCCGGCCTGGGAAGCCTCAACCGATCGTACTCGTTCGACTACGCGACCGGCAGCGGCTTCGTCGTGACGCCGTCCGGCGCCATCGTTACCGCGAGCCACGTGGTCGAGCCCGAGCAGCAAGCGATGCAGAACTACGGGGCGAACAAGATGGTGCTGGAGGGCTGGAGCTACAGCTACCCGAGCCAGAGCAGCAGCCCATTCGATCAATACACGCTTCCGGTCCGCTGGCAGAACCAGCTGCTCCAACAATGCTACAAGGGGGTGGCGTGCGACTTCACGATCACGCCGATCGTGACCGTGTTCTCGCCGGTCGACATCGCTCAGACGCAGCTGCCGAAAGGCGCACCGGCAAGGGTGCTCACCTCGACCGGATTCGCTAACACCGACGTCGCCGTGCTGCAGGTGAACGGTTCGAACATGCCGACCGCCCCGCTTGCCGCGACGGCCGGCGATCTGGCATCGGGTGACGAGGTGACCGCGCTCGGGTTCCCCGGCTCATCGCGCGACGCACTCCAGACCGGTCAGACGCAGCCGGCCAACGTGTTCGGCCACGTGAGCAACATCCGTTCGGAGGGCACGAGCAAGCTGATCGAGGTCGACGCGAATATCGAGCCCGGCATGAGCGGCGGCCCAGCGGTGAACTCGGCCGGCGAGGTCATCGGGCTCATCTCGTTCTACCTGCGGCAGTCGAGCGGCGAGTCCGGCGCGAAGTACCTCCGCACGATCGACGACATCCGGCTCGCGCTAGCCGACGCGGGCGTGACACCCGCTAGAGGCCCGGTCGACGATGCGTTCTCGAAGGCGATGGATCTCTACTGGGCGAACCACTTCACCGCGGCCGTTCCCGGATTCGAGCGGGCCCTGGCGCTTTACGACGGGTTCCCGCTCGCGAAGGAGTTCCTCGCGACCTCGCAGGCGAAGGCCGGAACCGCCGAGGACATCCCGCTGGCCTCGCCGTCGAAGGCAGGCGGCGAAGGTGGAGGCTTCCCCGCTTGGGCTATCGGGGCGATAGCGGCGGGCGCGGTGGTTGTGCTCCTGTTGCTAGTGATGGCGACGCGCCGGCGGCGTCCGGCGCCCGTCGCGCCCCCAGCTGCGGCGCCTCCCACCAGCCTGACCGCCGTGGGCGTGCCGGCTCCGCCGCCTGCGGAAGCGCAGAGAGCCGTGGGCTTCCGACCCGCCGCGACGGCTCCCGCTCCCCCTGTAGCACGATCGTTCTTGCCGACGCAGCCCGACGACAAGGGGACCCAGAACGAGATCCGCACGGGCGAGAGCGAGGACCTGCCTCACTTCTGTTCGGCATGCGGTCACAAGCTGGAAGCGGACGCTCGGTTCTGTCCGAGCTGCGGGCACGTGGTCAAGGCGTAACGACGTCGACGCGAGCGCGCTGACCGGAGGAGCGCGTAGGGCCTACTTCGACGAGTGCCCGGGCGGGCCGTCGGGGCGCGACGGCGTGGGCGATGGCGATGGCGATGGCGATGGCGATGGCTGCGAGAGTAACCCGTGACCCGACACCTTGCGCCCGTTGTCCGGGAGCGTGACCTCGACCGTTGTTCCCGATCCAGGCGCGCTATCCACTCGGAGCGAGCCGCCGGCCAGCTCGGCTCGCTCGCGGATCGACGACAGGCCGAGATGCCCCGGACGCGGCTGTAGCGCCTCATCGGGCGAGAACCCGACCCCGTCGTCGTGAACACGCAGCACCAGCGATCCCTCATGTTGGCCGAGCGTCACCTCCACGTGTTTCGCCTTGGCATGCTTGCGGACGTTCGCGAGAGCCTCTTGAGCTATGCGGTAGGCGACGATCGGCGTTTCGCCTTCCGGCTCCGTTACGAGGCGGTTCGACAGCCTCGTCTCGAGCTCGGCCTCCTCGGCGAGCTGAGCCAGGTACTGGTCGAGTGCGGCGGCCAGGCCGTCGCGGTCGAGCGCCGGAGGGCGCAACTCGAACATGAGGTGGCGCAGTCGCCCGATCGCGAGGCGAACCGTCTCCTCGAGCTGCTTGACCGTCGCCTGCTGAGGCATCCCGTCCAACTGACGGCGGATCGTTTCGAGGCGCAAACCCACGGCGGTCATCTTCTGGATGGGATCGTCGTGGATGCCGGAGGCCAGGCGCGCGCGTTCCTCCTCCTCGACCTCGGTGAGACGGAACAGCAACATCCGTCGCTCCTCTGTCAGCCGACTGAGAGCTTCCATGCTCGCGCGTACCTCTTCCTCGACGCGCTTCAGCTCCGTGATGTCGAACATGACCCCTTGCCAGAGCTTCCGCTCGCCGGGCACGTCGACCAGGGCCGCGTGCTCGTGGACCCAGACCGCGCGACCGTCGCTCGCGATCTTGCGGTACTCCATGCTGAACGGAAGGCCCTCGTCTTGGGTGCGCCGGTCCTCGGCCAACACGCGATCGCGATCGCGCGGATCCAACGTCCGCAACCACAGACCCTCGTCCTCGACCCATGCCGTGGCAGGGTATCCGAGCATATTCTCGATCTGCGGGCTCGCGTATGCCGTTCCATACTCCCCGGAGCCGGGGGCGGTCTCCTCGTAGACGTAGATCACTGCGGGGATCTGCTCTATCAGATTGCGGTAGCGGGCCTCGGCCTCGCGGGACGCGACCTCGGCCTTCTTCCGTGCCGTCACGTCTCGCACGACGATCTGGCCCCCCCGGCTCCCGTTGATCGTGAACGGCATGCCGGCGACCTCCACGTCGATAACCTCGCCGTCGAGCCGGACGAACTTCTCCTCGATCAGCGGAACCGGCCTCCCCGCCGTCTCCTGCTCTATCCGACCGGCCACGACTTCGTGGAAGTCGGGGTGGACTATCTGCAGGACGGGCTTTCCGACGAGGTCCGCAGGAGCCGCGGCGCCGAGGAGCCTGGCGGCGGCCTCGTTCGCGTAGACGAACCTGCCATCCGCGTGGATGAGGACCGCGTCAGGCGAGAGTTGGACGAGGTCGCGGTAGCGTCCCTCGCTCTCACGTAACGCGCCTTCGACCCGTTTGAGGTCGGTGATATCGAACATGACCCCATGCCAGACGGAATCACCCGTCGCCTCATCACGGAGCAGCTTCGCTTCGTCGCGAACCCATACCACCCTTCCCCCCGGTCCGATCATCCGGTATTCCTCGCGGAAGTCGTCGCCCGTCTCGTGGGTCCGCATGTCCTCGGCTGTCACACGCTCGCGGTCTTCGGGGTGGAGCTTCCTCGCCCAGAGGGCGGTCCCGCCACCGATCCAATCCTCAGGCCTGATACCGAGGACGCCCTCGATCTGTGGGCTCACGAACGCGAGCCGGTGCGGCGCTTCGCCGCTCACATCGGCATCGTCCAACGCGTACTGATAGACGACCGCTGGCACCTGCTCGACGAGCGTCCGATAGCGCGCCTCGCTCGCGCGAAGTGCCTCCTCGGTCGACGTCCCGCTGGTGGAGTCGGGATCGCCCAGCGCGTGGGCTCTGGCACCATCGTCGAAGACGCGAGGAGGACTCGGTCGATCGCCCGACGGATCGGGTCGCCCATCGCTATCGGTAGCTGATCGCTTCTCCACACGATCCTCCTGCGAGGCGTGCCCAGACGACGTTCACGCCACGGGCCGCTTCAAGAGATATCGGCGGGGCTAATGACGTCTGAAGCGGTCGCCGAGACCTTCTTCCTAGGCCGCCCCCCGATCCCGGCCCCTCCATCCGGGGGAGATGCTGCTACTCCTCGGAGAAGAAGACGTTCTTGACCTCGGTGTAGAGGTTGACCGCATGCATGCCCATCTCACGGCCCATGCCGCTCTGTTTGTAGCCACCGAACGGAGCCTCGGTATGGACGCTGGAGGACGAATTCACGCTGATCACGCCGGCCCGTAGGGCCTTCGCCACGCGGATCGCGCGGCCCAGGTTCTGCGTCCACACCGAGCCGGACAATCCGTAGGGCGAGTCGTTTGCCATACGGATCGCGTCTTCCTCCGCATCGAACGGGATCACACAGGCGACCGGCCCGAAGATCTCCTCCTGCGCGACCCGCCACGAGTTGTCCACGTCGGCAAGCACTGCCGGTCGCATGTAGAACCCTGGTCCGTCCGGAACCTCGCCGCCGGCGACCTTCCGCGCGCCCTCCTCGATCCCGAGGTTCAGGTAATCCAGCGACGTCTGCCGCTGGCCTTGCGAGATCAGCGGACCCATCTCGGTCGACTCCTCGAGCGGTGGCCCGACCGTGATCGACTCCGTCCGCTTCGCGAACCGAGCGACGAACTCCTCGTAGACCGCTCGCTGCACGAAGGCGCGCGAGCGCGCGCAGCAGTCTTGCCCCGCGTTGTCGAAGACCGACCAGATCGACTTCTCGATGCAGACGTCAAGATCGGCGTCGGCGAAAACGACGTTCGCCGACTTGCCGCCCAGCTCTAGCGACACCCGCGCGACATGGGTCGCGGCCCCCTGCATCACGCGAACGCCTACCTCGGTCGAGCCGGTGAAGCTGACTTTCGCGACACGCGGGTCGGCGATCAGCGCGCTCGCCGTCGTCGAGCCGGGTCCCGGAAGGACGCTCAGCGTGCCCTCCGGCAGGCCGGCCTCGTACAGGATCTCGCCGAGCGCGAGAGCGGTGAGCGGCGTCTGCGACGCGGGCTTCACAACGGCGGTGTTCCCGCATGCAAGGGCCGGCCCGATCTTCCAGGCGGCGATCACGGCCGGGAAGTTCCAGGGCGTGATCAACGCGCACACGCCGACGGGCTCGCGGAGCACTAGGTCGATACCGGGCGGAACGATCGGGATCGTCTCGCCGAAGATCTTGTTCGCCGCGCCGCCCCAATACTCGAAGACATTCGCGACTATGTCGATCTCGGCTCGCGCGGAACCGATCGGCTTTCCGCCGTTGCGAGCTTCGAGCCGCGCCAGATCCTCTAGCCGTTCGCGGATCAGGAGCGATGCCTTCGTCAGCACTCGCCCGCGAAGGCGAGCCGGGGTCCGCGGCCACGCTCCCTCGTCGAACGCCTTCGACGCGACATCTACGGCGTGTTTCGCGTCCTCGGCGCTTCCCTCGGCGACCTCGGCCATCGGTCCGCCGGTCCCGGGCTCGACGACTTCGAAGGTCTTGCCCTCGGCGGAGGGAACCCGCTCGCCCCCCAATAGCATCATCTCGGCCGTCATCGCTGCTCCTCAAGTGGTCGTCGTCGCCGATGATAGACGTCCGCCCGCCGCCGGCTCAGGACAGCGCGACCTTCAGCACGGCGCAGGCCCTGAGGGTCACCCACTTGCTCGGTGCGCCTTGTTTCTCGAAGTCGACCCAGGTCTTGCCGTTGTAGGCATACCGGTTCCTCCAGCGGCCGTCTTCGTCCTGCAGCAAGAGCAGCCACTCGATCGCCTCCCGAAGGCGCGGGTCTTCGGCGCGCCCGAGCTCCGCGAGCACCTCGAGGTTCTGAAGGGCGTCCGCCACGTAGCCCGACGGGAATCCAAGCTTGAACCAAGACGAGCTCACGCTCGTCGCCGTCGGGTAATCGGCTTTCGCTGGATCGCGCGAGAGGAGGAACTCGACACCTTCGTCGATCGCCCGCAGGACGTACACAACGCGTTCCTTCGGCGGGATCCGTGCCAGGCCGCGGAGCGCCTTGATGGCCCCCCAACCGCACGGGAGCTTCCCGTTCACGGCGCAGGCGAACCCGGGGCCGCTCGTTCCCGATCCGAAGTAGCCGTCGAACCCCTCCCCGGTTATCGACCGGGCCTGCCACTCGATCGCGCGCTGCACCCGTTCGTCCTGGAGCCACCCGAAACCGATCAGCGCCCGGAGAAGGTTCCCGTTGAGGCAATGCACGACCCTAGAAGGAGTCGGACGCAGGTCCTCCTTGCTCCCAAGGACGCCGAAACCGCCGTTCTCCGCCTGTGTGTGCGAAAGCACGTACTCGCAGGCGGCGCCGATGCGCGGATCGCGCCCATCCGCGCCGAGTTGGTCGAGGAAGATCAGCGACCACGTGGTTCCCCGATACTTCGTGGAGTAGCCGGCGCCGGGCTTGACCCACCATCCCTCGGGAGACTGCGCCGCGAGGGTCGCCGCGATCGGGTCGGTTCGCATGGCGGCGGTTCGAGCCCGCTTCACGTCCCGGTCGTCCTCGGGCCGATCGAGGAGCAAGCGCAGAGCGTGATACCGGACGGCCGGGATCTCCTCGTCGAGTAGCCATGGAAGTGGATCGCCACCCAAGGCCCTCTGCCAGCTTTCCACTCGCGCCCCCTGGATCTGGAGCTCCGGCTCCGACTCTAGCGCGACCCGACCGCAGGCTGCCCACTTGACTCCTGGACACGCCGGTCCGTACCGTGCCCCGACATGGACCTAGCAGCACGCATGAAGCGACTGGGAACCGAATCCGCCTTCGAGGTGCTCGCCCGAGCCCGAGCGCTGGAAGCGCAGGGCCGCGACATCATCCACCTCCAGATCGGCGAGCCCGACTTCGACACGCCGGATCACGTCCGCCAGGCCGCGAAAGACGCCCTCGATCGGGGCGAGACCCACTACACGCCGGCGCCCGGGATCCTGCCGCTGAGGGAAGCCATCGTCTCGTTCCTGGAGAGCAACGGGCGGCTCGCCACGACACCGGACCGGATAGTCGTCACGCCGGGAGCCAAGCCGATCATGTTCTTCACGATCATGGCCCTCTGCGGCGAGGGAGACGAAGTCGTGTACCCCGATCCGGGGTTCCCGATGTACGAGTCGATCACGTCTTTCGCCGGTGCGACGCCGGTCCCCTACCCACTCCGTGAGTCGAACGCGTTCCGGCCCGATCCCGAGGAGCTCGAGTCGCTCGTGAGCGACCGGACCAAGCTGCTGATCCTGAACTCTCCGCACAACCCGTGTGGAAGCGCGCTCACGCGCGAGGAGGTGGAGGCGATCGCACGGATAGCGATCGAACGAAACATCATCGTCCTCGCCGACGAGGTCTATTGGGCACTGTCCTACGACGGCCCGCACGAGAGCGTCCTCGCGGTCGACGGCATGGCCGAACGGACGGTCCTTCTGGACGGCTGGTCGAAGACGTTCGCGATGACCGGGTGGCGGCTCGGATTCGGGGTGTTCCCGCGGTGGCTCGCCGAGCCGGTCACGCGGTTGGTCATCAACTCGGTTTCATGCACGTCCGCGTTCAGCCAGTACGCGGCGATCGCGGCGCTCACGGGACCGTGGGACCCGGTCGAGAAGATGGTCGCGGAGTTCCGCCGCCGCCGCGAGGTGATCGTCGGCGGCTTGAACGCCATCGAAGGTGTCTCATGCCTTACACCAGATGGAGCGTTCTACGTCTTCCCCAACGTGGCGGAGATCGGCCGGCCCTCGAAGCAGATCGAGGAGGGGCTGCTCGACCTCGCCGGTGTCGCTTGCCTCTCCGGCACTGCGTTCGGCCGGGAGGGCGAGGGGTACCTTCGTTTCTCCTATGCGAACTCCGTCGAGAACATCGAGCGCGCGCTCGATGCGATAGCCGCAACGCTTCCGGAGATCTCCCGTGGCTGACAGGCCTTCCGTCCTGGTGACCCGGCCGCTGCTCGACATCGTGATGGACGCGCTCCGCGAACGCTGCGACGTGGACGTATTCGACGGCGACCTCGCGATACCGCGCGAGGAGTTGCTGAGGCGCATCGCTGGCAAGGACGGCGCGGTCACGCTTCTCACCGAGAAGATCGACGCCGAGTTCCTGGACGCGGCCGGGCCGCAACTGGTGATCGTCGCGAACCATGCGGTGGGCTACGACAACGTGGACGTCGATGAATGCTCTCGCCGCGGCGTGCTCGTTTCGAACACCCCAGACGTCCTCACCGACACGACCGCCGATCTCGCGTTCTCGTTGCTGCTCGCGGCCGCGCGACGGATCGCAGAGGGCGACCGCTTCCTGCGTTCGGGCACGCGGTGGATCTGGGGCCCGCGGATGATGCTCGGCACGGAGGTCCACGGCAAGACCCTCGGCGTTGTCGGTTTCGGAAGGATCGGGCAGGCGGTCGCTCGCCGCGCTCTGGGATTCGGGATGAGGGTGATCTACCATTCGCGCTCGCCGGTCGCCGAGCACATCCAGCGAGAGCTCGGAGCCGAGCGTTGCTCGTTCGACGAACTGCTCGCCGAGTCCGATTTCGTCTCGATAAACTGCGCGCTCACACCGCAGACGCGCCACCTCTTCGGCCCCGAGCAGTTCCGCAAGATGAAGCCGACCGCGATACTCGTGAACACCTCGCGAGGGCCGGTTGTGAACGAGGCTGCCCTCGCCGCAGCGCTGAGGGCTGGAGAGATCTTCGCTGCGGGGATCGACGTCTTCGAACGGGAGCCAGAGGTCGACCCCGGCCTCCTCGGATGCGAGAAC
>JBGPKY010000006.1:0-30126 GCA_041486205.1 Actinomycetota bacterium
GCCTCGGAGAGGCCCTTCGCTCGCGCGGTTCGGATGTAGTCCTCTCCCAACGTCTCGAGGAGGCTCGCGCGCATCATCCGCGCGTACCACGCCGCCTCGAGCAGAGCGAGCACCACCCACGGCATGATCATGTGGTTCAGCCATGTGAACAGGCCGTACTTCGTGGGGCCGTAGTAGCCGGTTCCGGCGGCGATGCCGAGTTTGAACCAGAACAGCCACAGGAACATGAGGCCGAGCCAGAACACGGGGGCCGACACGAAGAACAACGCGAACCCCATCGCGAGACGGTCCAAGATGCTCCGGTACTTCACAGCCGAGATCACGCCGATCGGGAGGCCGACCGCGAGCCACACGAACGCAGCGCCGATAGCCAGGGTGGCGGTGACGACGAGCCTCCCGCCGATCTGGGACTTCACCGATGCGCGCGTCACGAACGAGAACCCGAGTCCCGGCCATCCGTAGCGGTCGCCGAGGAACACGTGCTTGACGAAGAGCAGGTACTGCTCCCACACGGGCTTGTTGAGACCGAACTCTCGCTTGATCTCCGCGATCACGGAGGGCGTCGGCTGCTTCCCGCCGAACAGGATGGCCGGGTTCACCGGCGACATGACGAAGAAGATCGCGTAGGTGATCGCGGTGATGAACAGCAGCACGGGGATGAGCCACAGGAGCCTGCGAACGACGTAGCGCCACATCTCCGCCGGTCACCGTCCCCGCGGGTCGAGCGCGTCCCGGAGCCCGTCGCCGACCAAGTTGAAGGCCAGGGTGGCTAGGAGCAGGAACACACCCGGGAAGACCATCATCCACCAGGCGTAGGTGAACAGGTTCCCGTTGGTGGCGTCCGAGAGCATCCGTCCCCACGACGGCGTCGACTGGGGGACGCCCACCCCCAGGTAGGAGAGCGCGGCTTCGAACAGGATGTTGGCGGGAAGGGTGAGCGTCGCGTAGACGATGACCGGGGCCACCAGGTTCGGCAGCAGCTCCGAGGCCATGATCCGCGCGTCGCTCGCGCCCATGGCTCGCGCGGCCTCCACGAACTCTCTTTGCTTGAGCGATATGACCTGGCCGCGCACGATCCGAGCTATGTACGGCCACGTGAACAGCGCGATGATCCCCGTCACGAGCGGCAGGCCGGGCTGCAGCAAACCCGCGGCGCATCCCGTGGGCGACGCCGCGCACACGGTCGACAGGCCGATGGCGAACAGGAGCAGAGGGAGCGAGAGGAAGACGTCGATCGCGCGCGACAGCAGGGTATCCAGCCAGCCGCCGTAGTACCCCGCGACAGTGCCGACGGCGACGCCGATCGCTGTGGCTGCGCCCGTTCCGATGCCCGAGACGATGAGCGACGTTCTTGCTCCGTAGACGACGCGAACGAAGACATCCCGACCCACCTGATCGGCTCCGAACCAGAAATGCGCGTTCGGTCCCCTGGGTAACCCGAGCCGAGTGAGCATGCCCTGGAACAACTCGTTCGGCGAATGGCCGACGAGCTTCGCGAAGAGCGGCGCGAAGATAGCCGTCGCGACGAACATCGCAACCAGAACCAGACCTCCGACCGCGACCCTGTCTTTGCGGAACCTCCTGCGCAACAGCTGCCAGTGCGACCGGCTCTGGATCGCTCCCTCCTGCTGGGGAAAGCCGGCTGCGGGTCTGCTCGGACCGAGGGTTGGAGCCGATTGCACCATGTTCGCTTCGCCCACCTCTGCGCCGCCGGATCGGCGGGCGCTCGGAAGATACCCCGCGCGCTTCCTCCACGGTACTTGGCCGATGACGCGGAGGTAGAGTGGCCGCGGGCAGCGATAGTCCACGGAGCTGAACGCGAGGGGAGGCTGGCCGAAGATGACGCGCGGTCGATCCCGCACGACTCAGGTGCTGGTTGCAGGTGTGGCGGCGGTGGTCCTCGCCGCAGGGTGCACGGGGAGTTCTTCGCCCTCGGGACCGAGTTCGAGCGCAGGTCCCCTCGAGCGAGGCGGCGTGTATCGGGTGGGTGTCTCCTCGTTCGGGAACACCGATGGCCTGGATCCGACCGGGGAGTACGGCATCCCCGGATGGGGGCTCCTGGACGCCCTCCAGCGAACGCTCGTCACATTCAAGTTCGCTCCGGGTGCGGCCGGAACCCAGCTCGTGCCGGACCTCGCGACATCGGTGCCGGAACCGTCTGCGGACGGGCTTACCTACGAATTCCATCTGAAGCCGGGGGTGAAGTTCGGACCGCCGCTTGACCGCCCGATCACGTCATCTGACGTGGCATACGCGTTCGAGCGGCTCGACGCCAAGCCGCTCGTCGCCCAATACGGGTTCTACTTCTTCGGCGTCATCCAGGGGATGACCGGCAAGGCGCCGAAGGCCGAGCCGATCTCCGGGATCGAGACGCCGGATCCGAGCACGATCGTCTTCCATCTCACACAACCGACGGGAGACTTCCTCTACCGGCTCACGCTGCCGGCCACCGCGCCGATGCCACCGGAGGTCGCGGGATGCTTCCCCTCGGCCGGCGGCTACGGGCGAGACCTCGTGGCGTCGGGGCCGTACATGATCCAGGGCTCGCCTGACGTCGATGCCTCCTCGTGCGACACGATCAAGCCCATGAGCGGGTTCGATCCCGCCCGGTTCCTGACCCTCGTGCGTAACACGAGCTACGACCCCAGCACCGACGCCGAGTCGGGTCGCAAGGCCTACGTCGACGGGATCGAGATCACCATCGACACCTCCATCGCGGACATCTTCGAGAAGGTGCAGGCTGGATCGCTGGACGCGTCGTGGTACGACCTTCCCCCAGCTACGGTTCTGAACCAGTACCTCAACGACCCTGCTCTCAAGCCGAGCGTGCACGCGTTCCCGAACGGGAACATCCAATTCATCGAGATGAACCTGACCCATCCGCCGTTCGACGACATCCACGTGCGGAAGGCCGTCAGCTTCATAATCGACAAGACTGCGCTGCAACGGGCTTGGAGCGGACCCATCAGCGGCGACATCGCGACGCATATCGTCCCGCCGTTCGTGCTCCACGACCAGCTGACGGGCTCCTACGACCCGTACGCCACGCCCGGCGGCGCGGGGAGCCTGGAGAAGGCGGCGGCCGAGATGAAGTTGTCGAAGTACGACACGAATCAGGATGGTAAGTGCGACGCGTCGGTCTGCTCGAATCTCGTCCTCGTGAACCAGAACATCCCACCGTGGACGACGATGGAGCCTTACGTCGTCCAGGATCTCGCGAAGATCGGCATCGAAGTCACGCCTCGAGAGCTCGAGCCGGGTGCGGCGTACAACACCGTGCAGCGCGTCGCCAACGACATCCCGATCAGCATGAACGCGAACTGGGCTTACGACTACGTCGACGGCTACACCTACCTGTTCCCCATGTTCGACAGCCAGTCGATCGCGGCGCAAGGCAACCCCAACACCTCGCTCACCGGGCTCACTCCGGAGCTAGCGAAGGCGCTCGGCGTCTCCTATCCGGCCGGCGTTCCGAGCGTGGACGACAAGATCGCCGCCTGTGAGGCGATGACGGGCGATCAGCGGGTTCCCTGCTGGGTGGAGCTCGACAAGTATCTGATGGAGGACGTGGTCGGGTTGGTGCCGTATCTGTGGTCGAACGTGATCGTGATCACGGGCAGCGACGTCACGAACTTCGAGGCAGACCCGATCAGCCAGGGGACGACGTTCGTCAACGTGGCGGTGAGCAACCACTTGTCGGTGACGGGCTGACGGGCCTTACGCCCCTCCCGCATCCGAGCCGGCGCGAGGCCGCTCGAGTGAGTCGCGCAAGGCCGCGACGGCCTCGCGGCGAACCTCCGCGGACGGGTCGCGGCCCAGGATAAGGGTCAAGCGCTCGGTGCCTCCGGGCCCGCGGACGCCGGCGAGCGCTACGACGGCATCCCGGCGCGTGTCGGGCTCGTCGTCCTCGAGAAGCTCCAGCAGCAACTGGAGCGGCTCTGGTTCCTCGACGACGTCGCCCCGAGCGACCTCCGAGGGCTGGAGCTTCTCTTCCTCGTTGGAGGTCGTGGTCTCAGCACCGGACGTCGCATCCGCAGCGGCGGGAGCGGTCGTTCCTGAGTCCGCTGCGGGCTCGCCGTCCGGACCTCGATGGCCCTGGGCGGCATCGGTGGCCGAGGTGGGCGTCTGCCATCCGCTCGTGTCCGTGTCTCGCTGGGCCACGCGGGCCTTCCTGAGCTGCGTGCGGGTCCGCCACAGCAGCATGAGCGCGACGAGGGCGAGGACCCCGGCTCCTACCGCGGCCCAACCCGACGCTGAGGCGCTCACGGCACTTTCCATCTGACCTCCTCCTTCGTGCGGGTCAGCATACGCCGCGTCCGTCGAGGAGCTAGCTCGTCGTCGGCTCTTGCAGCGGCAGCCGGCCCAGGGTGGCCCATGCCAGGTCGACGACCTCAGGGACCGGGTCGGCCCGCGCCGTCCGTTCTACCGCTCCCCGGGTCCGTGGGTCACTCAGGTCTCCGAGCCGTTCGAGGACCCGGATGCGAACACGTCGATCGGGGTCGCCGAGTGCTCGAGTCAACGCGTCGACGGCCGCGTCGCCGGCCAGAGCGGCCACGATGTCCACGGCTTGCAGCCGGTTTTCGGGATCTAGCGAAACAAGGCGAGCCAGCAAGTTGTCCTTCCCGCTCTCGCGGTCGAGGAGCGCATCCAGCTCGGGCGTGATCTCCCGCTTCGCGCGCACGAGCGACTCCACCAGACCCTCGAGGGCCGCCGGATCGGGTCGCAGGCGCGCGAACGCTCCGGCGGCTTCGGCGCGAACTCGAGGCTCGGGGTCGCCGAGTGCCCGAACGAGGAAGATCGTGGCGGTGCGCTCATCGATAGCCCCGAGGGCTCGAGCCGCAGCCGTTCGCACCTCCATGTCGGGGTCGCCGAGGGCATCGCCGAGCGCCGCGGCCGCGACCGGGTGGCTCGGGTCCTCCAACGCCCGGGCCGCCGCGACGCGCACCTCGGCGACCGGATCGCTCAGGGCCTCGATGATCCCCTGGAGGGCTTCCCGGCCCCCGGCCAGCCGACCGATCTCCACAGCCAGAACTCGGTCGGCCGCGTCCGGTGAGCGAAGGTGGGTCAGGGTGAGCTCCGTCAGGGCGCGACGTTCCCAAGTCCTCAGGATGTCGAGCAGCTGCTGCCGTTGGTCCGGCGTGCATCGACGAAGGGTGTCCCAGATATCGGCCGGCTCCCGCCGGGGGTCGGAGAGGTGCTCGAGGGCGGCGGTCCAAACGATCTCCTCCGCGTCTTCCAGGCCGCTCATGAGAAGGGGAAGGGAGTCGGGACCGAGGCCCGCCGCCAGGACGCGCAGCCCTTCCGCTCGCACCTGGGTGTCTGGGTCGCGGATCGCCCGGCCCAGGGCTTCCAGCCGGCGCGACGCGTCCGAGCGCTCGAGCACCCGGATGGCCGCCGAACGAACCGCCGGGGAAGGGTCCGTCTGGAGCGCCGCCAGGGCCGCCGCTTCTCCCTCAGCCAGCCCGGCGAGGGCTTCGAGGACCGCCCGACGAACGGGCCCGAAGGCATCCAGGAGCAGCGGTGGGAGCTGGGGGAGAACCTCGGGCCCGCCGACGGTCACCACCATACGAACGGCTCGCGGGCGAGCCTGCTGGTCCACCTCCCAAAGCATCGCCGTGAGGATCGCCGGATCCAGGTCGAAGGACGCCAGAGCTCCGAGGAAGGGAGCGGCTCGGATCTCGGGAACGCGGGCGCCCCGTTCCAATATCGAGGCGGCCACCTGCGAAAGCATGAGCCGCTCCGAAACGGTGGCCGCGAGCGCGGCGAGTTCGTCATCGTCGGCACGGAGGGACTCGCGAACCCAATCGAGTAGCGTGTCCCAGTCCGAGATGGCAAGCGCGCTCCACGCGCGATCGCGAACGATCGGGTCTGGATCTTGGAGGCTGCGGATCAGCGCATCGGTCACCTCGCGTTCGGTGACGCGCTCCGGCGCCGACACGTCGACGGTCCCTCTTTGGGATGGCTCCTCGGCTGCCGGCTCCGCGAGTAGAACGACGGCCGCTCGCGCCGCTTCCTGGATCTCCGGAAGTGGGTCGGAAGCGAGGGCCGCCACGGTCCGAAGCCCGAGCCGCGCTCCCCAGATCATGAGCAAGCGCACCGCTCCAAGGCGGCGCTCGTCGGTATGCGCCAGCGCGTCAACGAGGGGGTCTCGGCCCACGGCTCGCGCAAGTTCTGCGAAGGTCTCTCGTTCGGCCTCGACAGGCGGAACGTGCGGGGTCCCCACGGCCCGCAGGAGTGCGGAAAGGTTGTGCTCGGGCAAGCCGCCGCTGTGGATGATGCGAGGGAGCGCACCCAGGGCCGCCCTGCGGGCTTCAGGCCAGCGCATCGACGACAGCAGCGAGATCAGCTCGTCGACGTGCGGGAGGTTCCGGGCGGCCGACAGAGCCACAGCCGCGCCCCGCACCTCGTCGACGGGATCCTGGAGCGATCGGCGCACGACTGCGTCGTCCACGCGGGCCGCGTGGGGGAGGAGGGCTTCGGCCGCCGTTCGTCTAACCCCCGGGTCGGGATCCAAGAGAAGCTCGCTGACAGGTCCGACGTCGTCCTCAACGATGCCCCACCGCACGAGGTCTCGTAGGGCGAGACGGCGCTCCTCGACATCGAGGGAGAGGAGGGAACGCGTCACTCCCGGGCGCGCACGCCTAGCCGCAACCTGCTCGAGGTCGATGACACGCTCCGTCACAACCGGCGGTGCCCTCGTCTGATCGTCGTGCGGCTTCACCATGTCGGGTCCGCTCCGGTTCCACCGGGGATCGCGGGCGTTAACGGGACTCGGATCGCCCCGCCGTCCGGAGCGTAGATCGTTGCCGCCCCCTATCGCCATCCGGCGAAGGGCCACGATCCGCGAGCACCGCCTCCCGACCTAGGTCCAACGCCGGCCGGGACGGCGGCCGGGCAGCCTACGCGAAGAAGCCGTCCAGCGCGTCCTGGTCTTGCGGAGAGAGCCAAACTTCGGACACCATCCCGTCACGGAAGTGGAATATCAACGTGAGCGGAACATCCATCGTCTTTCCACCGCGCGAGAGGTGCTGCACCACGAGCAGGAAGCCGTGCTCGTCGTTGGCGAGACATTCGTGAACCTCGACCGTCGGGGGGCCATCGAGCATGCCCACCATCTTGCCGAAGAACCCCGCCACAGCGTCGCGCCCGTTATGGTCGCCCGAGAACGGTCCTTTGCCCGAAACGTGGAACTTGACGTCGGGGGTGTGCCCGGCCAGGAACCCCTCCATGTCGCCGCTGTTCAGAGCAGCCGTCGTGGAGCGCAGCAACTCCTCGTTCGCGTGTGCCATCATCATCTCCTTCTCTCTTCGACGAAGGGAGTCTTTCACGCGCTCGAAGAGAACCGCAAGGCGACGCCATCGGGACACTGGACGTGGAGCGACTCGATCGGCCGGTCGGCCGATCCGCGCCTCTACAAACTCGGGTACCGGAGCGCCAGGCCAGTCGCGCCGACGTCCGCCGTCATCAAGCTCCAGCCGCCTAGGCTCGCTACGGCGAGTCTGTCGAGCTGTGGACCTACGAACGCCACGTTGGTCGGCTGGTTGAGGACGACACCGTCGGGGTCCTCGGCGAGAACCTCGGGCTTGCCGTTGGGCGGGATCCGATAGATCCGATCGGGCCGGTAACAGCCGACGAACATCGTTCCGTCCTCGGAGAGCGCGATCCCGTCCGGCTGGCATCCCGGGAGCTCCACCGTCACTTCGGGCGAGCCCGCCGATCCATCGTCGCGGATCGGGATCCGTGACACGCAACGGCCGAAAGACTCGATCACGTAGAGGTAGCCGCCGTCGGCGCTCAAGCAACATCCGTTGGGGAAGCGTGGAACGGAGTCGCTCCACATGACGGTTGAGCCTCCAGGCGCGACGCGGAAGACGAGACCGTCGTCGTTGGCCCACCCTCCAGAGTCGGTAACGTACAGGTTCCCCGCGTCGTCGAAGGCGGCGAAGTTCGGCACGCGCAGGGGATGTTCCGCGGTGCCCTTCGAGTAAGTCTCCACCTCACCCGAGGGAGAGATCCGCGACACTTCGGCTCGGCCGAAATCGCACGCGTAGACGTTGCCGTCCCCGTCCGTCACCACGCCATAGATGAAGCCTCCCGTCGACGCGATCTGCTCCATGGTGCCGTCCGAGGCGATGGCGTAGATCTGTCCGGCTTCGCCGCCCGCGTACACGCGCCCGTCCGATCCGAGCGCGATACCCTCAGGATGATCGAGCCCGCCGGCAAGCTCCGAGAACGCCTCGAGGTTCACCCCTCAACCCCCTTCGACGCCCGTGCGTCGAGTTCTTCCGCGAGCGGCACGGCCGACCGCCGGCCCGCGTCGGGACCGCCGACGCGGAGCGTCAGCGCGTATGGACCGCGGGTCCAGGCGGCGAAGTACTGGAACGTGTCCTTCGTGCAGCAGCCGCTCGGCCCGTGCGAGAACGCGATCGCTCCCGGGAAGCTTGGAGGGTCCGCCTCCCGAGTGTGTGATCCCAAAAGGTCCGCTCCATGCGTTCGGAGCCATGCCAGGTAGGCCACGGCGCCATCGGCGGACCGGAACAGCAGGACACGCGCGACCACTTCCGTGAGTCGCTTGTCTCGGGCGGTAAACCTCCTTTCGGTGCCGGTCTCGAACCCGGCCCCGGTGAGGAGCGACTCGAGCGACGCCGGGTCGAGGGCGTCGGTCGAGAGCGTGGCGGTGTCCAGCCGCGTGGCGTTGAACACGTAGCCCGGCAGGGTGTCGGCGGGCAGGCCCGGCAGGGCGGTCCCTGTCGACCCGTCGCTCGTCGGCGAGGCTGACGGTCCAGAGGAGCCCTGGCCGTAGCCTCCCCCGGAGGCGCAGGCGGCAACCAGGACGAGGCCCAAAACCATCCACGTCGCGCGCCCCCGCAAGTCGTATCCCCTCCATAGACTTTTCGTCTAGAGACTATCCGCGGGCCTGGTGACTGGGGCATCATACGGTCGGTTGTCCGCCATCTCGAAGGGGGAGTGATGACGAACGAGCTCGACCGACTCGCCGCCAGGACACTCAAGCGACGTGACTTCATACGCTACGCGGGCGTCGCGGCTGGTGCGGGCGTCCTTGCCGCTTGCAAGAAGGCTGTGAAGCAGGGCTCTGGCCCGACCGGAGGGCCGAGCACGGCCCGGCCGCCCATCGGCCAGGAGCCGGGTGGCCTTCAGGTCTTCGACTGGTCCGGGTACGGCGGTGGCGAGTACTACCCGGGGAAGGAGAAGCAGTACCTCTGGGCGGACTATCAGAAGGCGACGGGCGACACCCCGAAGTTCATCCTGTTCGAGAACGACGACGCGGGGTACACGAAGATCGCTGCCGGTGCGAGCTACGACGTCGTCCATCCGTGCGCGTACCGCTTCAAGGACTACGTCGACCTCGGTGTCGTCCAGCCGTGGGATACGTCGCTGATCTCCAACTACAGCCAGTTGAACCCGATGCTCGAGCAGGCCGGCCAGATCGACGGCAAGCAGTACTTCATCGTCGAGGATTGGGGGTTCATCGCACCGCTGTACCGGGCGGACAAAGTCCAGCCCGTTGAGGACTCCTGGAGCCTCCTCTGGGACGACCGGTACTCGGGCAGGATCTCGTGGATCAACACCTTGGAGATGCTCGTCATCGCCGGCTACTACCACCAGGTCCCCGATCCGTGGACGATGACGGATGACGAGCTCGCGCAGATGCGCGACTTCCTCGTCTCCAAGAAGCACCTGGTCAGTTTCCTCTGGGACCAGTCGTACGACCTCTGGCGGGCCTTCAAGCAAGGAGACGTGTGGATCGGCTATGCGTGGCCGGACACGGTCGGCTACGCGACGGCTGCGGGCATGGACGTCGTGTACATGCAGCCGAAGGAGGGCCGGATCTGGTGGTCCTGCGGCCTCGGCCTGTTCGGAAGCTCGGCGAACTACTACCACGCGCACGAGTACGCGAACTCATGGTCGACCGCGAAGGCAGCCCTGTTCCTGGAGAGCTACTACTACTACGGCCACGCCAACACGAGGGTCGATCTCTCGCAGCTCCCGCCGGCGATCGTCAAGGCGTTCAGCCTCGACGATGTGACGGCGCTCCAGCCGCCGAAGGCGTATGTGGAGGCTTGGATCTCGCGTCGGTCCGTCTACAGCCAGTATTGGAGCGAGGTACTGGCGGCGTGAGGCGTCGGCGCGCCGGATCTCGGTAGACGGCGGTGGCGACGCCGGACATGAGCGACCCGGCCAAGAAGTGGAAGCGTCGGGAACGGGAGGCGACCGCCGGCCTGCTCTCGGGCCCGCTGCTCTGGCTGTTGCTCTTCTTCGTGGCTCCGGTCGTCTACGTGGCTGTGTACAGCTTCGGGGGGATCAAGCTCTTCCCCACGGACGCGGGGGTCGTCTCCCTGGATAGCTGGAGGCGGTTCCTCGGCGGCGGCTCGGTCTACATGGCGCTCTTCTGGAAGTCGATCAGAATCTCGCTCACGGTCTCGGTGATCGTCGTGTTCCTTTCCTATCCGGTCGGGTACTTCCTCGCGTTGTGCGTGAAGAAGCGGAAGTACGTCCTCCTGCTCCTGATCATCGCTCCGTTCCTGACCAGCTATCTCCTGCGTGTCCTCGCTTGGAAGATCATCCTGGGCGACTCGGGGGTCATCAACTCGTTCCTGTTCTCGGTCCACCTCCGGAGCCCGGATCACCCGATCACGTGGCTGCTATACAGCCAGTTCTCGGTGATGCTCGTTCTCGCCTACGTCTGGATCCCGTTCGTCGCTTTGCCGATCTTCGTGTCGCTCGACAACCTCGACCGGAGCGTGCTGGAAGCAGCGAGCGACCTGGGGGCGAGCCGGTGGCAGACGTTCTGGCGGGTCACGTTCCGGCTCAGCCTGCCCGGGGTGGTCGCGGCCTTCGTGTTCGTGTTCGTCCCCACGATCGGTGAGTTCGTGACACCCCTGCTCGTCGGCGGTCCCAGCGGCTACATGTATGGGAATGCGATCCAAGATCTGTTCACGAAAGGCCTCGACTGGCAGACCGGCTCCGTTCTCGCGATGTTCCTGCTGCTCGTCGTCGCCGGGCTGATGGTGCTCTTCGGCCGGTTCGTTCAGGTGAGGAACGTGGCCACCTGATGGACGCCGCCGCGTCCAAAGGCGGTTTGAGGCTGCTGCGGGTCTTCTTCGCGCTGCTCGCCGTCTTCCTCTATGCGCCGATGGTCGTCCTCGCGATCTTCTCCTTCAACAACGGTGACGTTTCGTTCCCGCTGCAGGGGTTCACGACCCGCTGGTACGCACAGTTCTTCTCGAATCCTCTCCTGATAGGGGCGCTCCGGCGAAGCGCGATCGTGGCCACGCTTTCCAGCATCATCGCCGTGGCGCTGGGGGTCCTGGCCTCGTTCGCCCTCATCCGGAGGCAGTTCTTGGGGAAGTCGGCGACGTCGGCGCTGTTCTTCTCGCCCCTCGTGATCCCCTATCTCGTCTTCGGGATATCCCTGCTGCTCCTGTTCACCGTCGTGGACAAGCTGCTCACGCAGGTGGCGGGCGTCTACATCGGACTCGGGCTCCACGCCGTCGTGATCGGCCACGTCGTCGTGTCCTTGCCCTACGTGATCCTCACGATCATGCCGCTGCTCGAGCGCCTCAGCGTCTCCCTCGAGGAGGCGGCCCACGATCTGGGAGCCGGGACCTGGCAGACGTTCCGGCGCATCACGCTCCCGCTGCTGCTGCCCGCCCTGATCTCCTCGTTCCTGATCGCGTTCACCCTGTCGTTCGACGAGTTCGCCATCGCCTCGTTCCTCGCGGGGACGCAGCCGACCTGGCCCGTCTACCTCTTCGCGCAGCTCCGCGTCCCGAGTCAGCTGCCCCAGCTCGTCGCGGTCGCCTCGGTCATCCTGCTCGGCTCGCTCGTCCTGGTGCTGTTCGCCGAGATCGTTCGCCGTGTGGTCGAACGACGATACGGGGCCGAGTACAGCGGGCGGGGGATCGTCTAGGCCCCGGGCTCGGCCGCCGGTCGCGAGCGCGAGATCTGCGAACGGGCGAGGATATGCCCAAGGTCGATCGAGAGGAGGACATCGTGAGCGACAGCATCTACCGGGTCACCGAGGTGATCGGGACCAGCACCGAGTCTTGGGAGGACGCCACCAGGAAGGCCGTCGAGACGGCCGCGCGGACGCTGCGGGACCTGCGGGTGGGGGAGGTTGTGAAGCTCGACGTAACCGTCGATGACGGCCACGTCACGCACTACCGCGCGCGGGTGAACATCTCCTTCAAGTACGAGACGGCGTAGTCCGGATCGGAAGCGCTCCGAACCGGAACCCTCGACCTGGGTCGCGCATCCAGGCCTCTCGACTCAACTGCTGCTTGTCGCGCGACCGATCACGCCGCCCGCCTGGCGCTCGCTAAGTTGCGGCGCTCGGGCGAGGGGGCGAAACTCGTGCAGTCCACGACCCTAGGGGGGGATCCATGCACGGAAAGCTCAGGATCTGGCTGGCCGCCGCGTCCATCTGCGCGGTGGTCGTCGTCGTCGCGTTCGCGACGTTCTCCTCGGCCGCGGGGACGAAGATGACGGTTCACGTCATCGAGCACGCGACTACCGACACGGTGATCGACGCAGACGGTGACGGGAAGGACTCGACCGGGGATCTGTTGACCTGGCACAACAAGGTCTACGACGCGGCCGACTCGAAGGTGGTCGGTCACGACCAGGGCATGTGCATCCGCATCAGCCCGAAGCAGGGCAGCTGGGAGTGCGTGTGGACCACCATCCTGAAGGACGGCCACTTCACGGTAGAGGGGCCCTTCTACGACACGCGCGACAACGTGATCGCCGTGACCGGCGGGACGGGCGCCTACAGCAACGCCACCGGGAACATGCAGCTCATCTCGAAGAATGGCGGCGCGGAGTACGACTTCATCTTTCGGGTCACCGTCTAGGCGCGATTGACGGCCGTGCGGGCGGGGGAGCTCCTTCCCACGCCCCCGGTCGTGTGGTTTCCCGTGGCGCCAGCTTGCGCTCGCGAGCGAAAACGAACACACTCGCTCCGGTTCGGTCACGGACCAGTCAGCTGTGGGCCCGCGCAGGAGACAGGGGGGAAGTCGAGCGCGTGGAGCAACCGCTTCCGGCGGAACGCCATCGGCGTATCCAGGAGCTCCTTCGGGAGCGCCGGGTCATCCGCGTTTCCACGCTCGCCGATCTTCTCGGGGTCTCCGAGGTCACGGTGCGGCGAGACCTCGAGGCGCTCGAGCACCGGGGACTCCTCGAGCGGACGCACGGCGGGGCCGTTCTCACCCAGCGCCTGCATGCCGAGCCGGCCTATTTCGAGGCCATCTCCTCCAACCCGGAGGAGAAGCGGCGGATCGGCGAAGCGGCCGCCCGGCTGGTCGAGGCCGGAGACGCGATCTACCTGAACGGCGGCACCACCACCTTGCAGGTGTTTCGACACCTCGACGCCCCCGGCGTGAAGGTCATCACGAACCACGTCGGTATCGCGCTGGAGGCCGCCGAGAGCGAGATAGAGCTCCTGCTCGTCGGTGGCCACTACCGTGCTCCGTCGAACTCGGTGGTCGGGCCGTTCGCGGCCGACACGCTGCGTCGAACCCACGCGAACAAGGCCTTCATCGGCGTCGAGGGCATCAGCCTCCGCTCCGGATTGACCACGCCGGTTGCCGCGGAAGCCGAGATCGCCCGCCTCATGATCGAGCAGACCCGAGGTGAGGTGAGCGTCGTGGCGGACCACTCGAAGCTCGGCACGGTGGCCGATTTCGTCATCGCGCCACTCGAGCAGGTGAACCGGCTCGTCGTCGACGCCGGCATCGGTGCCGACGAGCGTGACGCGTTCGCCGAGGCTGGAGTGGACGTCGTGGTCGCCGGCCGGCCGGTCGCCGTCCCACCGGACGACGGCTGAGCGATGCGTGCACCTGCAGGCGGAGAAGGTTCGTGTGCACCGAAGAGCAGGAGAGGGGGGAAGGATGGATCGGGCCTCACAACATGAGCGCGACACCGCGGATCTCGCGAAGTTCGGCTACAAGCAGGAGCTGAAGCGGGAGCTCGGCACGTTCAGCTCGTTCGCCGTGGCGTTCAGCTACATCTCGCCGTCGACGGGCATCTTCACGCTGTTCTTCTTGGGGATGGCGGCGCTCGGTGGCTTCCTGTGGTGGACGTGGCCGGTGGTAGCGATCGGCCAGTTCATCGTCGCGTTGAACTTCGCCGAGCTTTCCAGCCACTTCCCGGTGGCCGGCTCGGTTTTCCAATGGACGAAGTACCTTGCGGGACGCACCTACGCTTGGTTCACCGGCTGGATCTATCTGTTCGCCGGGATCCTGACGGTCGCCTCGGTGTGCGCGACGCTTCCGATCGCGCTGTTGCCGGCCATGAACCAGATGTTCGGCTGGCACCTGAACACGAACCTGGGCAGCGCCGACCAGAAGCTCGTCGCGCTCATCACGCTCGCGTTGATCACGATCCTCAACATCTACGGGGTGAAGCTGGTCGCGATCGTGAACAACACGGGCGTGGTCTTCGAGATCCTCGGGATGGTGGTCTTCGCCGTGTTCCTGGCGATCGTCCACAACAACTCGGGCGTCGGGGTCATCGTGAGCTCGTCGAAGACGGGGAACATCTTCGCGTTCCCGACGGGGGTGACGCTGTCGTTCTTCCTCGTGGGGATGTTCATGAGTCTGTATGTGATCTACGGGTTCGACACGGCGTCGACCCTGGCAGAAGAGACCAGGAACCCACGGGCGGAGGCGCCGAAGGCAGTGCTCGCCTCAGTGATCGGCGCCTTCATCATCGGCGCGGTCTTCCTCTGGGGCGTGTTGATGGCGGTGCCGAGCATGAAGGATGCGGTCGCCGGGTTCTTCGGGCCCCAGGCGATCATCGAGAGCGTGATGACCTCGGCGGGTTCGACCCTGTACCTGGTGATCGTCTCGGCCGCGATCTTCGTGTGCTGCATGTCGATCTTAACCTCGACGATCCGGCTCGGATTCGGCATGGCGCGTGACGACCAGCTGCCGTTCTCGAAGATGCTGTCGAAGGTCAGTCCGCGGCTGCACACGCCCATCGGCGCGTGCGTCGTGATCGGCGCGCTGTCGGCGGTGCCGTTCATCCAGTTCGCCGGCGCGGCGGTGCTCGCCGTCGGCGCAACCGCGACGATCTACCTCAGCTACCTGTTGGGGAACATCGCCGTGATGCGCGCTCGGACGAAGGGCTGGCCGAAGACGAAGGCGCCGTTCTCGCTCGGCGCATGGGGCAAGGTCGTGAACGGTCTCGCGATCGTGTGGGGAGCGGCGATGATGCTCAACTTCCTCACGCCATCGTCGGCGAGCTCGGCCTTCGACCCGAAGGCATCGGGGGCTAACTACCTCCGGATCTTCTCGAACCCGAAGGGGATCCAGTCCGACTATTACGTGCAGGGACACCAACTGATGAACTTCCATGTCACCTTCTTGAACAAGATCCCCGCGATCGAGTTGTTCATGGGGGTCGTGTTGATCGTCGGCGCGATCTACTACTTCGCGGCGCAGCGGAACAAGCCGTGGGAGCCGGTGGTTCCTCCCGATGAGGACCTGACGGGAGTCGTCTCGGTCTAGCGCGAGCCATCGACGGGAGCGAAGGGGCGGGCGCGTTGCCCGCCCCTTCCCGTTTCGTGGTTCTATGACCGCATGAAGATCGTCACCAGCGAGAAGGCCGACGCCTATATCCGCGAGAACGGCGGTCGCGTGTGGGTTTGGCTCGACCCTCGCCGCGGGTTGGTCGGCTCCTACGTGTGGCTCGAAGCTCACTGCGAGCCGCCGGGGTCGAGTAGGCGCTCGAGCTTCACGCGAAGCTCCAAGAGGCCTCATCGGTTCAAGGTGCTCGAATCGGACGGGGTCGAGGTCCACTACGCCTTCGCGAGGCTGACACCTCCCGACGAGCTCCACTTCGACGTCAAGGGGTGGAAGCACAAGCGTCTCGAGGCCTACTGGAACGGTGTCATCTTCGTGGGTGAGGACGTCGAGCTTCCAGAGAAATGGCGATCCCCCGCTCCCCAGAAACGTCGGTAGTCGCATGAGGATCGTCGCGTCGCCGGGGGTCGTCGAGCTCGTGCGAACCCACGGCGGGCGCCTGTTCGTCTGGACCGATCCGCGCCGTTGCTGCTCGGGCGGCGTGACCTACCTCGCTACGGGCCCCGAACCGAAGGGCGGGCGTGAGTTCGGGCGCTTCGACGCCGCGGGCTTCGAGCTGTGGTTCTCCTCGGGTAACGCGAGCCCGCCGGACGAGCTTCACCTGGCAGTGAAGGGGTTGCGCAAGAAGCGGGTCGAGGCTTACTGGAACGGCTGCGTCTACGCGATCTAGCGAGCGGCGGCTAGGCGCGTATCCGTAAGCCCTTCGGATCCCACAGCGGCTCGTTCACGACCTCGGCGTCGACGCGTTCGCCGAAGACCTCGACGGTCAGCCTAGTGCCGATCTCGTCGAGGCCCGCCGGCAGATATGCGTAGGCGATCGACTTCCCGAGCGAGTAGCCGACGCCGCCCGAGGTGATCCGCGCGACGACGTGCTCGCCGCTTCGGACGGGTTCGTTCCCGAGCGCTACGGATCGAGCGTCGGCGAGCGTGAGACAGCGGAGCTTCTTCCCCTTGCCGTCCGCCTTCGCGCGCTCGAGCGCTTCGCGACCGATGAAATCGCCTTTGGTCATCTTCACGGCGAAACCGAGGCCCGCTTCGAACGGGTTCTCTTCGGGCGTGATGTCGGATCCCCACGCGCGGTAACCCTTCTCCAGACGCAGGGAGTCGATCGCTCGATACCCCGCGGGAACGGCTCCGTGTTCGCGGCCGGCGACGATCAGCGCGTCCCAGAGCGCGACGGCGTCGTCCATCGCCGGATACAGCTCCCATCCGAGCTCGCCGACGTAGGTGACGCGAGCCGTCCAGCAAGGAACCCCGGAGATCGGTATCCGTTGCCACGTCATGTACGGGAAGCCCTCGTTGGAAAGATCCGTCTCACACAGCCCGGACAGGACGTCCCGTGCTCGCGGTCCCCAGAGTCCGAAGCATGCGAGCGATCCGGTGATGTCCTGCACCGCCACGCTCCCGTCCTCAGGCATGTGTTTGCGGATCCACCCCAGGTCGTGGTTCCCGAAGGCCGTCCCGGTCACGATGAGGAAGCTCTCCTCGCTGAGTCGCGAGACCGTGACGTCGCTCTCGATCCCGCCGAGGCGGTTCAGCATCTGCGTGTAGACGACGCGGCCGGCGGAGACGTCGACATCGTTGGCACACAGCCGCTGGAGGAGGCCGACGGCGCCGGCGCCCGTGACCTCGATCTTCGCGAAGCTCGTCTCGTCGAACAGGCCGGCGCGCTCGCGGGTGGCTAGGTGCTCGACGGGGATGGCCGTTGACCAGTGCTGCCCGGCCCAGCCCCGAGCGCGAAGGTTCTCCTTAGTCGGGTCCTCGTTCGACACGAACCAGTTCGCTCGCTCCCACCCCGATTTCTCACCGAACTCGGCACCGAGCGTTCGCAGGCGCTCGTATGTCGGCGCCACCTTGAGCGGGCGTCCCGCCTGGCGTTCCTCGTTCGGGTAATGGATGTCGTAGTAGGTCGAGTAGATCTCGTAAGCGCGAGCGAGCGTGTAGTCACGGTTGCGGTACTGGGGGCCGAACCTGCGGATGTCCATCTTCCAGACGTCGAACTCCGGCTCGCCGTCGGCGATCCACTCGGCCATGACCTTCCCGATGCCGCCGGCGCCGGCGATCCCGTGCGCGCAGAAGCCCGCGGCGACGAAGAACCCGCGGACGTCGGACTCTCCCATGACGAACTCGCCGTCAGGCGTGAACGCCTCGGGTCCGTTGATCATCTTCACTACCTCGGCGGTCTGGAGCGCGGGAACCAGTCCGAAAGCCGCGTCGGCGAGCGGCTCGAAGCGCTCCCAGTCCTCGGGCAGCAGCGTGTCGTTGAAGTCCGGCGGCGGCCCGTCCTGCACCATCCACGGTGCCGGGTTGCGCTCGTAGCCGCCCATCACGAGCCCGCCGCCGGCCTCCGGGCGGAAGTACACGAGACGGTCGGGGTCGCGCATCGACGGCAGGTCCGCTCGAACTCCTTCGATCGGCTTGGTGAGCAGGTATTGGTGGGCGAACGGCACGACGGGAACCTCGACGCCCGCGAGCTGCCCGATCTGACCCGCGTACATGCCTCCTGCGTTGATGACGACCTCGGCCCGGATCGGCTCGCGACCCTCGAACGTGACCCCCCGCACGTGGCCTTCCCCAACGTCGATGCCCGTGACGCGCGCCGCGGTCAGCACGCGGCAACCGCGGCGCTTCGCACCCTCCGCGAGCGCGAACGTGAGCCCGTTCGGATCGAGGTAGCCGTCGGTCGGAAGGAACGCCGCCCCCTCAACGCCGGTGGGGTCGAAGAGCGGGAATAGCTCGAGCGCTTCCTTCGTGGCGATGATGGAAAGCGGCAGGCCGAACGTGTCACCCCACCCGGCCAAGCGCCGCAGCTCCTCGATACGTTCCCTCGAAGACGCGAGGCGTAACGAACCGACCTCGTGCCACGAGGGATCGACGCCGGTCTCTTCCGCCAGGCGCCGGTACAGCTCTACGGAGTACATCATCATCCGCGTCAGGGTGACCGAGGACCTCAACTGGCCGACGAGACCTGCGGAGTGGAACGTCGATCCGCTCGTCAGCCCGGCGCGGTCGACGAGCACGACGTCCTTCCAGCCGAGCTCGCACAGGTGGTACGCGATCGACGCCCCGGCCACGCCGCCGCCGATCACGACCGCGCGGGCTTCCTCCACCTTCAGCGCACCGCCGTCGCGGCGTCGGAGAGCCAAGTACCGAACCGCTCGTCGCCAGTGCTAGCGAGACATCGCGCGAAGTGACGGTTCGCGTAGTCCACGTAGTCGAACTCGAGGGTCGAGATGCCCTGCTGGACGACTCCCCACATCGCTTCGCGGAAGTCGGACATGATGCGCATCAGCTTCAGGCGCGCGTGGTTCGCCGGCGTAACTGCGCCGAAATACATCGCAAGCAACGCGAGCTGAGCCTCTTCGGAGATCCCGTTGTTGATGGAGAAGTTCCCGAGATCGAAGTAGAGGTCGCCCATCCCGGCGTACTCGTAGTCGACGATGATCACCCGGCCGTCCTTCACGAGGAAGTTGGCGTTGAGCAGGTCGTCGTGACAGGGGACCGGCGTGACGGGAGCACGGAGGAACGCGCTCTCGATCCGGTCGGCGCGTTCCAGGGCCCGGTCGAAATCGGTCGAGATGAGGACGCCCCGCTCGACCGCGACGTTCCGGTATTCGCGCACCACGCGGAACGCGCTGAAGGTCGACGGGATAGGCGTCATCGAATGGATCGACTTCACGGAGGCGACGACGGCGGCCAGGACCTCCTCGCGCTCGAGGTCGTCTTCGGGTAGCGGGTCGGCGTCGACGAACCGCGTGATCAGCGCCTCGTGCTCGGGTAGGAACGCGAACACGTCCGGCGCAACCCCTGCCGCGGCCGCAGCGCGGGCCGCCTCGCATTCGGCCGCCCGGTCGATCCCGAGTAGTCCCGTGTCCTTGCCCGAAAGCCTGACGACGAAGGACTGCCCGCCCACGTCGACCCGGAAGTTGCGGTTGGTGATCCCTAGGGTGATGGGGGAGACTCCGTCGGGGTCCAGCCCCGCCCACTCCGGGACGGCGCGGATCACGGCTAGAAGCGCAGGATCCAGGTTCCCTTCCCCCACGGAGGGCAAGGCTAGTCGGGTCGTTCGTTCCTGGTCAAGGATGAACGAACCTGAACGTTCGCCTAAGCTCCTGAGGTAGCGCATCGGCTGCTGCTCGACGTGTCAAGATGTCTGACAGCTACCGCGCCCCGAGCGGTATCAGCTAGCTACGCAGGCGCCGATCCCGAACCGGCTTCGCGCGCCGACGTCTCCCATACCGAGACGTGTTGCCGGCTCTCGCTCGTGAACCGCTCGCGCTTCCACCCGCTCCAACGCTCGCGCAGCGTCATCCCCGCGAGCTGCGCCATCAGATCGAGCTCCGCGGGCCACACGTACCGGAAAGGCACCGAGAAGCGTTCGAGTTTGCCATCCACAACCTCTAGGTGATGGGACACGAGCCTCTGGTTCGCGACGTCGTACTCGTCGATACCCCAGGAGTTCTCCTGTGCGTCGAAGATGTGGAAGGTCTCGCCGGGCGGGAGTCGCCGAAGCTCCGGGATCATGACCTCGACTACGAAGCACCCACCGGGCTCGAGATGCGCCGCCACGGTACGGAAGCACGCGACCTGCGCCGCCTGCGTCGTCAGGTTCATGATCGTGTTGAAGACCAGGTACACGAGGGCGAATGACCCATCCACCGTGGTCGTGGCGAAGTCGCCGATCGTGACGCCCAGATCTTCGCCCCCCGGCTTTGCGTGCAGCTTCGCGGCCATGGCCTTCGATAGCTCGATCCCGTGCACCCGGACCCCCCGTTTCGCGAGCGGGAGCGCGATCCGCCCGGTCCCGATCCCGAGCTCCAGGGCCCGTCCGCTCCCGGCCTTCTCCACGAGGAAATCGACAACTGGACCGACGACCGACGGGTCGGATCCCTCCGCCGATGACTCGTCGTAGCTCGCGGCGATGCGATCGTCGAAGTAGCCGTCGTTGTTCACGATCTGACCCTAGCGCAGGCGTGGTCCCTGCCCAAGAGCCGGCGAGCGCCGATAGGCTGCTAGCCGTGATCCATCGGCTGCTTCTGGACGTGTCCAGTCTCGGGTACCGCGCGCACTTCGCGTTGCGCGATTCGTTCCGCGCGACGGACGGCGGATCGATCGGCGCGGTGCACGGCTACCTGGATATGGTCACGAGGCTCGTGGCATCCCGCCGGCCCGATGAGGTCGTCCACGTTTACGACCACGATTGGCGCCCGGTCGTGCGCACCGACCTCTACCCCGGGTACAAGGCGAACCGTCCGCCAGACCCCGAGGGGCTTCCTGAGCAGTTCCTCCTGTTGCGCCGCGCTCTGGATCTCACCGGGATGAAGCAGGCGCAGGCGTCCGGTTGGGAGGCCGAGGACGCGATCGGCGCCCTCGGCGTGGAAGCCCGCGACACCGACCTGATCGAGATGGTTAGCGGAGACCGGGACCTTATCCAGCTCGTCCGCGACCCGGCGGTGAAGCTGCTGTTCACCGTCCGCGGTGTCTCAGAGCTCTTGGAGCTCGATGAGGCGGCGGTGCTCGCGAAGTACGGCGTGCCGGCGTCGCGGTACGCGGACTTCGCGATCCTTCGCGGCGACCCGTCCGACGGCCTTCCTGGGGTCCCCGGTGTGGGGGAGAAGACCGCCGCCGCGCTCGTGCAGATCTACGGGTCGCTCGAGGAGATCTTCGACGACGCCGCGAGCGATCAACCGCGACCGGGACCGCTGGAACGCAAGCCGGCGCTCCGGTCCCGCTTGCTCCAGTCCCGAGGCTACGTCGAGACCATGCAGCGTCTCGTGCCCATCAAGCTGGACGCGCCGCTGGAGGTTTGGGCCGGGGAGCGCGACGACGCGAGGTTCCGGAGCTTCGCCGACGAGCACGGATTCCGAGGTCCCGCGCTCCGCCTGCTGGCCGCGCTCGACAGCGCTGGCACCAGGTGACCCAACGCGACCGACTTGCCGTCGCCTGCCCACGCCCGGCAGCTCACGCCCGTGGGGTTGCCAGAAGACCGCTCTGACTTCCAAACGCAGCCCGTAGCGAGCCAACGGGAGCGCATCTCTTCGAGGAACTCGCGCTAGCTCGTCTGTTCGGTCCGGGCTCGCAGTTTCGAGCCGAGGTACGCGGCTACCACGATCGGCGTCAGCACGAGCACGATCAAGAGGGGGATCCCCAGGATAGGAGACAACGTGAAGCCGCTGCACGACCTGACGGTCCGCCCGGTCGGCCCGAAAGACGAGGTGCAGACCGCCCCGACTCTCAAGAGCAGGACCAGTGGAAGAAGCAACCCGCCGGGAAACAGCAGCAATCCGATCATCTTGTCGCGAGTTGACCAGACTCGGGAGATCAGCACGAAGATGGCTCCGACGACCCAGCCCAGCGCGCCGAGGGTGCCCAGCACCAGCACCAGCAAGCCGCCGAACGGCAGCAGGAAGATGGCCGTCCAATCGGTCCAACTTGGGGTGACACGACGCACGCCGAGCCGCTCGCGAGCCTCTTCGGCGATGTCCGCCGGCTCACCGAGCCGCTCCAGCACGTTCCGGACATCGGCCTCGCTCGGGTCGGCCTTCGACGCGAGCGCCTGATCGACGTGGTCCCGGATCTCCGCCATGAGCTCGCTCCGCCGCTGCGGGGGAAGATCGGAAAGTTCGCGCCCGAGTCGGTCGAAGTACGCGTCAACCGTCTGCCGAGTCATCTCGCCTCTCCTCCCAGGATGCGGCCGACCGTGCCGGCGAACCGCTGCCACTCTTGACGGAACTCGCCGAGCCCCCGTCGGCCCTTGTCGCTCAGCCGGTAGTAGCGGCGCGGCGGCCCTGTGGGGGACTCACGCCAGGTGCTCTCCAGGAGCCCGTCCCGTCGGAGGCGACCGAGGATGGGATAGAGCGTGCCTTCGGATGTCTCCATGCCGTCCAACGAAGCCAGCTCCCGGACTAGGTCGAACCCATAACCCTCGTCGCGTTCGAGGAGTGCCATCACGCAGTACTCGATCACGCCCCGACGGAGCTGCCCGATCCGCGGTTCCGGGGTACGCGCTACCATGCACCACATAGTACCTTGAGCGGCCCGACAGCGGAAGGGGCCAGCGGGGTTCGGACTCTCTCTCTCTCTCTCTCTCTTCGCTACAGCCGGGTTGACATGGCCAGATGCGCCTCTACACTTGATGGGCCATGACTGGGACGAGGACTCTTCCGGAACCGCAGGACCTCGTACTTATCAGGTAGGCGCGGGCAGGCCCAGGAGGCCTGAGCCGCGCCGGATGCCCCTCGGATCCCGGGGGGTTTTTCTTACCCCACCGACCAACAAGGACGGAAGGGCCAACAAGGACTGAAGACCAAGCGGCAACGAAGACGACGTAAGGAAGGAGCATCCGATGCGGTACGAATTCGAAAGAGGGGGCACGAAGGTGGCGAGTGTGCTCTGGGAGGGCCCGGCCCAGGTTACCGTCGAGGTCGCCGACGAGGCTTCCAGGCCGCAGTTCGACCGGTTCTTCGAGTCCGAGGTCGTCTACCTGAACGCGGGGGGTTTCGGCTTCGACGAGGCGGAAGAGCCCCTCCAGTCCCGTCGGCGCGATTGGACGCCGTGGGAGTTCGAGCGGCAGGTCAGGAACCTCGCGCACAAGATCGGGGCAACCGTCCACCGTGTGGAGACAGGCCCCGTAGAGGACCGTCCCGGCGAGGAGGTCTGGGCGAGATGAAGGTGACCGGCGCGCAAGCGCTGTTCAAGTCACTCGAGGGTGAGGGCGTGGACATCGTCTTCGGGATCCCCGGCGGGGCGATCCTTCCCGCCTACGACCCGCTGCTCGACTCGACGGTCCGCCACGTCCTCACCCGGCACGAGCAGGGCGCAGGCCACGCGGCCGAGGGCTACGCGTGGGCGACCGGCAAGGTTGGCGTCTGCATAGCCACTTCGGGCCCCGGTGGCTGCAACCTCGTCACCGCGCTCGCCGATGCGAAGATGGACTCGGTCCCGATCGTCGCGATCACCGGTCAGGTTCCGACGCCGGTCGTCGGCAACGACGCCTTCCAGGAAGCGGACATAACCGGCATCACGATGCCGGTCACCAAGCACAACTTCTTGGTGAAGCATCCCGGCGAGGTGGCCGAGACGATCCGCGAGGCTTTCCACATCGCGCGAACGGGACGTCCCGGACCCGTGCTCGTCGACCTGCCTAAGGACGTGTTGATCAGCGAAGACGTCTGGAAGTGGCCCGAGCACGTCGACCTTCCCGGCTACAAGCCGACGACGAAGGGCAACCAGCGGCAGATCCGTGAGGCCGCGAAGCTCATCATGCGTGCTAAGGAGCCGGTCCTCTACGTCGGCGGCGGCGTGATCAAAGCCGAGGCCACGAAGGAGCTGTTCAAGCTCGCGACCGAGTGCGAGCTTCCCGTCGTCACGACCTTGATGGCGCGCGGGGCGTTCCCGGACTCGCACGAGCTGTGCTTCGGTATGCCGGGCATGCACGGGTGTTACACGGCCGTGACCGCGTTGCAGAAGGCCGACCTGCTGGTCGCGCTGGGCTCGCGGTTCGACGACCGCGTGACGGGCAAGCTCGACGCGTTCGCGCCCAACGCGAAGGTGATCCACGTCGACATCGACCCGGCCGAGATCGGGAAGAACCGTCTGGCCGATGTTCCGATCGTAGGCGACTGCAGGGACGTGATCGGCAGGCTCGCGGCCGAGCTCGCGAAGCTGCAGGAGGAAGCCGGCGGCGTGCCCGATCGCACGGCCTGGCTCGGGCGATTGAAGGGCTGGCGGGAGGAGTTCCCGTACCGGTATGACCAGCCCGACGACGGACCGCTGAAGCCGCAGTTCGCGATCGAGCGGCTGTACGAGCACGCCAAAGACGCGATCGTGGTCTCCGGCGTCGGCCAGCATCAGATGTGGGCGTCGCAGTTCTGGCGGTTCGAGGAACCGCGGACGTGGATCAACTCGGGCGGGCTGGGGACCATGGGCTTCGCGGTGCCGGCCGCCCTCGGCGCGAAGGCGGGCCAGCCCAAGAAGCAGGTCGTCGCGATCGACGGCGACGGCTGTTTCCAGATGACAGCGCAGGAACTCGCGACCTCGAGTACCGAGAACATCCCGTTCGTCACCGCGATCATCAACAACGCCCACCTCGGCATGGTTCGCCAGTGGCAGGAGCTGTTCTACAACGAGAGGTATTCCCAGGTGTACCTCTCCTACGACGTGCCGGACTACGTGAAACTAGCGGAAGCCTACGGGGCAGTGGGTTTGAGGGCCGAGCACCCGGACGAGGTCGACGCCGTGATCGAGAAGGCACTGTCGATCGAGGACCGCAGCGTCGTCATCGACTTCCGAGTCGACTCGAAGGAGATGTGCTTCCCGATGGTGCCGGCCGGCTCCTCGAACGACGACATCATCCTGGGACCCGAAGGTCTGAAGCCGGTCACCGATCCCGCGGAGGCGCCGGTCGCATGAGCCTTCACACGATCTCTGTCCTGGTGGAAGACAAACCCGGCGTGCTCACGCGCGTGGCGGGCCTGTTCGCGGCGCGCGGGTACAACATCGACTCGCTCGCCGTGGGGCCGACCGAGGAGGGGGGCCTCTCGCGCATGACGATCGTCGTGAACGTGGAGAGCAAACCCCTCGAGCAGGTCACGAAGCAGCTCAACAAGCTCGTCAACGTCATCAAGATCCTGGAGCTCGAACCCGGCGAGGCCGTGGAGCGCGAGCTGGTGCTGGTGAAGGTTCGCGCCGAAGGAGAGTCCCGCGCGCGCGTGATGGAGATCTGCGACGTGTTCAGGGTTCGCATCCTCGACGTCACGCATCGCACGCTCACGATCGAAGCAACCGGGACGCCCGAGAAGATCGAGGCGCTCCTGGAGCTGCTCGCGGACTTCGGCATCGTGGAGCTCGCGCGTACTGGGCGCATCGCGCTCGCGCGGGGCGACCGCGGCATCCGCGAGCGCGTGCTCGGCCGCGCGAAGGCGGCCGGCGCAGAGGACCTCCCCGAGTGGACGGGCGGCGGCGTCTAGCCGACCGCCTGGAGAGCCTGACGACAAGGAGAAGGACGACATGGCGACGATCTACTACGAGAAGGACGCGGACCGCTCGGCGCTGGATGGTCAGAAGATCGCGATCCTCGGTTTCGGCTCGCAGGGTCACGCCCATGCCGAGAACCTGAAGGACTCGGGCCACGACGTGCGCGTCGGGCTACGCGAGGGATCGAAGTCCTGGGCGAAGGCCGAGGAGGCGGGGCTGCGCGTGTTGCCGACGGCGGACGCGGTCGCCGAGGCCGATGTCGTCATGATGCTGCTTCCCGACACGTCGCAGGCCGCCGCATACGCGAGCGACGTCGCTCCCAACCTGAAGGCCGGCGACATGCTGATGTTCGCCCACGGGTTCAACATCCACTTCGGGACGATCACGCCGCCGGCCGACGTCGACGTGACGATGATCGCGCCGAAGGGCCCCGGCCACCTCGTTCGTCGCACCTTCGAGCAGGGGATCGGCACCCCGGCGCTCGTCGCGGTGCACCAGGACTCGACGGGCAAGGCGCGCCAGCGCGCGCTCGCATACGCGGCGGGCATAGGCGTTGCGCGCGCGGGCGTCATCGAGACGACGTTCAAGGAGGAGACGGAGACCGATCTGTTCGGCGAACAAACGGTGCTCTGCGGCGGCGCGACGTCGCTGGTGCAGGCCGGGTTCGAGACGCTCGTCGAGGCGGGCTACCAGCCCGAGATCGCCTACTTCGAATGCCTCCACGAGCTGAAGCTGATCGTCGACCTCATGTACGAGGGCGGCATGAACTGGATGCGGTACTCGATCAGCGATACCGCCGAGTACGGCGACTACACGCGCGGGCCGCGGGTTGTCGACGAGCGCGCCCGCGAGGAGATGCGCCGGATCCTGGACGAGATCCAGAGCGGCCAGTTCGCGAAGGAGTGGATCGGGGAGGCCGAGGCCGGCTTCCCCAACTTCCTCGCCCTCCGCCGGGAGGAGCGGACTTCCCAGCTCGAGCGAGTGGGACAGCAGCTCCGTTCGATGATGCCCTGGTTGGAGTCCGAGAAGAAGGCGGTCCCAGGATGAGCTCGAAGGAAGGCGAAGTAGGCGACGTAGTCCGGATATTCGATACCACCCTGCGCGACGGGGAGCAGGCCCCCGGCATCGCGCTCACGAAAGCGGAGAAGGTCGAGATCGCCGAGCAGCTCGCGCGACTCGGTGTAGACATCATCGAGGCGGGGTTCGCGATCTCCTCCGAAGGCGAGTTCGACGCGGTCCGAGAGATCGCGACGAGCGTCCGCGGCCCCGTCATCGCCTCGCTCGCCCGCGTGACGCAGGGTGACATCGAGCGGGCGGCCGAGGCGCTCAAGGGCGCGGAACGCTGGCGCATCCACACGTTCATCTCCACCTCGGACATCCACATGAAGGACATGCTCCGGATGTCGAACAACCAGGTCCTCGACGCGATCCGCGACGGGGTGAAGCTCGCGGTCGGATACACGGAGGACGTCGAGTTCAGCGCGCAGGACGCGACGCGGACCGAACTGGAGTTCCTGCTGGAGTGTTTCAAGGTCGCGGTGGAGGCCGGCGCGACGACCATCAACGTCCCGGACACGGTCGGCTACGCCACGCCGTCTGAGTTCGGCGAGATGGTTCGGGTCGTGCGAGGGGCGATGCCCGATCACGTCGTGATCTCCACCCACTGCCACAACGATCTCGGTCTCGCCGTCGCGAATTCGCTCGCGGGCATCGAGAACGGCGCGCGGCAGGTCGAGGTCGCCGTGAACGGCATCGGCGAGCGGGCGGGCAACTGTTCGCTGGAAGAGATCGCGATGATCGTCCGCACGCGCGGCGAGCACCTCGGCGTTCGGCACAACCTGAACGTCAAGGAGATCACGCGAACTTCGCGACTGGTCTCCATGACCACCGGCTACAGCGTGCAGCCGAACAAGGCGGTCGTGGGCTCCAGCGCGTTCGCGCACGAGAGCGGCATCCACCAGCACGGCGTCCTGTCCAACCGCGCGACCTACGAGATCATGGACCCGGTCGCGATCGGTCTGGAGGGCAACCGCATCGTCCTCGGCAAGCACTCGGGACGCCACGCGTTCGCCGACGCGCTCTCGAAGATCGGCATCGAGCTCGAGCAGGAGCACCTCGATCGTGCTTTCGCGCGTTTCAAGGAGTTGGCCGATCGCAAGATCCAGCTGACCGACCAGGATCTGGAAGCGATCGTGTCCGAGGAGCTCGGCGTTACCGGGCCGGACGTCTTGATCCTGGAGTCTGTGGTCGTCGGCGGTGGCACGCACCTGGAACCGCGCGCGACGGTCCATCTGAAGCGTGGCGACGAGACGATCGAGGAATCCGCGATGGGCGACGGCTTGATCGACGCCGCGATGGGCGCGATCCAGCGGGCGGCCGGCGTGGAGGCGCGACTCGTCACGTTCAACGTGTCCAGCGTGACCGGTGGGTCCGATGCTCTCGGCGACGTGGTCGTTCAACTCGAGGTCGAGGGGCGTCGAGTCACCGGCCGCGGCGTTGCGACCGATGTCGTCGAGGCTTCTGCGCGCGCGTACCTCGCGGCGATCAACCGCGCGCTCCAGGTTCAGCCGGGCCGCAAGAGCACCACGGAGTCGTGGCCGCAGTGACGGACGCCGCCCGCTCGCACCGGATCGGGGTCATCGCCGGCGACGGCACCGGCCCCGAGGTCGTCCGCGAGGGCCTGAAGGTCCTGGACTCGGTGCGTGAGGGGTTCTCGACGGACCTCGTCGAGTTCGACCTCGGCGCGGACCGGTTCCTGCGGACGGGCGACGTGTTGCCCGACGGAGAGCTGGAGCGGCTGAAGGGTTGCGACGCGATCTTCCTCGGCGCGGTCGGCGACCCGCGCGTGCGGCCGGGGATCCTCGAGCGCGACCTGCTGCTCAGGATCCGCTTCGAGCTGGACCAGTACGTCAACCTGAGGCCGGTCGTTCGCTACCCCGGCGTGCAGACGCTGGTCCCGAGCCACTCCGAGGACGACGTGAACTTCGTCGTCGTGCGAGAGAACTCAGAGGGCCTGTACAGCGGCGTCGGCGGTTTCCACCGCAAGGGAACGCCGCACGAGGTCGCCGTACAGGAGTCCGTCAACACTCGCCACGGCGTCGAGCGGATAGTTCGCTACGCGTTCGACCTCGCGATTCAGCCGGGGCGGCGACGCAAGCTCACGCTGGTCCACAAGACGAACGTCCTGACGTTCGCCGGGGATCTGTACCAGCGGGTGGTGAACGAGATCGCGGCCGAGTACCCCGACGTCGATACGGACTACGTCCATGTGGACGCGGCGTGCATCTACTTCTTGGACTGGCCGGCGCGGTTCGATGTGATCGTCACCGACAACATGTTCGGCGACATCATCACGGACCTCGGTGCCATGATCCAGGGCGGCATGGGGATCGCCGCCGGCGGCAACATCAACCCCACGGGCGTGTCTATGTTCGAGCCGATCGGCGGCACCGCCCCCGACCACGCGGGCAAGGGCACGATCAACCCGCTCGCGGCGATCGGGGCCGCAGAGATGCTGCTGCGCGAGCTCGGTGAAGCCGAGGCCGCTTCCAGGATCGATCGCGGCATCCGTTTCGCCACCTCGAAGATGAAGTCGATGCGCGCTGCGGAGATGGGCTACTCGACGCAAGAGGTCGGCGACCTCGTCATCGAGGGGGCGTCCCCGTGAAGGTCGAGCTGTACGACACGACGCTCCGCGACGGCGCGCAGGCGCCGGGGCTGTCCTACTCCGTCGGCGACCGCCTCCGGATCATGCACAAGCTGGACGGGCTCGGCGTTCCCTACATCGAGGGTGGCTGGCCGGGCGCGAACCCGCGCGACACCGAGTTCTTCCGACTCGCGACGAAGGAGGTTCTCGAGCACGCGCAGCTCGTCGCGTTCGGGATGACCCGGCGGGCGGGGGAGAGGGCCGAGGAGAGCTCGACGCTGCGTGATCTCCTCGACGCGGGCACCGAAACGGTCTGTTTCGTCGGCAAGTCCTGGGATCTGCACGTGACCGCGGCACTCCGCACCGACCTGGACGAGGGCGTCGAGATGGTGGCCGACACGGTGCGGTTCCTCAGGTCGCAGGGCCGGAGGGTATTCTTCGACGCCGAGCACTTCTTCGACGGGTACCGCGCCAACCCCGATTACGCGCTACAGGTCCTCACGGCGGCCGAGGAGGCCGGGGCCGAGCGGCTGATCCTCTGCGACACGAACGGCGGCGCGCTGCCGAGCGAGGTCGCGCGCGTCGTCGCCGAGGTGAAGGAGCGCACGAGCGTCCCGCTCGGTATCCACACACACAACGACGCCGGCTGCGCCGTGGCGTCCTCGCTGGCGGCGGTCGACGCGGGCGTTCTCCAGGTGCAGGGCGTGGTGAACGGCTACGGGGAGCGGACGGGCAACGCCGACCTGATCCCCCTGATCGGCGACCTCACGCTGAAACTGGGAATCGAGTGCCTCCCGGACGGAGCGGTCGAGCGCCTCACGGAGGTCGCTCACTTCGTGGCGGAGGTGGCGAACGTGCCCCCGGATCCGCGCCAGCCCTACGCGGGACGTTTCGCGTTCA
>JBGPKY010000007.1:0-28030 GCA_041486205.1 Actinomycetota bacterium
AGGATGCCGTACATCAGCATCTCCGGCTTGGGCGGGCAACCGGGGACGTAGATGTCGACCGGGACTATCGTGTCGACGCCTTGCAGGATGGCGTAGTTGGTGAACATGCCGCCGGCCGACGCGCACACCCCCATCGAGATGACCCACTTCGGTTCGGGCATCTGGTCGTAGATCGTACGGAGGACCGGCGCCATCTTCTGCGATACCCGGCCAGCCACGATCATGAGATCCGCCTGGCGCGGGGAGCCGCGGAAGAGCTCCATCCCCCAGCGTGAAAGGTCGTAGTCGCCGGCCCCTGTCGACATCATCTCGATCGCGCAGCACGCGAGCCCGAAGGTCGCCGGCCACATCGACTGCTTGCGCGCCCAGTTGACGGCCTTGTCGAGCGTGCCGAGGAGGATCCCGCGGCGGAGCTCTTCTTCTTCTTCCTCGGCTGTCCTTCCGGTCCGGAAGCCCTCGAGCCGCTCAGCCGGCATGGGCTACCTCCCGATCCGGCGCATCTTCGGTCCGGGCGGCCGCCACGACAGGGGTGACCGGATCTCCCCAGTCAAGCCCTCCGGATCTCCAGACGTACACGTAGGCGACGAACACGAGCGCGATGAACACCACCATCTCCCCGAGCCCGAAGAGGCCGAGCTTGCGGAAACCCACCGCCCAGGGGAACAGGAAGATCGTCTCGATATCGAAGATGATGAACAGCATCGACACGACGTAGAACTTCACGCTGAACCTCTCGCCCTTCGGCAGCCGCTCGGGCTCGATACCGCACTCGTACGGCGCCAGCTTCGCGGGGTTCGGCGCGTGCGGCCTCAGCAATGACGAAGCCGCGAGCGAGCCGGCCGCGAACGAGAATGCGAGCGCCGCGAGCACGAGGATCGGCAGGTAGTCCGATAGCATCAGCCTCGCTCCTTCACGAGGCCGGCGCCAGTCGGATGATCGCCTCCATCAACTTGTCCTGCGCGTCGCCCTTCCCGCCGTCGGTGAGGTTCCCCATGAACCGCAACGCGAAGCGCATCAGCCACTCCTGGGGCAACCCGTAGTCGGTGAACGCCCGCATGAAGGAAGGATGGCCGAGAAGCTGCACCCATTTCCTCCCGATGAAGTAGTAGCGAGCGTAACGCTGGCGCAGCACGGCAGGGTACATCTGCGCGAGACCTGGGCGGTCCTTGACCAGAGCCTCGTGGACGAGTTCGGCCGCGATCTCTGCGGTCTCCATCGCGTACGCGATGCCCTCGCCGTTGAAGGGGTTCACCGCACCGGCGGCGTCACCGACGAGCAGCATCCCGGGCACCGCTTGAGGAGCACGACTGAATCCCATCGGAAGCGGACCGGAAAGGACCCGTCCCTCGGCCGTGTCCTCGTTCACGCCCCAGCCGGCCGGGAGCATCCGAGAGAAGGTATCGAACACTCCCTGGGCCGACATCGACTTGAAGCTCTTATACGTGTCGAGCAACCCCGCGCCGAGGTTGATGCGGCCGTCGGCAACCGGGAAGGCCCACCCGTAGCCAGGGATCATCGCCTCTCCGTCCCACAGGTCCATCCAGACCTCGAACCACGGCCCCGGGCGGTGGTCGATCCGGTGGTAGCGCCGGGCTGCGATCCCCATCGGGTAAGCACCCCTGCGGCGAACGCCAGCCCGCACGGAGAAACGCGAAGCGGCGCCGTCGCAAGCGATCACCGTCCGAGCGCGGACCTCCCTGGGCTCCGGGTCCCCTTCCTCGGTTCCCCTGAGCGTCGCGCCCTTCACCCAGCCGTCTTCGACGATCGGCGCGATCGCTTCGGTTCGCTCGTAGAGGCTAGCGCCCGCTTTCTCCGCTCGCCGCACCAGCATCTCGTCGAAGTCCGCCCTAGACCGAACGACCCCGAAGGGAGGGAAGTCTTCCAGGCTCGGCCAGGGAAGCTCGAGGGTGACCCTGCGAGAGTGGATCCGCAGCCCGTCGATCCGTTCGAACCCCGGCTCGGAGGTGTCGACCCCCATCCGATGAAGCGCCGCGACCCCGCGGGGCGTTATCCCATCCCCGCACACCTTCTCGCGAGGAAACGCCGAGCGCTCGACCAGCAGGACATCCAGTCCGTGACGAGCCAGGTAGTAGGCGGTCGTCGAGCCGCCGGGGCCGGCGCCGACCACCAGCACGTCGACGTCGGTTCGTGGGTTGGCTGAAGTCGACAAGTCGGAACTATCCCCCACCGCTTGTGAAAACTTTCACAAGGATGCTACCCCCTCGTGAAAGCATTCACAAAGCCTAGGCCGGAGCCCCTGTTAGGGCAAACCCTCAGCCTCGCGCGTGATCCCAGGTCAGGATCCGTTCCGGCACAACCCTGAGGAACTCGAAGCGAACCACATCCTCGGTGAAGCGGCGGAAGCCGTCGCCGGACAGCAGGGGCCGGTATTTCTCATGCCAGGCGGAGATCGGAGCGCGCGCGGAGGGATGATCGGAGGGCAACGCCTCGGCCCTCCCTTCCACCGTCACGCCCGCGAGCTCCACCCAACTTCGGCCGAGGTCGATCGCGACGCAAACGCGCGGGTCGGCTTCCACGTTCTCCCAGGTCCTGCTCGCGCGACGAACCGAGATGTAGACGGCGTCCTCCGGCCAGACGAACCACAAGGGCACGACGTGGGGTGCTCCGTCCGGCCCAACGGTCGCGACGTTCATGACCGGGAGGCCCCCGAACATCCGGCGGGCGCCCGCAGCGTCCATCAGGCAGCGAGCCTCAAGGCTTCGGCCAGCTCGCGGAGAGCGACGTGCGCGTTGCCTGCTAGCAACGAGGGATCGAGTGCCGCCAGGGCATCGTCGACGAGCCGATCCACGCGGGAGGGTTCGGCTCCGTGCTCGCCGTCGAGGACGTCGTCCCGAACCTGGAACGCCTCCCCGAGCGGAGCGCCGAACCGCGAGAGGCAGGCCATGACCTCGAGTGAGCCGCCCGCGAGCGCGGCGCCGATCTGGAGCGGTCCTTCGACCGAGTAAGAACCGGTCTTCAGCGCCGCGACTCGGCCCTGTTCACCGGCACCCTCGATGTCGAGCAGTTGCCCTGCAGCCATCTCCACCCGCATCCGGTCGAAGCGCCGCAGAGCGACGAGCAGACGTTCGGCCGGGAAACCCGAGTCGTGCAGCAATCTATCGGCCAGCACGGCGGCAAGGTCGCCGGCGAGGATCGCCACCGAGCCGCCACGTCTCGCGGGTGTCGAAACCACTCCGCGGCGGATCGCGCTCCCGTCCATCACGTCGTCGTGGATCAGCGCGAAGGTGTGGAACAGCTCGAGGGCTGCCGATGCACGCAGGATAGGCTCGCCGTCCTCGCCTCCCGCCGCCAGGTGCCCCCAGTAGCAGAAGGCGGGCCGCAGCCGCTTCCCGCCCGCTCCGACCAGGCGCTCCAGCTCGTCCACGAGCGCGGCGGCTTCGGGAGCGGCGGCCGCAAGTTCCTCACGCTCCCCGGCCAGGAAGGCCTGCAACACGATCTCCACTCGCCCGCGGACCGCCGTGAGCGCGGCCGGGGCGGCCAGCACGGGCTCGTTGGTCGGTTGCATGGGGGGAAGTATCGCAGCGGTCGTGGTGGAGGGCCGACGAGCGCCGCCCTTGGGGCTATAGTCTTCGCCATCCCGAGGGGGACCGCCAAACGCGATCTATGACACGCTTCCAGAAACTCGCCGTCCTGACGGCCGGCACGACCATCCTGCTGTTCGCCGTGGGCGGGCTGGTTCGAGGCACCGGTTCGGGGCTGGGCTGCTCGACATGGCCCGAGTGCGAGCCCGGTCGGCTGTTCCCGACCGGCTCGATCCACTCCTTCATCGAGTTCTCTCACCGGTTCTTGGTCTTCGTGGTGACGGTGCTGATCGGCATCACGGCCCTCGTCGCGTGGCGTCGGTACCGTCGGGTCGGCGCGATCGTGTGGCCCGCGGTGGCCGCCATCCCGCTTGTGATCGGCCAAGCCGTGGTGGGCGCCATCGTCGTGAACAAGGAACTGGACCCCGCATGGGTCACGGCGCACTTCGCGATCGCGCTGGTGTTCGTGGCGGACGTCGTATACCTCGCGGTAAGCGCTTCCTTCGTCGAGCGGGTGCCCGTCGACGGAGGAACCCGGGACCGGCGATTCGCACGACTAGCCATGATCACCACCCTCGCGACCGGCGGACTGCTTCTGGTCGGGACTTACGTCCGAGCCCAGGAGGCCGGGCTCGTGTTCCAGGACTGGCCCCTCATGAACGGGCGCCTCGTTCCCGCCCTCGGAGGAGCCGCGACGACTATGTTCCTTCACCGTGTGCTCGCCGCTTCCGTGTTCCTTCTGGTCCTTTGGACGCTGATCCGAGCCCGAACGATGTCCGCTCGAGCCCGGCCGCTGGTCGTGTTGTCGAGCATCCTCGGCGGGCTGTTCGTCGGCCAGATCCTCGCCGGAGCCGCGAACGTCTGGTCACGCGAGAAGCCCTGGGCCGTCGTGACGCACGTGGCGCTCTCGGTTCTCATCTGGGCCACCCTGGTCGTGCTCACCGTGGTCGCGCGCCGACTCTCAGACCCCGCACCCGCGGAGGTCCGGCCGGCCGGCGAGACGCCCGAGGCCGAGGGCGCACCCGGTCGCTCCCTACGCGAAACGACGGCGGCCTACTTCCGGCTGACCAAGCCGCGGATCATCGTGCTGCTGCTGGTCACCACGCTCCCGGCGATGATGCTCGCGGCTCACGGGATCCCGCCGGTTTGGCTGATGGTCGCGACGCTGTTCGGAGGCTCCATCGCCGCCGGCTCAGCGAACGCGATCAACTGCTACCTCGACCGAGACATCGACCTGCTGATGAGGCGAACACGGAAGCGACCGCTTCCAGCCGGTGAGGTCGACCCGGAAAGCGCGCTCGCTTTCGGATTCGTACTCGGCGCGTTCTCGTTCTTCTTCCTATCGATCGTGGTGAACGTCTTGGCGGCCTCGCTCGCGTTGTCCGCGATCACGTTCTACGTGTTCGTCTACACCTTGTGGCTGAAGCGAACGACGACGCAGAACATCGTGATCGGCGGTGCAGCCGGAGCGATGCCGGCTCTCGTCGGCTGGGCGGCCGTCACGGGGACCGTGGGCCTTCCCGCGTGGGTCCTGTTCGCGATCGTTTTCGTTTGGACGCCTCCGCACTTCTGGGCGCTCGCGATGCGCTACCAGGGCGACTACGCGGCCGCCGGGATCCCCATGCTGCCCGTCGTGCGGGGTGAGGAGGAGACCCGTCGCCAGATCCTGCTCTATTCGCTCGGGCTGTTCGCCACCTCGCTCGTCCTGTATCCGGCGGGCCACATGGGGCCGGTCTATCTCGCAACCGCGGTCGTGCTCGGAGGCATGTTCGTCTATCGCGCACTAAGGCTGTGGCGCGAGCGAACGCCGGCACTGGCCGTCGGGTTGTTCCGGTTCTCGATCATCTACCTCGCCTTGCTGTTCGCCGCCGTGGGCGTCGACGGCGTGCTGCGTTGATCAGCCGGGCTTCTGCAGCTCGGCGATGATCCGCCCCAACTCGTCCGCGCTCACGGCTCCGAACAACCGGTAGCGCATCGTCCCGGAGGCGTCGACCACGTAGGTCACCGGCAGATACGGGAAACCGAACGAGTAGGCGAAGGCGCCCGCGCGGTCGTCGATGCTCGGGAACGTCACGCCGAACTCATCGAGGAATGCGCGCGGCGAGGCCACATCGAGCTCGCGAGAGTCGATCCCCAGTACGACGACGCCGTGGTCATGGTACTGCGACCAGATCTCTTGCAGCGCAGGCATCTCGCGCCGACAAGGTCCGCACCAAGTTCCCCAGAATGGGATGACCGCTATATTCCCCTTCAGGCTAGCCGGGTCGAAGACCGCACCTTGCACGAGCGTCCCAGAGAGCGCCGGCAACGGCTCGTCGATCTTGGTCACGGTCGAAACGGCGCCCGACTTCGAGCACGCGACGAGCAGGACCACGAGCAAGAGGGCAGGAAGAAGGAAGCGCCGCATCCACCTCACGCTAGCACGTCATCGGAGAGTGGCGGCTGCTCGCTCACCCACTCGCGGACGGCGCCTGGCTCGAACCAGGAGCCGCCGGAGACGCGCTCGGCGCCGGGACTGCCGCCGTGACCACGACCTTGCCGTTCATCGTCGGATGGACGTCGCACCGGAAGTAATAGGTCCCCGCGTCGAGCGCCGGGATCGTGTAAGTCGCGGTGTTCACGCCCGTCACGAGATCTCCTCTGAAGAGATCCGTCGTGGCCGAGCTGTCCGTGTAGATCGCGATGTTGTGCTGCGTACCGGCATCGTTGTTCGTGAACGTGATGGTCGTCGCCACACCGGCGACGAGGTCGATCTCTGCGGTATCGAAGCGAAGGCCCGAGGCTGTAACGGTCAAGCCACCACCGCCGCCAGCACCCCCACCACCGCCGCCGCTCGCGACCGCTTGGATCGTTCCCGTCATCTGCGAGTGGATCACGCACTTGAAATAGTAGGTACCGGCATCTAGAGACGGCACGCTGTAGTTGGCCTTGCTCGGGCCTGTCACGAGCTGCCCGTCGAACAGCGGTGTTCCGCTGAAATCCTTCGCCGCGAAGATCTGCACGTTGTGCTGGGTCCCCGCGTCAAGGTTGTCGAAAGCGATCGTGAACTTCTGCCCGGCGGGAACGGTGAGCGAGGTCTGCGTGAACCGGATGTTCTGAGCAACGAGCTGGACGATCGCAGTTGGAGGGCCGCCCTCAGGCTTCGGGCTGATAGCGATCAGGGCGATCCCGCCGGCGAGCATCGCGACACCGGCCACCGCCCCCATCATGGATGCTATCGACGACGCCCGGATGACCGGCAGCCGCGACACGAGGACGGCCGACACCATGATCGACACCGCGACGGCGAGCGCCGTCCCCGTCGCTGCATCGTGGGAGATGGAGAGCAAGACCCGCGAGAACCCGAACAGCACGCCGGCGATCAGCGCCAACCCGCCGAGCGGCAAGAGCAACGGCAGCAGAAGGCGATCCCGGGTGTCCTTCCTCAAGGCTTCATCAACTCCGCTCGAACATCACGATCGACGTTGCGGTACTGGAGCACGTCGAGTCCGTCCCGCTCCTCACGCGCGTGCCAGCGGAAGAAGATCGTCGCGATGAAGCCCCAAAGGATGAGGCCTCCCCCGATCTTCATGATGAGCCCGGCGATCAGCTGGTCGGTGAGCGCCGAGATACCCCAGATCCGCGGGAATGCAGCGTAGGCCGGGTACAGCACCTTAGAGCCGAAGGTCAGGAAGGACGCGGGGATCGTCGGCGCGAGCGATTGGAGGAACAAGTACATCATCTGGGCCGGCGGCGCGAGCGAGGGCATCTCCGGCAGCGGCGACATGACCGGCCACCACATCACCAAGCTCGCGGAGAAGAGCAGCAGGTGCAGGCCGAAGTGAGTGATCTGCGACCGCACCGAGAGATCCACGACGGCCGGCCAGTGCGTGAAGAGCAGCACGGCGTTGAACACGACGAGCGCCATGACCGGGCGCGTGAGGAACCGCACCAGTCCGCGCACCGGTCGCGGCTTCAGCAACACGCGCAGTATCCACACCGGCATCCCGGCGATCAGGAGCGGGGGCGCGATCCAGCTGAACAGCATGTGCTGCACCATGTGGATGCTGTAGAGGTATCCCTCTGCGAGATCGTGGATCGGCCAGTCGGCCCCGGCCCACAGCGCCAGCATCCCGAAGCAGAAGAACGTCTTCTGTCGCAAAGACGCACCCTCGCCTGTGCGAGACCGATGACGCCGGACCAGTAGGAAGTACCCCACCCAGATGCTGCCCAGCAAGAGCCAGACGTCGAAGTGCGTGTGCCAGGGCGGGAGTCTCATCACAGCGCTACCGGGAGAACACCTTGAAGGTCAGCAACACCGCGGTGTACAGCGTGAGCGCGAACGCGATCCCCATGATGAAGAACCGCGCGTACGTCCTGCTGTCGAACTTCAGATGCATGAACCAAAGCACCACGAGCGAGAACTTCAGTGCGGCCAACGTGAACAGCATCGAGATCAGCAGACCGTGCGGGAGGTTCATGTAGTAGATCGAAACCTCGGTGGCCGTGAGGATGCCGAGGATCATCGCGATCCGCACGTACTCTTTCGGGCTCGGGTGCCGCTTCGCGTGCGACCCCGAACCCGGGGTTCCTGCCTCGTTCGGCTGGACTGGCGCGACCTCGGTACCGGCCACGATGGCCCCTACTTCCCCGTGGGGATCAGGTACACGACCGTGAAGATCACGATCCACACGATGTCGACGAAGTGCCAGTAGAGCCCGACCAACTCGACGGTCATCGAACGCTCCTGCGGGAGGCGCCCGCTGAAGGACAGCGATGCGAGCGAGAGCAGCATCAGGATGCCCACCGTCACGTGAACGCCGTGGAAACCGGTCAGCACGAAGAAGGTCGTTCCGAACAGATTCGTCGAGAGCGAGAGACCCTCATGGTAGAAGGTGGTGAACTCATAGACCTGTCCGCCGACGAACGTCATCCCGAGCATCGCCGTGGCCAGCAGCCACACGCGGAGCTTCCCCTGATCGCCGCGCTGGATCGCGGCGAGCGCAAGGACCATGGTGAGCGAGCTGGCCAGCAAGACGAACGAGCTGACCGACGTATACGGGATGTCGAACACGTCTTTCGGATACGGGCCCTTGATGCTGGCGCCCCGGTAAAGGACGTATGTCGTGATGAGCGCGCCGAAGAGCAGGCACTCGGAAGCGAGGAAGATCCACATCCCGAGCTTGATGTTCGGAAGACCGGTGCTCGTCTCCTCATGCTCGATGCTATCTACGACCGCCTGCGCCACGCTCGCTCCTTACTCGACCGAGGGCTCGAGAGCCCATGCGTAAAGGCCCATCAGCAGAACGAGACCCCCGACCCCCGCCATCCACCACTGGAAGATCACGCCGTAACCGATGAGTGGCAACCCAGCCGCCGCGATGATGGGGTAATAGGAGGGCGACGGGAGGTGGATGCCGTGGCCACCGGAGGCGTGCTCGCCATCGTAAGCGCCCGCGCCGCCGGCTGGGACCGGTACCACGCGGCCGCCCTCGGTCTCAGCGTACTTGCGATGCCACAGCTCATCGAGTGAATGCACGACCGGGATCTCGTCGAAGTTGTGCGGCGGCGGGGGCGATGAGGTCGTCCACTCGAGCGTTCGCGCGTCCCACGGATCTGCGACCGCGTCCTTCGCCTTCCGTGAGCTCGTGACCACGTTGTACAGGAAGATCAGCATCGACACGGCGATCATGAACGAGCCGATCGTCGACACGAGGTTCCAGAACCCGAGGCCTAGCGAAGAGGGATAGCTCTGGATCCGCCTCGGCATCCCCTGAAGCCCGAGGATGTGCATCGGCGCGAAGGTCAGGTTGAACCCGATCAGCATGGCCCAGAAATGGATCTTCCCGATCCTCTCCGACAGCATGCGGCCGAAGATCTTTGGCCACCAGTAGTACATGCCGCCGAACAGCCCGAAGATCGCGCCGCCGAACAACACGTAGTGGAAGTGCGCGACGATGTAGTAGGTGTCGGTCTGCTGGTAGTCGGCCGGCACGACGGCGTGAGTGACGCCGGAGAGCCCGCCGATAACGAACATGGCGATGAACCCGACCGCGAACAACATGGGTGTCGTGAAATGGATGTCGCCCTTCCACAACGTGCCGAGCCAGTTGAAGATCTTCACGCCGGTCGGCACGGCGATGATCATCGTCGAGATGCCGAACGCCGTGTTCGCCACGGGACCGAGGCCGGCCGCGAACATATGGTGAGCCCACACGCCGAAGCCGATGAACCCGATCGCGATGCCGCTGAACACCACGAACTGGTAGCCGAACAACGGCTTGCGCGCGAACACCGGCAGGATCTCCGACACGATGCCCATCGCGGGCAGAACGAGGATGTAAACCTCCGGGTGTCCGAACAGCCAGAACAGGTGCTGCCACAGCACGGGATCGCCGCCGGCCGCAGGATCGAAGAAGTGCGTTCCGAACCGCCGGTCGAACAGCATCTCGAAGAGTCCGACCGTGATGATCGGCAACGAGAAGGCCAGCAGGAACTGCACGACCAGCGCCATCCAGATGAACACCGGCATCCGGAACAGCGTCATGCCAGGCGCGCGCATGTTGATGATCGTCACGGCGAGGTTGATCGCCGAGACCGCCGAGGCGAGGCCGGCGATGATCAGGCCGAGCGCGTAGAACGTCATGTTGTGGCTGGTCGGGTCCACCGTCGAGAGCGGGGCGTATCCGAACCAACCGCCGTTGGGAGCGCCGCCGAGCGCGAAGCTCGAGTAGATGAAGAGTCCCGCGAAGAGGAAGGCCCAATAGCTGAACGCGTTCAACCGCGGGAACGCCACGTCTCGAGCGCCGATCATCAGCGGGATCAGGTAGTTGAAGAAGGCCGCAGATAGCGGCATCACGACGAAGAACACCATCGTCAGCCCGTGCATGGTGAAGAACTCGTTGTATGCAGATGCCGATAGGACGTGGCCGTTCGGCTGTGCGAGCTGGAGCCGTATGAACAACGCCTCGGTCCCTCCGACCAGGAAGAAGAGGAACGCCGTGACGCCGTAGAGGACGCCGATCTTCTTGTGGTCGACGGTCGTGATCCAACTCCAGAGGCCGGTCGTAGACCTCGGTCTGCGCAAGACGCCTCGCGGCCCCTCGGCCGGCATCCCTGTGGTCGCCATCAGCGCTCGGTGTCCCTCACTTGAGGGTCTCCAGGTAAGCCACCAGCGCCGCGATCTGGTCCTGCGAAAGGTGGTAGTTCGGCATCCAAGAGCCCGGTTTCATCGCGGGCGGGTCCTCGAGCCACTTCGTCAGGTTCTCCGCGGTGATCGGGAACGTGCACCCGGCGAAGCAAGAGCGGCTCATCAGATGGGTGAGGTTCGGACCACCGTTCGCCCCCACCGGTTGCCCGTTAACCTGTGGACCTTGGATCGCGTGGCACGCGATGCACTGGCCGTTCAGGAACGTGTCCATACCGGTCGCGGCGGCCGAGCCGGCGGTCGGCGTCGCGGCATCCTGTCGCTGGGCGGTGACCCAAGCGTCGTAGTCCGCCGGCGTTTGAGCGATCACCTTGAACCGCATGTAGGCGTGCGACAGCCCGCAGAACTCCGCGCACTGACCCGAGTAGACACCCGGCTGAGAGGCCTCCAGGACCAGATGGTTCGTCCGGCCGGGCACGACGTCCTGCTTTCCGGCCAACTCCGGGACCCAGAAGGAGTGGATGACGTCCTCCCCGATCGTCGCGGGCGACTGGCCGTCCGGCGGGCCTGGCTGGCACTCGTTCGGAGCGACCTGCCCCGCGTATCCCTGGCCCGCCGCGCACAGAGACACGTACACGGGGCGCCCCACCGGGATGTGCATCTCGTTCGCGGTGATGATGCCGGTGCCCGGGTAGTCGAACTCCCACCACCACTGGTGACCGATGACGTTCACGTTCAGGACGTCACCGGCCGGCTTGCGCGCCAGATCGAAGATGGTGGTGACCGTCGGGACCGCGACGCCGGCCAATATGAGCGCTGGCAAGATCGTCCAAGCGATCTCAAGGCGGCTGTTCCCATGGATCTGCGCCGGAACGCCCTCACGGCCCTTGCGGTGTCGGTACTTAACTAGGAAGAAGACCAGCAGGCCCTCGACGATGAAGAAGACGGCCGCGGCGATCCAGAAGACGGGCACGAACAGACGGTCGATCTCTCGAGCGTAAGGACCCGCGGGCTTCAGGGAGTCCTGCGAGGCGTTCGGCGCACAGGCCGCGAATACCAGGGCTAGGGCCGCCAGGCCCAAGACCATCCGTGACTTGCCGCGCACGACCCCCGAAACCTCCCCCACGTCGTCTCCGACGGGCATCACCCGAGCGGAATGCGGCGAAGAGTATCACCGCTCCACCGCGCTGCGAACGAAAGCCCTCAGAAGCCCTTGTACGAGTGCAACCCCACGATCCAAAGGTTCACTGCGTAGTAGGTGACCAGCAACGAAACGAACCCCACGAGCGCGATGACCGCTGCCCGTCGACCCTTCCAGCCGGAGGTCGCTCGCGCGTGCAGGTACCCCGCGTAGATCACCCACGTGATGAACGACCAGGTTTCCTTCGGATCCCATCCCCAGTATCGGCCCCAAGCATTCTCAGCCCAGATCGCTCCGGCGATCACCGCGAAGGTCCAGATCGGGAACGCGAATGCGATCGTCCGGTATGCCATGCGGTCGAGAACGGCGGCCGGCGGAAGCAGCCCACGTCGGCTGGTCGTCGCCCCGACCGGCTCGTCGGCCCCGGCTTCGAAGTGCGGCGGGGCGTCGACGTCGGTCGAACCGCCCATGATGGGAGGCGGCGCTGCCGCCTCGGAGCGTTCCCTGCGGTCCTGCACGAGGTACAGGATCGTGAGCACACCCCCCCCGAGCGCGAACAGCGACGAACCGGCGATCGCGGCCACCACGTGGATCTTGATCCAATAGGAGTTGAGCGCCGGGACGAGGGGCGCCGGACCCACATACAGGAACGTCACTGCTATCGCCATGGTGAGCACGGAGAACGCCAGGGCGAACCCACCGAGCGACTTCACCTTGAACCCCGCCTCCACGATCAGCAGGTATCCACCGACCACGAGCAGCGAGAGCAACGAGGAGTACTCGTACATGTTGCCCCACGGCACCCGGCCGGCCGCGAACCCGCGCGCGACCACGGACCCGATGTGAGCCGCCAGGCCGGCGTAGGCGACGAGGCTCGCGACCCGCCAGACGGCCTTGCGCCCGAAGGCGAGGAAGTGGAAGTACCCCAGCATCGCCGCGATGTAGGCGAACAGCGCAGCGTTGAAGGCATCGGTCGAAAGGCGCGAAAGCTGCAGCGTGTTCACGATGCCCCCACCTTTTCCTCGGACGCTCGCGCGAGTTCGTCGACCAGCTTCGCGAACTCCTCCTCGAACTGGGACGTTCGTTGGAGCGCGAATCCCCCCACCTTCAGCACCGTCCCGGCGCCGTTCGGCTCCGCCCGAACCCAGATCTTCCGCCGCGAAGAGTAGAGGGCAGGGAGCAGTCCGACGAGAACGAGGATAGCGGCAAGCAGCACTATCCACAGCCCCCGATCGCGCGCAACCTCTAGCACCGTGTACTGCTTGAGGTCGGGGAACGAAACCGTGAGCCCACCGCCAAGATCCACGGTTTGCCCTGCTCCGACCGTTCCGCTTGTCCACTTCTTCATAGCGGCCGTGTTGAGCTGGTTGAGACCCTGCGGCAGGTCGGCCAGGAGATCCCCTCGATATGCCGTGTAGGTCATGACCGGCTGGTAGACGTCGAACATCGGCATCGCCTGCCCGGTCTGAAGCAGACCCAGGAGGCCTCGACTGTCCGGCCACAGGCTGAAGCGGATCCCCACCTGGGGCTCGAGCGAGGGGAGCTTCACGACGCAGTCCCAGGGCAGCTGCAAGGGACTGGCGCCGGCAGGAGGAGGCTTCTGCTGGCACACAACCGGGCCGGAGGCGATGAGCTTCCCGTCCTGGCGGACCTCGATCACCGGCGCCCAGCCGTACCCGAACTGGAAGAACTTCACGCCATCGATCTCGGCGGGGTGGTTCACGCGGATGTCGACCGTCTTCACGATGTTGCCCTGCGGGTCCAGGAGCTCCGCATGGGTCACGAAGTCCGACGGCTGGCCGGTCGGGCGATAGGTCGCGGTGAAACTGTCGACGTGTATCTGGACTCCGGAGTGGTCCTCGTTGAAGAAGCTGCCCTCCCGGATGACGCCGTCGTAGTTCGCGTGTGCCTCCGTCCAGGTCCCACCCTCCACGATCACGGCTTGCCCGGTGAAGCCCGTCCCTTTCCCGTAGACGATCCCGATCAGGAGCAGGAAGAACGACCAGTGGAACATCAAGCTCCCGATCTCGCGAGCCAAGCCTTTGTCCGCCGCGATCGACGGATCGCCGTTGGACTTGGAGACCCGGAAGAGCCTGCGCCGTAGCACGCGTCGGGATCGGCGGATCGCTCGGTCGGGTTCGACGGAGATCGTTCGTTCGGCGTAGTGCCGCATCCCATCGAGCTCACGGGCTGGAGCCGGCCTCGCGCGTAGGTTGCGGATCATCGCGCGCGTGCGCGGGAGCAGGCAGGCCGCAAGCGACACGAGTAGCAGCGTGTACAGGAACGTGAACCACCACGATCCGTACACGTCGAACAAGCCGATCCGCTTGTAGAGCTCGGCGCGGAACGGATGATCGCGGAACATCGCCGCGATCCGTGCGTCCGACACGCCAGCCTGCGGCACGAGCGAGCCCGCAACGGCCGCCAGCGCGATCAGCAGGAGTAGCACCAGCGCGGTGCGCATCGAGCGGAGCGTTCGCCAGACGAGCGCGACGGACCCACGCAGGGTCTTGGAGGATGCGGAAGACGACGAGGAGGAGGACATGCCCGGACCGCCGATTCTAGGCCAAGGGCGTCAGATGGCGGGGGTGAACCGTCCGACGGTTCGCAGCACGGGGGCCAGCACGCGACTCCACATGTTCGTCGCCACCAGCACGCCGATCGCGATCATGACGACGCCGGCTACGCCCGTGAACCAGTGGTGGTTCCTCTTCACGAAGGAAAGCGCCCCCATCAGGCGGCGGATCCCCAGTCCGACCAGCACGAAGGGAAGCCCGAGCCCGGCCGAGTACATGAACAGCAGGAACGCACCGCGCGCCGACCCACCCTGGGCGGCCGCGACGGCCAGGACCCCCGCAAGGACCGGGCCGATACAAGGGGTCCAGCCCGCCCCGAAGGCCATCCCCAGCGGGAAGGCCCAAGCCCGACCGGGTTTCACTTTCTCGAGGAACGGGCGCCGCTCGGCGTAGAGGGCCGGCCAGCCCACCCGGAGCGCGTAGAGCAGCATGAGGGCGCCGAACGCGATGACCACGCCGCCCGTGACCCGATACCCCACCCGCGATCGCAGGAACGGCTGCACCGACCCAGTGAAGGCCCCGAGCGCAGTGAACACCGTAGCGAAGCCCCCGACGAACAAGGCGATCGGCACGATCGGTCGCCGCTCCTCCTTCGGCCCGCCGGAGACGAACGACAGGTAGCCCGGCACGAGCGGGAAGACGCACGGTGAGGCGAACGACACGACGCCGGCTGCGAACGCGAGGCCGGGGGCCCACCAGGCCGCCAGCCCTCGTTGCACGAAGTCCGCTGCGATCACGACTGCACCTCGAACGTTGAGTGTACGGCCCGTTCGCAGAGCCGGGGAAGGTTGCAGCGGCCGCCGTTTCCTTCCATAGTGTGCCCCGTCCTTGTGAACGCGTTCACGAGATGCTGGGCACGGAGGGTGCGAGCGGGATACGCCGATAGGGTCGCTATAATCGGCGCGCCCAGAGGGAAGATGGATACGTCCGCATGAAGCTTCCGAACAGGCTCGTCGCGCTGAAAGAGCGAGCCGAGCAGTTGGTCAAAGGGTTCGAGTGGACCTGGACGAAGGCCGTGGCCTTCTGTATCGGCCTCGCGTTCTTCACCATCATCACGATGGCGGTCCTTCCCTCGTTCTGGCTCTACTTCGCCGACTCGAAACTGCGCTGGAACGGATCCGGCCCGAACGGGTTCTGGCTGAAGGAGCTCCGCGACGCGGTGGCGATGGGCCTAACGACAGGGCCGTTCGTCACGATCCTGGTGATCGCAGCCATCATGCAGAACTGGCGACGCAAGCTGCGCGGCCAGACTGCCGAGCGTCCCACCGGCGGGTACCGATGAGCGGGAAGGGTCGATAGCCGCCATGCCGTTCACGAAGACCGAGGTCGACATCCACACCGACTACGTCGTAGGCCCCGTCGACGTCGCGTGGCTCCAACAAGGCATCAAGTCGCCGAAGCACCTGATGCTCGACCCCGACAACTGCATCCTCTGCCGGGCCTGCGAGGACGTCTGCCCATGGAACTGCATCTACATGATGTCCTCGGGCATCGTTTCGGGCGCGGCCGACGAGTCTCTCGAGGCGGAGGCCAGCGACGCTTACGCGATCTTCGTGGTGGACGACAACGCCTGCACGCGCTGCTCCGTGTGCGTGGACCGCTGCCCTACCGACACGCTGTACTATGCGCGGCTGCCGGAGGACTCCGGCGGCAGACGGACGATGGCGCAGGTGCCGGAGTCACAGCGAGCGGACGAAGAGTAGCGGGAGAGGGGAAGGGGAAGGGTGAAGCTCAAGCCGCCGTCGCCCGGGGAGGTCTTCGACCGCGTCCGCGACACCGAGGTCTGGAAGTCGATCTTCCGGCCCGGCTCGATCTACCGGAAGGGCTACAAGGACACCTCGCGCGACCGCGCGCTCGCGACGATGAACAACGTCCTGTACCACCTCCACCCGGTCAAGATGAAGCGCCACGGGTTGAAGCTGACCTACACGTTCTGCCTGGGTGGTCTTTCGTTCTTCCTCTTCATCCTCCTCACCGTCACCGGGATCTTCCTGATGTTCTTCTACCGGCCGGCGGCCGATCTCGGCGGTGCCACCGCGTACGCCGACATGCAGAACATCCGAACATCGGTGTTCTTCGGCGACCTCGTCCGCAACCTCCACCGATGGGGCGCGCACCTGATGGTCTTCTCCGTTGCGCTGCACATGGCTCGGGTGTTCTACACGGGCGCGTACAAGCCGCCGAGGGAGTTCAACTGGGTCGTCGGAGTCGTCCTCTTGTTCCTCACCCTCGGCCTTTCGTTCACCGGCTACCTGCTGCCGTGGGACCAGCTGTCGATGTGGGCCGTGACCGTCGGCACGAGCCTCGGCGGATACGCGCCGTTCATCGCGAAGCAGGCGAACTTCCTGCTGTTGGGCGGGGTCGTGGTCGGACCTCAGACTCTGTTGCGTTGGTACGTTTTGCACGTCCTCGCGCTTCCGTTCGTGACCGTCCTATTCCTCTCCGTGCACTTCTGGCGGATCCGGAAGGACGGCGGCATCTCGGGACCGCTCTAGAGGGATAGAGGCAGATGGCGAGAGAAGACACGCCGCTCGACCAGGAGACCTTCGACAGGGTCCTGGCCGAGGAACTCGCGAAGGGGACGGACCGTCGCGTCGCCGAAGGCCGCGCCCGCTCGTCTGCGGTCCGCGCCTACCGCGCGAAGTCTGGAGAAGGCGCTGCGGCCGCGGCACCGACCGCGGCCGCCGGCGCCCCGCAGGGGGAGTCTGCGGCGGCGGCGTCCGAGGTACCTGCGGCTTCGGGCGCCGCAGAGCCCCCTGCGGCTGCCCCGCCTGCCGCTGCTCCGGCTGCAGCCCCTCGCCCGGCCGCGCCGGCTCCGACGCCGGTCGCAGCCGCGGCTTCTGTCGCTGCGGCTGCTGCTTCGGCGGTGACGCAGGGGCCTGGTCCCTCGGGGAACGTGCCGGAGGCTAAGAAAGGGGCGCCGGAGAAGCATCGGTTGCTGGCCATGGTGCCGCCGGAAGGGATCCAGCGGGTCGAGAGGGAGCAGGGGGACCGGATCAACGTGTTCCCGCACCTGCTGATCGAGGAGTTCATCGCGCTGCTGGTGCTCTCCGCGGGATTGGTGATCTTCTCGACGTTCCTGAACGCGCCGCTGCGGGAGCTGGCCAACCCGAACCTCACGCCGAACCCGTCCAAGGCGCCGTGGTACTTCCTCGGCCTGCAGGAGCTGCTCCGCTACTTCCACCCGCTGGTCGCCGGCATCGTTGTCCCGACCTTCATCCTCGTCGGACTCGCGGCCGTGCCGTTCGTGGACCGCAACCCGAGCACGCGCCCTGGCGATCGCAAGCTCGCGGTCACGCTGTTCACGATGCTGTTCATGTTCGGAGCGACGCTAACCATCATCGGTTGCTTCTTCCGCGGCCCCGGCTACAACTGGGTTTGGCCGTGGGCGCAAGGGGTGTTCTTCGAGCTATGACGCCGCTGCTCGCCCTCTCGAACGGGACGATCGCCGCGATCGTCGTCGTCGTCGTCCTCGACCTCTTCGCGATCATGTTCGGGCTTTCATTCCGTCGCGCTCGCGTTGCCGAGCGCGACGCCGAGGCGGCCGCCCAGCCTGGAGGTATCCCGATCCGGCCCGAGGTCATCGCGAAGGGACCGAAGCCCGTCACGCGGCGAGACTTCTTCCGCCGCTCGCTGGTCACTTCGCTGCTCGTGTTCACGGCGCAGTTCGGCGCGATGACGATCGCGTTCCTGTGGCCGAACCTGAAGGGCGGGTTCGGATCGCTGATCAACGCCGGCAAGATCGGAGACATCAAGGCCGCGATCATCAACGCGCAGGGGCAGCCCTTCTACTTCGGCGCGGGGCGCTTCTACATCGTGGCCTACAACGGCACGCCTACCAAGGACGTGAACTACGAGGAACTGCTGGTGGCGGCGCAGGGGATCATGCCGCTGTACCAACGATGCGTGCACCTCGGCTGCCGCGTGCCGTACTGCGCCACCTCGTCCTGGTTCGAGTGCCCTTGTCACGGTTCCAAGTACAACGGCGCCGGCGAGTACCAACTCGGACCCGCGCCGCGCGGCATGGACCGGTTCAAGGTGACGATCGACCCGAGCGGAACGGTAACGGTCGACACTTCCGAGATCGTCCTGGGCCCACCGAGAGGAACGAACACCATCAGCCCGTCCCACGGACCCTTCTGCGTGCCGGCATGACAGGGTTGCTCGCGCTCACCAAGTCGCAGGGAGTCATCCTCGCGATCGGTGGCGGCTTCTTCCTGCTGGTGGCCGGCGCGACGCTGTTGCTCCGCGGCCGTCGCGGGGAAACCGCAGCGTCGGCCCCCGACATCCCGCGCGCGATGCGCCCGGGGCCGTCCGATGCCGACCTCGAGACACCGCTCTTGAACAAACTCCAGGGGTGGGGTGTGCTGCTGGTGGTGTTCTTCGTCGTCTGGATCCCTTTGACGTGGCTCGCGGAGCCTCGCGCGAACCTCGACCAGGAGCGGGCCCTGCTGACCGACTCGATCGCGCGTGGGAAGAACGGGGTGCAGCTCTACTCGGAGGAGAACCAGACCGGGATCGGCTGCGTCCGCTGCCACGGCGCCGAGCTGCGCGGCTCGCGCATATACAACACCACCACCGATCCGGCGACCGTGCAGATCACGCCGAACCTCACGACGGTCTGCGGCGGGCCCTGGATGGGTCACCCGCTGATCTACAGCCTGAACGACATCTACATCACGATCGAGCAGGGAAGGAACCTCATGCCGTCGTGGAGCATCCGCTACGCGGGCGCGCTCGACGACCAGCAGATCAACGACATCGTGAACTACGTCGTCTCGATCCAGGACGGCGTGCCGTTCAAGGAGAACGTCTGCATCAACCCCGACGCGACGAAGGCGGCGGTCGAGAAGTTCGGCCCGCCGGCGACTCTCCCGACGACCAACAACCCGCCATGATCGCCGCCATCTCGAACCCAACGTGCGCCGGTCTCCACGTCGACTGCCAGGTCTTGATCAAGGGCGTGCTCGTCGTGGTCACCGCGTTCACGCTGTTCGTCGGAAGCATCCTGCTGCTGCTCTCGGCGGTATTCGGACGCAAGATGGGCTACCTCGTCCTCGCGGTTTCGTTCTTCGGCTGGATGGCCATCTTCTCGTCGCTCTGGACCTTCGGGTTCTTCTCGCAGGGCACGACGACGCCGGTGGATCTCGGGCCGCGCGGCTCCGAACCGGCATGGGTCCCGCTCGCCGCCGGCGAGAACATCGCCAGCTTCGCGTACGACCAGTTCAAGAACTACCCGGACGGCTCGGAATGGAAGGTCCCGGGGACCAACGAGACCATCCAATCCTCCGTCCAGTCGGTCAGCACTTCGGTCGCCGCCTTCCTCGCGAAGGAGGCGAACACCAAGCTCGGAAAGGGACCGTTCGACCCAGGGGCGCTGCAGACGACGGACTTCACCGTCTCGAACATCCGCTTCGCGTCGGCGGGGAAGGTGTCGCTCGCAGCCGCGGAGGCCAACTACAACGGCGGCGGCCCGATCCTGACCGTGTACCTCTACCACGACAGCGGAAGCGTCATCCGATACTCGTGGATGTTCTTGATCGGCTCGATCCTCGGCCTGCTGATCCACCTGCCGTTGCTCGACCGGGCCGAGAAGAAGCGTAAGGAGATCCTCACCGGCGGCAGCGCGCCGCCTTGGTACGGCCCCGCCTAGGAGGAGATCACCGTGATCGCTGCAGACACCGGTCCGCTACTCACCCAGGGAAGCGTCCAATTCATCCTGTTCGGCGTGATGGTGGTCGCGGTCTTCATCACGCTCTGGATCACGATCGCGAAATGAACCACGGTGGCGCCTCAGGCGCCACCGTCACACCTGCGCCAAGGCCACGGCGCGCCCGCGCTTCTTGACCTCCGCGAGCGCCGCCTTCCGCTGCTCGTAGAACGCGAGGATCTGGAGCTCGATCGCGAGGTCCACCTTCCTGACCGAAACGCCCGGCGGGACGACGATCACCGCGGGGGCGAAGTTCAAGATCGAACGTATCCCGGCCGCAACCATCCGGTCGGCGACATCTTGAACTGCCGCAGCGGGCGTGCAGATGACACCGATCGCGGCCTGGTGCTCTTGGACGATCTCGGGGAGATCGTCGACGTCGCGGACGGTTAGACCTCCGACCGATCCGCCCACCTTCTGGGGGTCGACGTCCACGAGCGCGGCGGTTCGGAACCCTCGCTCAGCGAATCCCCGGTAGTTCGCCAGGGCTTGGCCGAGGTTCCCGATGCCGGCTATCACGATCGGCCAATGCTGGGTGAGCCCCAGCTCCCGGCGAACCTGGTGGATCAGGTAGGCGACGTCGTAGCCAACCCCACGCGTACCGTAGGAACCCAGGTGCGACAGGTCCTTGCGGACCTTTGCCGAGTTGACACCGGCGGCTGCGGCCAGGATCTCCGAGGAGGTCGTCGCGGCGCCGCCCTCGGCGATCTCGACGAGGGCCCGAAGGTAGATGGGCAAACGCCCGACAGTGGCCTCCGGGATAGTGCGGGCGCTCACGAAGGGATGGTATCGCGCCCGGGCACGCGCGCACAAATGCGCAAGCTCAGCCCTTCAGCAGCTCCTCGAGCTCCTCCGCGTCCACGCGGATCTCGAACCGCTCCCGACCGTCCAGGCACACGACCGGGATCCGGATGCCGTACTCGAGCTCCAGGGCGTCGTCGCCGGAGACGTCCACCTCCTCGTACTCGAACGCCCGGCGAGCCCGGATCGCGAGGATGACCTCCCGGGCTTCGTCGCAGAGGCCGCAGCCGGGCCTCGAGTACATCCGAACCTTCACCATGAGCGCACATCCTACGCGCGGGCGGTTCACCGGCCTGGTGATACAACGAGAGGATGCAGCAGGACGACCTCCTCGACCTCGAGCTCCAGAGGCGCCTATCCGCGGGCGACCGCGCGGCCTTCGAGGACCTCTACCGTCGCTTCGCCTCCGCCGCCTACGGCCTGGCGCTGCGCGTCACCGGGCAGCCGGTGCTCGCGCAGGAGGTCGTCGCCGATGCTTTCCTAGCCCTATGGAGGGCGCCCGAGGCATACGACCCTGCCCGAGGGGCGTTCCGGACCTTCTTCCTCTCGCTCGTGCACCATCGGGCGGTCGACACGGTCCGCCGAGAGGAGCGCCTGCGCAAACGAGGCGAGCGTGCTTCGAACCTCGAGCCCCTTCATGGCGAAGATGTTGCGGAGGACGTCGTCGAGGGAACCTACCTGGTGCAGCGCCGCCGGGAGGTTCGAGAAGCCCTCGAGACCCTTCCCCCGGATCAGAAGCGGGTGCTCGAGATGGCGTACTTCGGGGGCTACACCCAGGCCAGGATCGCCGAGCAGCTCGGGATCCCGGTCGGAACCGTGAAGACTAGGACCCTTGCGGCCATGCGGAAGCTCCGCAGGGCGCTTTATCGGGAGGACTGAGTGAGCCAGGACCACGATCGCATCGAAGAGCTGCTCGCCGGCTACGTACTGCTCGGCCTGACGGGCGAAGACGCGATCGAAGCCGACCGGCTGCTCTCCGAACACGTTCCCACCTGCCCGATGTGCCGCGAGACGATGGCCGGCTTCCAGGCGATCGCTGGAGACCTCGCCCTCGCACCCGACCCGGCGCCACCTTCGGAGCTGCTCCTTCCCCGGATCCGCCGTGCGCTCGCCGAGGCGCCGGTCGGCCGGCGGCAGCGCGGGGCCGGACGCGTCGTCATGGTGGCGGGCGTCGCCGCCTTCGTGGGACTCGCAGGGCTTACGCTCTCGTTCGGCAGCCGTGCGACGAAGGCCGAGGATCAGCGCCAGCGCTTGGTGCAGACGCTCAACGCGATGCAGCAACCGGGCGCCAACCCCGTCAGCCTCACTTCGGGAGCGTCGAACGGCGGGGGACTCGTCGAGATCGCGCCGCCCGGAACGCAGCGGATGTACGTCTTCGGGACGAACGTGCCCGCGCCTGCGGCCGGTCACGCATATCAACTGTGGCTTGGCTCCGCGGGGACCTTCGTAGCCGTCGGGTCCATGTTCGAACCCGAGGAGGGTGGCATCGTAGTCATCCCGTTCACGGTCGACCTGAGTCGCTACGACGAGATCCTCATCACCGAAGAGGTGGCGGGATCTACCCCGTCGATCCCTTCGGAGGCACACCGCTGGGGGGCCGCGCTCGCGGCCGCGGCAGCCGCGTAGTTCCCGGCTAGAGCCGAGTCACCCCCTGCACCGTAAGCACCAACCCGACCACGACGATCGCCGAAGCGGAGAGCACCGGCATGAGCCGCCCCGCGCGGGTCGACAACCTCTTCGACACGAGTACGCGCGCCCTCAGCGCGATCGCTCCAACGACGATCAGCGCAGCGGCCAGGCCGAGGCTGAACGCGGCTATCAACGCGAGCCCGAACACGACGCGATGGATCGCAACCGACGCGAGCAGTACGACGAGCGCCGTGGGCGATGGAAGTATCCCGCCGGCGATGGCGAGCGCCATCAGCCCTCTTCGAGATAGCAGGGGCGCGTCGGCGACGGAGTGCGAGTGCCCGTGCTCGCTCCCGTGTTCGTGCTCGGGCAGGAGTGCGCTCCCGCTGTCGTGCGCGTGCGCATGCACTACACGCGCGTTCCCCCACGCGCCGAGCCGGACGACGAGCAGCCCGGCGCCGAGCCCCAGCGCGACGAGTCCCGAGAGGAGCCCGAGCCACGGATACACGCGCTCGGGCGCGAACACGCGCTCGGCCGAGAACACTACGAAACCGAGCGAGAGGACGGAGGCCGTGTGCATGAGGGCGACTGCCCCTCCGACCGCGACGGCCTGGCGCACCCGCCCACCCGCGCCGACGAGATAGGCCGCCATCAACGTCTTCCCGTGCCCGGGACCCAGGGCGTGGACGGCTCCGAACGCGACCGCCAGCAGGAGAGCCAGAACGATGAGAGGGAACCCCGTCCGGGAAACCAGGTCGGCGAAGGCGCCTCCGGATACCCCGGGCCGCCCCTCCGAAACCGCGCCCTCGTTCCGAACGCCGCTCGCCGAGACGCTGGTCCCCGGGGCGAACGAGAAGGCAGCCGACGTCACGCGGAGTGGGCTCGACAACAGATCCTGCGGGTAGGACAGCAGCGCGTCGCTCACGCTCTGTGTAGGGACGTTCGAGCTTCGGAGTGCCACGCCGTCCTGCCCTGCCGCCACGATCTCGCGCCATCCGATCCGGCCGGGGAAGTTGTCGTCCCTGTAGGCGATCGAACCCACACGGGCAACTTCGCCGCCGAACGTCGCTTCGAACCGAAGGATCGGCAGCCCACCTTGGCCCGGGCGGAACCGCATGGAGCTCGACAGCACGCGCAACTCCACGGGCCGCCCGTCGACGGACAGCGAGAGTCCCACCAGAAGCTGTGGTGCCTCCCGCCCGGCCCAAGCGGCACGCTCGGCGTCGCTGGCGATCCCGTCACCGTCGGCGTCGATGTTCGGCATCTCCTGGAACGTCGGGATCTCGGCCATGTCGACCACGTAGTCGATCCGAACCTCGCCCGGTGTGAGCTGGATCCCGCTATAGAGGTTGATGGTGAAGTTGCAGAGCGGGTGCGCAGATGCAGCGATGGGCGCCACCAGCACCGCGATCGTCACCGACGCGACGGCGAGCACACGGCATGCCACCTTCGTCATCGCGATCTCTCCGATCCAGCGAGCGTGTCCGCGGCGACACCCGCATAAAGGATCGAGAAGTGCGGGTTCGTGTCGATCGCTCTGCGCAGCCAGGTGCTCGCGGAGACCGGGGCGTGGAGCGCGAGCCGGATCATCCCAGCGTGGAAGAAGAACAGCGCGTTCTGAGTCCCGAGCTTCAATGCCTGCCGTTCGAATGGCCACGCCTGTGCATCCATCCCGTTCGCGTGGAGCGCCCAGGCCAGCGCATCGGCGACGTGAACGCTGTGGCGCCTGTCCCACTCCGCGCGGGCGGCCGCCAGCGCATCGACCGGCTTCCCATGGTCCGCGTCGAATAGCGCCAGTTCGAGGTCGACGTTCACGCCGTTCGCCGCGAACAGCTGCTGCTCGGCGTGGACGAGCGCGTACTGTTGGTCGGCCTCTGCCTGCTGCCCGTTGGTCGCGTACAGGTCACCGAGCGCGATCACGTACTCGGGCGAGGGGTAACGCTGAACGACCCACGTATACCGTGCGATCGCCTTCGAGGTCTCGCCACGCGCCCACGCGACCTTCGCAAGACCGGCGTGCGGCGGCACGTAAGACGGCGCAAGCTCAACGCCGCGCCGGTAGAACGCGGCCGCCTTGGTGAGGTGGCCGCTATTGAAGAACAGCTCACCCAGCTGGAAGCTAGCCCAAGCGGAGTCATCAGGCGACCCAGCGGCGTCTAGAGCGGCCGTCATCGATCGGATCGCGCCGGCTACGTCACCCTGGAGCTCGCGAGCGTAGGACACACGCGCATACGACGCGATGCTCGGGTCGGTGTCGACCATCGTTTGGAAAGTCCGGAACGCGGCGGCGTAGTCGCCGAGCTCGATCTGAGCGTCGCCGATTACGCCGTATACGTTCCCGTTGTAGGGGTTGACCGCCTTCGCCCGCTCGCCCCACTGCAAGGCACCGGAGAAATCGTGCCGCGCCAGGGCGAGCGCGCCCATACCCACGAGCGCCTGGAAGTTGTCGGTGTCGTTCAGGGAGAGCGACCGCTGCAACACGCCCTGGGCCTTCGGGTAGTAGCTCGGGTCGGCGCTCACGCGCGCTTGCTGCACGTACGCAAGCCCGAGCGAAGCGAACGACCGCCAGTCCGAGGGGAGAACACGCAAGCGGTCCTGCAGCGACGCGATCTCGTCGATCAGCGACGCGGAGCCGACCGCGGGCTTCAGCAGGGCTTCGGTCCCGTTGGGAGTGACCTGCGTCGTCGACCTGCCGTCGTTTCCAAGGCTCCGGAATGCGCCGATCCCGCCCGTCACGAACAGTCCCACCGCCAGCGCGGTGACGAGTCCCACCTTCGCAACCCGCGTCATCCGTTCACTCCCCCAGGGGTAGGAGGGAGGGACCCGGCCTCCTGGGCCGGGTCCCTCCGTTTCGGCCGTGTCTAAGGGTGCGGGGTGGGGTCCGAACCCGCATGCGGGTATGCCAGGTACGGGAACTCCGAGTTGAACGGAGCGTCGTTCGCGTTCACCCCGTCACCGATCGTGTCGGCGATCGCTTGGTGGTCCGGAAGCAGGACCCCTAGGACCACGCGGAGCGAGGCGTCGATGATGTCGTCCGACAGTCGACGACCGTTGGGGAACCCGGCCAGGTCGCCGCCGATCACGCCGAGCGTCGAGCATGCGCTCGAGCACGGGTCGATCGACATGTTCAGGCGAAGCATCTCCGACGGCTTGACGCCATCGGGCATGTTCAGACCGGGCACGCCGGTCAGGAACACCTGGATAAGGTCGGCCCGCTGGACCCCGGGCGTGTTCGGGTCCGAGTCCGGAACCTCCGTGCCGTAGATCGCGTTCAGCAGGTGTGGGAGTTCAGGATCCTGCACGGCGCCGAGGTACTGGGCGTCGGCGCTCGGCTTCGAGCCGTTGAAATAGTCCTTCAGCCCAACCGGCACGACGACCTCGTTCACCAGCGGCATACCGAGACGCGAGACCTGGACGAAGTGACCCGTGTATGTCTGAGAGCCCGTGCTGGTCTGCACGCGCATGCTCCGGCGGGATGCCGTCGTCCATATGCCGACGGTCGGGTTGCCGTTGACGTCGCCGCCCGCGGCAAGATCGCTCTTCGGAACCTGCAGCGCGAGCGCACTGACGTTGAAGCCGGCTAGCGTGTCGTCGCCGACCTCGGAGAGGTTGGCCCCGTACAACAGGTCGAAGACCCTCAGGTCGAGGAAGAACGGGTCGTCAGCCTGGCCGACCCACGTCTTGCTGGGCGCCGAGCCGAACGAGGTCACACCAGCATCGAACAGACCGCTGTTGTAGTTCGGCATCGATGCAGCGCCTACGTTGGAGGGAACCGCCTTCGCGTCGTTCACGAGCAGCGTGTCCTTGCCGGAGTTCTCGTCGATCCGCGTGAGGTCGTAGGTCTGGTAGAAGTTCAGGTTCGGGTCCGTCAGCGACGTGACCTGGCCCGTGTTGTAAAGGAACGTGTTGGCGTCGCGGTAGTGGTTCGTGAAGACCCACCTGTAGACGATGTCGGCCTTCGCGTCCCCGTTGTTGTCGATGCGGACGTCGTAGTTCACGCCGTCGGCCCATGCGAAGTAGTTCGGACCGCCCGCGGGCTCCTGGAACGGGATCCAGTTGCTGATGATCGTCACGGTGTTCGGACGATCGGGGCTGACGAACGCGTACAGGTCGGTCCCGTCGACCTGGGGGTCGGCGGCGAGCAGCGGCGCCTCACGGTGGCTGGACGCATGGCCCGAGAGCGGCCCGAGCCCCGCGAAGAGCCCGGCCGCGAGGGAGAGCGTTGCCGCCACGGCGATCGCTCGCTTGTGCAAGCGCTTTCCGAGCAACGGATTACCTCCTTGGGATGAGTGCTTCCTCCGACCGCGGAAGCCGCTCTGATTCCGGCGCGGCTTCACTGCCGACCACCTCCCCTCCGCGCGGTCAAGGCATGCTTCGCGCTGGCGGGCAGGGCGGATCACTCTGGCCGATGGGATCCGGGATGCTGCCGGAGGACTAGGAGGCGGACTTCGAGGGGGGCGCGCCGGGTCTGGAGGCCCGCACGAACCCCCAGAACATGACCGCGATCCCCGCGGCCAATCCGATCGAGAAGACCGGGACGACGTTCAGCCCAGCGCCGACCCCGGACCCGATCGCGACGATAGTTGCGCCGATCGCGATGCCGAGTGTTCCGACGTAGCGATCGTGCAGCTCGGGCCGTCCTCGCATCTTCCAGGCCGACCATGCCGAACCACCCAAGAGGAATAGGTAGGCCGGGTAGTCGAAGACCTGCGACAGCCGATATGGCAACCTGTCGCTCACGAACGCGTCCTTCCCGAGGGGCAGGTCCTTGGAAAGCGCCGAGACATCGATGTGACCGGTTCGCACCCGCGACGCCGCGAAGGCTGTTGCGAACAGCAGGAGGATCAGGAAGACGTTGTTGAGCGTCCGGTTCCTCACGAGGAGGTACAACTCGCCCAACGCGAGGAATGGCACGTTCAGCACGGCCCCGAACAACCAGTAGGTTCGGTACTCGCCAGTCGACCAACCTCCCTGAAGGCCCATGAGAAGGGCGAACGACGCTGCCGCGTACATGAGCAGGGCGACCGCCCATATGGCCTGGTACGGCCGGCGACGTGCGAGGAACTGCTTCCCAAGCAGTGCGGCGAACGCGAGCGAGACGCCGGCCGCCGCGAGAGGGAACAGGAACATCCGCGAAGCATAGTCGGCCGTCCCGACAGCCACCGATAGGATGACCTCATGAGTTCCAGATCCCCGGGATCCCAAGGATCTGACGCGCCTTCTTCTGCCCTCCTCTGCTCTACGGCCGCGTTCTTCGCGCGGCCGCTTCACGAGGGATTCCGGCTCATCGCCGCCGCGGGGTTCGAAGCCGTCGAGGTGATGGTTACGAAGGACCCCGCCACCCAGGAGGCACATCGCATCCTCGAGTTATCCGAGGAACACCGCCTCGCGGTTCGCGCGGTCCACGCGCCGTTCCTCCTCATGACACGGAAGGTGTGGGGCACCGATCCGGTCGGGAAGATCTATCGCGCCATCGAGCTCGCCGAGGAGGTCGGCTCGCCGCTC
>JBGPKY010000008.1:0-27012 GCA_041486205.1 Actinomycetota bacterium
AGCGTCACGGCCTACTTCGCGGTGACGGCGATCGCGGTGATCGGTCTGTACATCGCGTACGTGACTCCCACGTTCCTGCGGCTGAAGGCCGGCGAGGCGTTCCGGCCCGGGCCGTGGAACCTGGGGAAGTGGAGCAAGCCGGTGGGCACGGTCGCGGTCACCTGGACGGTGTTCATCTGCATCATGCTGATGCTTCCGCAGCTCAGCCCCGGGGGCCTCGGGATCAAGAAGATCGACGCGTTCAACTACGCGCCGGTCGCCGTCCTCATCGTGATCGGCTTCGCCGGGATCTACTGGCTCGTTTCCGCCCACAAGTGGTTCAAGGGACCGAAGGTGCAGGGCTCGGCGGAGGAGTTGGCCGCTATCGAGCGGGAGCTGGGCGAGGTCTAGAGCCGTTTCGTCGGATCGAGCGCGGCGGGCCACCACGGCCGCCGCGCTCATCCATCCAAGGAGGCCCCCATGGAGCAGGGCAAGATCACCGTTAAGGAGCTGGAAGAGCTCGCCGATTCGGGCGAGGTCGACACCGTGCTCTGTATGTTCACCGACCTCCAGGGCAGGTTCATGGGCAAGCGCATCCTCCCCCACTTCTTCCTCGAGGAGGTCCTGGGCGACGAGGGGCTGCACGCCTGCCTGTACCTCCTTGCTATCGACATGGAGATGGAACCGCTCCCCGGCTACAGGTACGCGAGCTGGGAGACCGGCTACGGGGACTTCAAGATGGTTCCGGACATGTCGACGCTGCGCCTCGTCCCCTGGATCGAGAAGACCGCCATGGTCATCTGCGACATCCACGACGAGGAAACTAACGAGCCTGTGGAGGTCGCTCCGCGCACGATCCTCAAACGACAGATCGAACGCGCCGCGCAAGCGGGCTACGTGGTCAAAGCGGGCTCGGAGCTTGAGTTCTACCTCTTCAAGGACTCCTACGAGGACGCAGCGAAGAAGCGCTACCAGGACCTCGAGCCGTCCTCGACGTACATCATGGACTACCACATGCTCCAGACGACCAAGGACGAGTGGATCATCCGCCAGATCCGGAACGGGATGTCGGGTGCAGGCATCCCGGTCGAGTTCTCGAAGGGAGAGTTCGGCAAGGGGCAGCACGAGATCAACATCACCTATCGCAACGTCATGGAGACAGCCGACAATCACGCGTACTACAAGCACGGCACGAAGGAGATCGCCGCGTTGAACGGCGCGGCCATCACGTTCATGGCCAAGTGGACGATGGCCGAGGCCGGTTCGTCGTGTCACCTCCACTCGAGCGTCTGGAACGCCGACGGCTCGAAGTCACTCATGTGGGACGACGATGCGCCGCATCACATGTCGGAAACGTTCAACCACTACCTCGGTGGGCTCATGGGCACCGCGCGCGAGATGTCGTGGATGTTCGCGCCGTTCGTGAACTCCTACAAGCGTTATCAGCTCGGGTCTTGGGCGCCGACGGCGATCGTGTGGAGCCACGACAACCGCACGTGCGGATTCCGCGTCGTCGGCGAGCACACGGGCAACCGCATCGAGTGCCGGATCCCCGGGGCCGACGCGAACCCGTACCTCGCGTTCGCAGCGACGATCGCGGGAGGCCTGCACGGCATCAAGAACCGGATCGCGGCTCCGGACATGTTCAGCGGGAACGCGTACGAGGCGAAGGACGTTCCTCGGGTACCCACGGCCCTGCACGAGGCGATCGCCGGGTTCGAGAAGAGCGAGGTCGCACGCGAGGCTTTCGGGGACTTCGTGTTCGAGCATCTGCTGAACACGGCCCGGCAGGAGCAGATCATCTTCGACAATCAGGTCGTGACGAACTGGGAGCTGGAGCGCTACTTCGAGCGCGGGTAGGTGGCGGCGGGTCGCTACACTCGCACGCATGAAACCGATCCTCCTGATCCGCAACGACGAGTACGAGACGTTCGGCGTCGCGCCGGCTGCGCTCTTCCGGGCCGGGTGCGACATCCTCACGGCCAACATGACCGACCCGAACACCTCGCTCCCTCCGCTCGATGCCGTCTCAGGCGTGATCGCGTTCGGGGGGACCGTCAACGTCGACGAGACGGACCGGTTCCCGTACCTCGCCCTCGTCCGCGAGTACACACGCGAGGCGGTGGAACGCAGCGTCCCGTTCCTAGGGATCTGCCTCGGCTCGCAACTCCTGGCGCGGGCGCTCGGCGGGGAGGTCTTCGGGTCGCCGGTGAAGGAGTCCGGTTTCGAACCCTTACACCCGACCGCCGAAGCGAAGCGTGACCCGCTGCTGGCCCTATACGCCGACGGCGACATGGTCTTCCAGTGGCACGAGGACACGTACGAGCTCCCCGAGCATGCGACGCTGTTGGCCGCCGGCGACAGGGTCCCGGTCCAGGCGTACCGCGCAGGCGAGCGCGCCTGGGGGATCCAGTTCCACCAGGAGGTTGACAGCGTCGAGCTCGCTTGGTGGATCGGCATCGCCGAAAGCGGAACCGACCTCAAGCGCGAGTGGGGCAAGTCTGCCGACGAGATGCGCGTCGAGTCCGCTCGCTACGTCTCGGAGCATGAGGAGCGAGGCCGCGAGCTGTTCCGCCGCTTCGCGCGGGAGGTTCAGAGACTGACGTGGTGAGTGGGCCGCTCATCGCGATCCCCACGTATCACCTCGCGCCGGGCCGCGTTGCCCGATGGCCGCAGGGCGGATACGGCGTGCCGTCTCCGTACGTGGACTGCCTTCGTCGGGCCGGCGCGCGCGCCGTGCTCCTAACCGAGGCCGACGACGGAGATCCCGCCGAGCTGCTCATGTTGTTCCACGGCTTGCTGCTCGTCGGTGGCGGAGACGTGGATCCCGCCCGATACGGCGCCGAGCCCAGGAGCGAGCTATACGGCGTCGAGCCCGATCGCGATCGCCTCGAGATCGGTCTGCTGCTTGCCGCGGACCGGACCGGGATGCCCGCCCTGGCGATCTGCCGCGGCGCCCAAGTAGCGAACGTCGCCTTCGGTGGAACGCTGCTCCAACACCTGCCCGCGATCGACGGCCTCCTGGAACACGGCGCCCCCGTCGAGGATGCCGTCGCGACTCACGACGTGAGACTCGCTCCCGGCAGTCGTATCGCCGAGCTGTGCGGCACGGATGTGCTCTCCTGTTCCTCGCACCATCATCAGGGCGTTGACCGCCTGGGTGACGGACTCGTCGCGACCGGATGGTCACCCGACGGCCTAGTCGAGGCATTGGAGCGCAACCATGGCAGCCTCGTGGCGGTTCAATGGCACCCGGAAGACACGGCCGCGAGCGACCCCGCGCAGCAGGCGCTCTTCGACGCGTTCGTCGCCGGCGCACAGGCGTACGCGGCCGTTTGAGGCCGCCCCTCGCACGCAGCCCGGTGGGGCGATGACGTAACCTTCACCGTACCCCGCAGGGAAGAGAGGCGCATGGGCGAGCTGAGGGTGGTGCGTGCGGAAGGGGACCCCGACGCGCGCGGGCAGCAGATCGGTCGCGAGCTTCGCGACCTCGTCAACGAGTCGATCGACTTCTACCACCACTACTTCGACCGGAGGGGAGTGTCCTCGCAGCAGCTACAGGATCTGCTCACGCCATACCTCGTTGCCTCCGAGACCGCGTTCCCTCAGTACATGGCGACGCTCAAGGGGATGTCGGTCGGCGCGATGGTTCCGGTCCTCGAACTGTTCGCGGTGAACGCGTTCGAGGAGCTCGAACCGCTGCTCGAGGCGCCGGAAGGGACGCTGCTGTTCCTCCAGCGGAAGGAGGGCTACGTCAAGCCTCCGATCGAGCGGTGCTCGAGCTTCACGGTCACCGGCCCGGGTTACACGTTCCTCGCGCACAACGAGCACTGGCTGGCCGGCGATACGGGCAAGGTCGCAGTGGTGGTGGACATCGCCCACGACCGGCCCTTCGCGCTCGCTTCACCGACCGTCGTGTGCTGCATACCGGCCGTTGGCGTAAACAGCTTCGGTGGGGCGCAGGGCATAGGCTCGCTCACGGCGTCCGATGACGGCGTCGGAGTACCGCGAGTCATCGTCTCGCGCAACTCGCTCGAGTCGATGGACCGCGAGGACGCGATCGCGCGCGCCGGGCTCTCCTCACGCGCCGGCGGGTACGGCCACGTGTTCGCATTCGCCGGCGGCGATGCGTTCACCATCGAGACGACGGGGAAGCGCCAAGCCATGGTTGAGGGGCCGGGGCCGCACACCAACCACTACGAGACACCGGAACTCGGCGAGCTCGCTCCGCCGCCGTCCGAGGGAAGCATGGCGCGCTTCAACCGACTGAAGGAACTGCTCGCCGAGCGCAAGCCGGATACCACCGAAGCCCTCATCGAGATCCTTCGTGACCACGGTTCCGAGCCGCAGGCGGTCTGCCTGCACCCCGACCCCGACGAAGGCGACGAGGCCTCGGCGGTCGTCTTCTCGATGGTCGTGGACCTGGAGGAAGGCCGGATGTGGGTCGCTCCCGGGATCCCTTGCGAGAGCGAGTACGAAGAGATCGACCTCACCGGCGTCCTGTAAGGAGAGCCCCAGATGGCATGGACGACACCGCTGCTGTACGAACGCCTCACCTGGCCAGAGGTTCGCCGGGCCGTCGCCGAGGATCGCGTCTGTCTGATCCCGGCGGGAACTCTCGAGGACCACGGACCGCACCTTCCGCTCGACACCGACACGCGCATCGCCACCGAGATCTGCCGCCGCGCGGCCGAAACCGCCCCGGACGAGATCGTGCTACTCCCGCCCGTGATCCACGGCTTCACCCCGCACCACATGGACTTCCCCGGTCCGATCACGATCGGCTGGGAGACGTTCACGAAGTACTGCACGGACATCGGAAACTCGCTCGCGCACCACGGCTTCAAGCGGATCCTGTTCCTCAACGGGCACGGCTCGAACATCCCACTCATCGACATGGCTTCCAGGCTCATCGGCCTTCAGCACCCGGACGTGCTTGCCTCCGGCGCCTTCTACCTCACGAGCCCGGCGGCGCAGAGGGTGATCGAGGATGTCCGCGAGTCCGAGATCGGGGGCATGGGCCACGCCTGCGAGCTCGAAACCTCGATCTACCTCCACTTGGACCCCGAGGCCGTCTTCATGGACAAAGCCGTCGACGAGAACTCCTTCCCGGAGGGCCCGAACGCGTGGATGGACTGGTCGGACGGCCCCCTGAAGCTGATGCCCTGGTGGAACGCCCTCAGCCACACGGGAGTGCACGGCGACGCGACCAAAGCGACGGCCGAGAAAGGGAAAGCGCTGCTGAACGCAGCCGTCGACGAATGCGTCTCGTTCGTCCACGAGCTGCGGGAGAAACCCCTACCGGTGCGCTGGACGCCCTCGGAGACGGTGCCCTGACCTGAGGTCACGGCCTCGTCCGAACGGCCAGCTAGCGGTCGGGAAGGAGGCGTGCTATACAGGCGCCGCTCGTGCGTCCGAAGTGCCCGGTCACCGATGTCTTCGATGCGCGAACCCTTTTCGGATCCGGGCACACGGACGCCCGCGGCGAGCCTCGGCCCGCCCGAGGCACGTAGTAGATAATCGGGAGACGGCTCGACAGGGGGGTACGGCATGAGGGGTTCGAAGCGTACCGGCTTGGGCGTCATCGCCCTGTTCGCGATCGGCGCGGTGCTCATCAGCATCGGTTCCGCCGGCACAGCGTTCGCGAAGAACACAAGCAGCAGCACCCCGGCTAGCAGCACCTCGGCGAGCAGCAGTCCATCCGGCAGTGGAAACGTCACCTTCACATGGGGAGCAACGGGCGAACCGAGTTCGCTGAACCCTATGAGCGGGTACCTCGCGACGGACTTCTACTTCTGGACCGCCAGCTACCACCTGCTCGTTGACTTCGGTCCCACCCTCGGCGTCGAACCGAACGGCCCGATGTCCGGCCTGGCGACGAAGGTCGAGACGAGCCCCGACAACATGACTTTCACCTACACGATAAAATCCGGCATCAAGTGGTCGGACGGTGTGCCGCTCACAGCCCAGGACGTCGCCTACACGCTGAACCTGTACAAGAACAACCACGCCTACCTGCCGCAGAACTACCTCACGCTGATCGACGGCGACGTCGTCGCCACCGACGCTACTCACATCACGTTCCACACCAGCCAGCCGACCGGTCTGTATAGCGGCAAGGTGCCGTACATGTACGACTACATCCTGCCGGAGCACGTCTTCTCGAAGATCGCGAAGCCGAAGCAGTTCGAGAACGTCCCCAACGTCGGCAGCGGACCGTTCATCATCTCCGAGTACAAGGTCGGCGAGTACGTGAAGATGGTCCGCAACCCTGAGTGGACCGGCCCGCAACCACACGTCGACGAGCTCATCTACAGGATCTACAAGAATGAGGACGCGCTCTCCGGAGCGCTGAAGACGGGCGAGGTCGACTTCGCCTATTTCAGCTCCGCGAACATCTTCAAGTCCCTCCAGGGCCAGCCGAACATCGCGACGATGGCCGGGACGATCCCGTCGTTCCAGGAGATCGGCATGAACACGGGCTCGGCCTTCCAGCCCAAGACCAGTACCTACACGCCTCACGGCGACGGACACCCGGCGCTGCAGGACGTGACTGTGCGCCGCGCCATCCGCATGGCCATCGACAGCCAGACCCTGGTGGACAAGGTGCTCCTCGGGTACGGCTTGCCGGGAAACACGATCATCCCGCCGGTCTCCGTGGCGGGAGCCAGATGGAACCCAACCGGAAGCGATCTGATCTCGTGGGATATCCCGGGAGCGAACAAGTTACTCGACGACGCCGGGTACAAGGACTGCAACGGTGACGGCGTCCGTGAGATGCCGGGCTGCGGGCAGTCGCTCGAATTCCGCTACTTCGTGAGGACTAACGAGCAGTCATCCGTCGATGCCGCCCCGTTCGTTTCGAACTGGTTGAAGCAGATCGGGATCAAGACAGACGTGCAGGCGATGACCTCGGGCCGGCTCGGTGACATCATCAACGCGGGCACGTACGACCTTTTCAGCTGGGGATGGATCCCGGACCCAGACCCGGACTCCGCTCTCTCGTGGTTCCAATGCTCCGAGCGTCCTCCGGACGGATCCACCTACGGGAACAACGACTCGTACTACTGCAACCCCGCGTACGACAAGCTGTTCCAGCAGCAGCGCACCACGCTCGACCCCGCGGCCCGCTGGGACATCGTCCACCAGATGCAGAAGATCTACTACGAAGACTGCGCATACGCGATCATGTGGTACGACCCGATATTCTCGGCCTGGCGGACCGACCGGTTCACTGGCTACCAGGTGCAGCCCGTGCCGAAGGGCGACCCTCTCGAGAGCTACGGCGGGCCGAGCAAGGTCTGGACCACGCTCCAACTCGTGAGCGGAGCCTCAGCGTCGTCGACCAAGGGCGTTTCCCCGTTCATCTGGCTGCTGATCCTCGGCGTGGTGGCGGTCGTCGCCGGGGTGTTGTGGAGCCGAAGGGGCAAAGGCGAGGAGGACGAGGCCTGAGCCAGGACCGGTAGGAGCCAGACGAGCGGATCGTGAGAACGCGGGGGTACGTCCTCGGGAAGATCGCCCAAGCGGTCCTCACGCTTTGCTTCGTCCTGGCCTTCAACTTCGTCCTCTTCCGCATCATGCCGGGCGACCCGGCGGCGCTGCTCCTTAGGGGCAGCGCCGCCTTCAACCCGGACAACGTCGAACAGGTCAAGCACGAGCTGGGGCTCGACAGGCCGCTTCCCCAGCAGTTCATCATCTACGTCAAAGACACGGTCACCCTGAACTTCGGGCAGTCGTTCTTCCTCCGCGGCGCACCCGTCAGGCGAGTCGTGGCCGACAGGATCTGGCCAACTCTCCTCCTGGTCGGGACCTCGACGATCGCCTCGGCCGGGATAGGGGTGATCATCGGCATCTACGGCGGGTGGAAACGAGGCAGCGCCTTCGATATCAGCTCGCTGGGGGTCACGCTCTTCCTTTACGCCATGCCCGAGTTCTGGTTCGGGATCCTCGTGCTCATGGCGTTCGGAGTGGGAGTCGGATTCTTCCCCTCGATCTTCCCCACGGGTGGCTACGACACGTCGGGCGCCGGTTTCACCGGGCTCCAGCACTGGTTCGACGTGCTGAACCACCTGGTGTTGCCGTGGTTCGTACTGACGCTGGCGTACCTCGGCGAGTTCTCGCTGATCATGCGCTCCTCGCTACTCGACATCCTGGGCGAGGATTTCATCCAGACGGCGAGGGCAAAGGGCGTCCGCGAAGAGAAAGTGCTGTGGCGTCACGCCGTGCCGAACGCGATCCTGCCGACGTTCACGTTGACGCTGCTCAGTCTGGGATTCGTCTTCGGCGGCGCGATCACGATCGAGTACGTCTTCTCTTATCCGGGCGTCGGCTGGCTGACCGTATCGGCGATCGACGCGAAGGACTTCCCCCTGCTTCAGGCGCTGTTCCTGCTGTTCTCCTCTGCGGTCATCATCTCGAACCTCGTCGCCGACCTCGTGTACTCCTACCTCGATCCGCGGGTGAGGGCCGCGTGAGCGGATGAGGACGCCACCCCTCGAACCCGTCTCCGCCGGGCCCCTCGTTGACGTGCCGCCGCCGCCCGTCCCTTCGAACCCTCGCAAGATCGCATGGGCGCGCCGTAAGCGGTCCCTTCAGCGGGTCACGCAGACCTACCGGAGGAACAAGATGGGGATGTGGGGTCTCTACATCCTCGTCTTCTTCGTCGCCGTGGCCCTCTTCGCGCCGTTGCTCGCCAACCGGAGCGGACTCGATCCCACTTGCGCTTGCACCGGGAAGCCGTACCAAGCTCCGAACTTCCATTTTCCCTTCGGGACCGACAACCTGGGGCGGTCGGTGCTGACGTTGACGATCTGGGGAGCCCGCATCTCTTTGATGGTCGGGCTCTTCGCCACGCTCATCTCCATGTTCATCGGTTCGCTGGTCGGGATCGCGGCAGGCTACTTCGGCCGCTGGCCGGAGACGGTGTTGATGCGCCTCACCGACTGGTTCCTGGTCATCCCCTTCCTGCCGCTAGCGATCGTCCTCGCGTCGATCCTTGGGCGCGGGCTCTGGGTAATCATCATGGTCATCGGCGTCACGTCGTGGCCGAGCACGGCGCGGATCGTGCGTGCTCAGGTACTGTCTGTGAAGACGCGCGCGTACGTCGAACGTGCCCGCGCGCTGGGAGCGAGCAACTGGCACCTCATCACCCGGCACATCCTTCCGAACGTCGGCCCGCTGATCTTCGCGAACACCATCCTCACGGTCGCGATCGCCATCTTGTCCGAGAGCACGCTCTCGTTCCTCGGACTGGGCGACCCGCTTAGCATCTCCTGGGGAACGATCCTCGAGTTCGCTTTCAACGGTGGGGCGGCCGGCGCCGGCGAGTGGTGGTGGCTCGTGCCGCCGGGCCTGGCGATCGTGTTCGTAGTGCTGGCGTTCACCATGTGCGGGTTCGCCCTCGATGAGATCCTCAACCCGAAGCTGCGTGAGCGATGACGGTTCTGTCGGTGCGCGACCTCACCGTCACTTACAAGACCCTAGCGGGGCCGGTTCCCGCGGTTCGACAAGCGGACTTCGACATCGATCGCGGCGAAGTGCTCGGTTTGGCCGGCGAATCCGGATGCGGCAAGTCCACGATCGTGAACGCGATCTTCCGCCTGCTCCCCAAGGGGACGAAGGTCGGCGGCAGCGTCGAGCTGAACGGCGAGAACATCCTCGAGATGAAGCTCGGGCGACTGCGCGCGGTGCGCTGGACCGAAGCATCTGTGGTCTTCCAGGGAGCCATGCACGCGCTCAACCCCGTGCAGCGCGTCGGAGACCAGATCGCGGAAGCCATCGTGATCCACCAGCAGGCCGGCGAGCGGGAAGCGCTCGTTCGAGTCGGCGGGCTGCTCGAACAGGTCGGCCTGCCGCCGCGCCGTCTGAACGATTATGCGCACGAACTCTCCGGCGGACAGAAGCAGCGGGTCATGATCGCGATGGCGCTCGCCTGCAACCCGAGCCTCGTGATCGCAGACGAGCCGACCACCGCCCTCGACGTGATGGTCCAGGCGCAGGTCCTAACCCTGCTGAAGGAGCTCCAGCGCGAGCTCGGCCTGGCCATGCTGTTCATAACTCACGACCTCTCGGTGCTGGTCGAGGTCTGCGACCGCCTCGCCATCATGTACGCCGGCAAGATCGTTGAGGAGGGACCCGCGGTCGAGGTGTTCACCAACCCGGCTCATCCGTACACGAGAGCGCTCGCCGCCGCGTTCCCTTCGATCGGCGATCATCGTTTCCGCATGGCGCCGTCCGGGCTCGGCGGCGACCCTCCGTACCCGGGCGATGTTCCGCCCGGCTGTTCTTTCCATCCCCGATGCCCGGTGGCGTTCGACGAATGCTCGGTGACCGATCCTCAGCTATATCCGAGTGGCGAGGGGCGGCGTGCGGCGTGCCTGCTCGCCAAGGACGGCGCAACGCTGGCGGCCAGAGGTGAGTGACGCGGTGGATGCTCATAGGATCGCACCGGCCGATCGGGGCAGGGACCCATTGCTGGAGGTTCGCGACCTCAAGGTGACGTTCGCGGGCCGCCTCGGCCTCGTTGCGGGCCTGATGGGCAAGAAGGCGACGGACGCAAGGGCCGTCGACGGAGTGAACCTCACGCTGTACCCGGGAGAGGTCGTCGCATTGGCCGGAGAGTCGGGCTGCGGCAAGACGACGCTGGCACGGACCGTGATGGGTCTGGAGAAACCGAAGGTTGGGCAGATCCTGTTCGAGGGGAACCCCTTGCGCGGCAACCTTCGCGAGTATCGACGTCGCGTGCAGATGGTATTCCAGGACCCTACGGCAGCTCTCAACCCTAGGCAGACCATCTACGAGTCGGTCGCCGAAGGGCTGCGGATCCACCGGATACATCGAAGCGGCGACGGCTTGGCCGAGGAGGAGATGGTCGCACGAGCCTTGTCCCGCGCAGGCATGCGGCCACCGCAGCGCTTCTACCTCCTATATCCGCACGAGCTCTCTGGCGGACAGCGACAGCGGGTGGTGATCGCCGGCGCGCTCGTGCTCGAACCCGAGATCATCGTCGCGGACGAGCCCGTCTCGAGCCTCGACGCTTCGGTCCGGGGGGAGATCCTGAAGCTGCTGCTCGGCCTCCGCGGCGAACTCGATATCGCGATGCTCGTGGTGACTCACGATCTCGGGCTGGCGTGGACGATCGCCGATCGCGTCGCCGTCATGTACCTCGGACGCATCGTCGAGATCGGCCCGACCGAGGAGGTCCTCCAGCGCCCGTTGCATCCTTACACCAAGGCGCTATTGGACGTGGTGCCGGAGGCGGGCGGTATCGACCGCCCGTTCCTCACCGGTGAGCCGCCGGACCCGACCCGCATCCCGCCGGGCTGCCGCTTCCACCCGCGGTGTCCGGAGGTCGTGTCGGGGGCGGTGAAGACTGCCGGCGTCGAGTCGAAGTGCACGGGAACCGACCTAGGACTCGTCGAACTCGCACCCGGGCACTCCGTCGCGTGCCACCTCGCCTCGGCCGCCGGCGGGCGAGGATCCGCTCCGCCGCCGGACTAGCCTGGCCCCAGGGGAGGAGCCACCGGGGAACCCGGTTCGTCCGGCCCCCCCTTGAGCACGTCGAGGATCGCAGCCATCTCCGTGTCCCCGACCGGCGTCTCTCGTCCGGACCCTTTGGCAGCCGCGAGGAGCGTTCGCAGGTTCGACTCGGCCATCTCAGCGCGAGCCTCGAGATCGTGCACGCGGCTGGCGAGCGCCTGCGCGCGTCGATCGGCCTCGTCGCGGGCCTCTCGCGATAAACGCGCCTCCTCCCGCGCGGCGCGCAGGTGCGCTCGAAGCGTGCCGACCTCGCGTCCCAGCTCGATCAGCCGTTCGATCGCCTCGCGTCCAACCTCCGAGTAGGTTGGCCGGCCGGGCTGAGTCTGTCGGCGAACCCCTCGTGCGGCCGGAGCGGGTTTCTTCTTTCGGGGCCGGCGTGGGAGAGACTCTCGCTCCCCGGGTTCGACGGGGCGAGGATCGAGGAGGCGGTACTTGCCGTCGACGGCCTCAAGCCGGCGTCGGGCCAGCAGAGCACGAACGGCTCGCGCGGCCGCGAGGGGCTGGGCGAGGCCCATGTCCCGGCCGATCTCGGCGGGCGTCGCGGCGAGGACATCCCCCGGCTGCACGCGCGCCGCGACGGCAGCGAGGAAGGCGTTCGCTCGCTCCAGGCTCTCCTCGTTCACGGGCATATCGTGGCAAGTTCCGGGGCGGCGCGCCAATCGGACATCCGGCCGCCTCGGGCTCGCGCCAGAAAGAGTGACAAAACCGCCAGACACGTTTGACCGGCTACGCCGGGGCGGCGTATAAAGCGCGTGGAACCGCTGGAGCCCTCGGGCTTCGGCGGTTCCGCTTTTCCCCGCCCGCACCAGGGAGAGACCGTGGCAGAGCAGGCAGCCGGTCCGCAACCGCCGCTCGCGGGTGTGCGGGTCGTGGACTTCTCGCGGGTGCTGGCGGGACCGCTAGCGACGATGATCCTCGGTGACCTCGGCGCCGATGTCATCAAGATCGAGCGCCCGCAGACCGGGGACGACACGAGGGCGTGGGGCCCACCATTCGTCGGCGAGGACGCCGCCTACTTCCTCTCGCTGAACCGCAACAAGCGCTCGATCGCGCTCGACCTGCAAACGCGGGAGGGCGTTCGGGTCGCGCGAGCGCTGGCGGACACCGCCGACGTCGTCGTCGAGAACTTCCGTCCCGGGCTGATGGCGAAGTTCGGACTGGACTTCGAGACCATGGTCGGTTCGAACCCACGCCTCGTCTACTGCTCCCTCACCGCGTTCGGTGAGGGAGGCGAGTCTGCCACCCGGCCGGGGTACGACATCATCGTCCAAGCGCTGTCCGGTTTGATGAGCTTCACGGGACATCCGGACGGCGAGCCGACGAAGGTCGGCGTCGCGCTCCTCGATGTGATCACCGGGCTGTACGCGGCGAGCGGTATCCAAGCCGCGCTGCTGGGACGGATCGCGACCGGCCGCGGAACTCGAGTGACCGTGTCGCTGTTCGACTCCAGCGTCGCGGCGATGGTCAACCAAGCAGCGAACTTCCTCCTCGGTGGCGTCGTCCCTAGCCCGATGGGCAACGCGCATCCGAACATCGTCCCTTACCAGCTATTCGCGAGTACCGACAGGCCGTTCATCCTCGCTGCCGGCAACGACCGCCTTTACCAACGCACTTGCGAGGTGATCGGAAGGCCGGAGCTCGCAAGCGACGAGCGATTCACGACCAACGAAGTCCGCGTTCTGAATCGGGGCGAGTTGATCCCGCTCCTGCAGGAAGCCTTCCTCGCGCGACCTGCGAGCGAGTGGCTGCGCGCCCTCGAGGAAGCGGCCGTCCCGTGCGCGCCCGTGCGCAAGATCGACGAGGTGTTCGCGTCAGCCGAAGGCGCGGCGACGGTACAGGAGATCTCCGATCCCGTGCGCGGAGCACTCAGGCTCGTAGCGGACCCGATCCGGATCGCCGGCGTGGTCGCACCAGCCCGCCGCCCTCCCCCGAGGCTCGGCGAGCACACGGAGGAGATCCTCCGCGAGCTGGGCGAGTCCTTAACCTCCCCTTAGCACCAGCGGGGGTCCGGCTTGTGGCTCATGGTGCTTTCTTGGTTCTTTGAAGAACCACGACATCAGGAGGTGAGGGGTTATGAAGCTTCGACTGCTCGGCGTCGCCGCCGTCGTAGCCGTGCTCGCGGCCTTGGTGCCCGCCGCGGCAGCCAGCGCGGATGGCGGGGACGACAACGAGGCCCAGCTGACCGGCGTGGTGGAGAGCCTGCCGGCCTCCGGCCTCGTCGGTGATTGGGTGGTAAGCAGCACGACCGTCCACGTCACCGACGCGACCGAGATCGATCAAGAAGACGCTTCGGTCGCCGTAGGGGCCACCGTCGAGGTGGAAGGCACCACGGAAGCCGACGGCTCGATCACTGCCAGCCAGGTAGACGTGCAGGAATCGTCCGACGACGATTCGAACGGCGAGGTCCAGTTCGAAGGAACGATCGACACCCTCCCTGGGACGACCGACTTCGTAGGCGACTGGAGCGTCAGCGGGACGACGGTCCACGTCACCTCATCGACGGAGATCGACCAGTCCGACGGCGCGGTCGCCGTTGGAGCTGCGGTCGAGGTGCACGGCCTCCTCGAGGCCGACGGTTCGATCACCGCGACCCAGGTCGACGTCAAGGATTCGTCCGACATCGAGGACGGCTCGCTGTCCCTGACCGGAACGGCCACCGCGTTCCCGAAGACAGCGGCGCGAACGGGAGACTGGCTCGTCAGCCGGAACACCGTTCACGTTCGTCGCGCGACCGCGATCGTGCACGCGCAGAAGCTCTCGCGCGGTTCGACCGTTCGCGTCTTCGGCACATGGCGGGCCGACGGTTCGATCCGCGCATCTAGGGTCGTCGTGCGGAGCTGACGGGCCGACCGGCTTCAGCACGGCACCGGAAAGGGACGGCCGGGGCGCCGTCCCTTTCCTCGTCGTAGAGTCGCGAGCGGGATGAGAGCGCTCGAAGCGTGGGGCGAGATGCTCCAGGGATGGGGTATCCCCGACGAGATCCAAGCGAAGGTGCCGGAGTCCCCGTGGCGATACCCGGCCGAGCTGATGCGGCACCGAGCAGCGGTCGCCGTCGCGGGAGCCCTATCGCCGTCGGCGGCACGCGCCCTCGAGGCGCTCCCCGAACGGGGAACCGTGATCGACGTCGGTGTAGGCGGAGGAGCAGCGTCGCTCCCTCTGGCCCATCGAGCTGGCCTCATGACCGGGATCGACACCTCGGGGCCGATGCTCGAGGGATTCCGCGAGGCGGCAGCGTCGGCCGGCGTCGAAGCGCGAGTCGTTCTCGGCCTGTGGCCGGACGTCGCGGCGAAGATCCCGCTGGCCGACGTCGTCGTCTGCAACCACGTGCTCTACAACGTGCGGGACCTCGAGCCGTTCGTCGCGGCGCTCGACAGCCACGCACGCCGACGAGTCGTTGTCGAGATAACGGAACGCCACCCGCTGGCGTGGATGGGCGACCTCTGGCTCCGGTTCCACGGTCTGGAAAGGCCCAGCGGCCCGACCGCGAGCGACGCCGTCGCCGCGCTGGAGGAACTCGACATCCCCGTGCAGCGAGAGGATCGCCAACGTGAGACGAGCCCGGCGGGGTTCGAACACCGAGAAGACGCGGTCGCTCTGACCAGGCGACGACTATGCCTCCCAGCCGAGCGCGACGCGGAGATCGCCGAGGCATTGGGTGGGCAACTGGCACGAAGCGAAGGCTTGTGGTCCGCGGGGCCGGCCCACCAGGTGCTGGTCACGCTGTGGTGGGATCGCCCTTAGCAGCTCCTGCAGCGCAACCGGATCTTGCTCGTCGAGACGAAGGTATCGCGATCCGTGCCTGCGGTCCGCAGAGTGATGGTCTTCTCGGCGGCGGATCCGCGTACGGGTACGGACAGCACCGAGCCGTCACCCGGCGCCAGGACCGTTCGGAGGAAGCCTCCGAGGTCGTCGGCGCCGGCAGACGGCGTGTGCCCTACTTCCGTCAGCCGCAGGCGGAGCAGTCCTCCGGCCAGCTCACCTCCGACCTCGAGGTCGAACACCCCGATCTGGACCTGTGCGACGAAGAACGGGCACGGCGGGCCCTTGGATCCGAGCCGCGCGCGGCCGGAGCCGGTTACGATTCCGTCGGGCCGCACGCTGAAGGTTAGCGTCGTCTTCCAGTTGCTGGTGCAGCGGCCGCCGACGTAGAGCTGGTGGTAGCTGAGGGTCCGGATCGTCCCCGACCAGCGATCAGGCTTCGCGCGCGGCGAAGGGGAATCGGTCGGCGAAGGGGAGCCGCCGTCCTTGATCTGCGGTGGAAGTGGGTTCGAATGCGCCGCTATGTACGCCCCCACCACGGCCGAGCCGGACAGGAGCAGGATCCATAGCGTGAGGCGCGCCAGACGCGACACGGACATGGACCAGCACCTTACCGCGCGGCTAGCGGCTAGCGTTCCCTTCGGCTCACGTAGTCGCGGACGATGAAGTCCCCGATCTCACGATCGTCCATGAGGAACACCCTTCCGGCCGTGAGCTTGGCGAGCCGTTCCATGAACCGGATCAGGCCGGGCGAATCCTCGAGCATGAACACGTTCATCGTCACGCCCGCCTTCGCCAGACGCATCGCCTCGGAGAGCGTCAGCTCGATCGTCTTGGGCACAGGCGGCCACGAGAAGAACACCTCCTCGCCCTCGAGGTGGGCCGTGGGCTCGCCGTCGGTGACCATGATGACCTGACGTGCTGCCCGCGGGTGCTGCGAGAGCAACCGTCCCGCAAGGTTGAACGCGTGCTGCATGTTCGTCCCGTAGACGCGCTCCCACCCGGCGGCGGTCAGGTCCTGTGGTTCCATCCTGCGCGCGAAGTCGCTGAAGCCGATCATGTAGAGCTTGTCGTGCGGGTAACGCCCCTCGATCAAGGCGTGAAGCGCGAGCGCCATCTTCTTCGCGTGTACGAAATGCCCGCGCAGCGGCATCGAGAACGACAGATCGAGCAACAGCGCGGTCGCGGCTTCGGTCCGCTGCTCCGCCTCGACCAGTTCGAAGTCGTCCGGCTTAAGCCTCACACCGCCATCGGTTCCTCCGCGCACGACAGCGTTGAACACCGTGCGCTGTACCGCTATCTGGCCGGAGTCGCCGAACCGCCAGGGTCGGGTGGAGCCGGTAGGCTCCGCCTGCCCTCCGGCGTCAAGGGCCTCGTGGGTACCCTCGCGGTCGCGGCGGAGGCGCTCGAACACGCGAACCAGCGCCCGCTCACCCAGTTTCCGGGCTCCTTTCGGAGTGACCTGCAGACGGCCCTCCTTCCGCGAGACGAGCCCCGCCTGCTCCAGCGCGCGTTCGACCTCCTTGAGCCGCCGAAGGTCCCGGACGGCTGGCTCACCCAGAGTTCGGCGGAGAGAATCTTCGTCGACGTCATCGAGAGACGAACCCGGGTAGTCCCCGCCCATCGATCGGTCGAGGTCCTCGAACTCGTGGAGTCGCTCCATCGCGTCGACCGCGGCCGAGAACGGCATCGCCTCGTCGCCGGCACCGACGGCCGGCTCGTCCCCACCGGCCTCCGGGAACATCGACGACAGGTTCGAGCCCAACCGGTCGACCTCGAAAGCGAGATCCATGTCCGTCATCACCTGGTCGGCGAGCGCCTGCAATTCATCTCGCTGCTGCGGCGACATGGATCCCAGCAGGCGGTTGAGCGCCGCCCTCCGCCTCGCCATCTGCTCGAGCAGCTCGTCGAGAGTCTTCGGGTTCTCCGGGAAGAAGTCGCCATGTCGCTGCATGAATCCTTCGAAGTCGAACGGCTCGCCGCGTGCGCGCTTCTCGATCATGTCGTTCAGGTCTGCGAGCATGTCGCGGAAACGGGCCAGCTCCTCAGGTGACATGTTCTTCAAGCCCTGCGCCATGTTCCGGAAGTACGCGCCGAGGACCTCTTCTTTGAGGTGCTCCATCAGCTCGTCGAACTCACGCTGGGCCTCAGGGTCGACGAAGTGGTAGTCGCTCAGCTCGCGGATCTTCCCGGGTGCGTCTTGAGGAAGCGCGTCCAGGAACGCTTCTCGGAAACGAGCGTCGTCTTCGGCTCGCAACGAGAGCGTCGCGCGTTCGCGTTCGAGGATCTCCTCGATGCGCCCGCGAACGTCGTCGAGCGGTCCTTGCAGGTTGAGCTGTTCCTGGTCGCGGGCCCTGGCTTCGCGCAGCCGCGAACGGAGCGCGTCGAGACCGGAGAACCTTCCGGACATGCCCCGCCGCATCAACCGCGAGAGCGCTCCCTGCGCGCCCGCTCCGGATAGGAGGTCCTCGGACATCTCCTCGAGGATGTCCCCGGCGGGGATGTCGGGTCCGAACGGGTCCTGAGATTCGTCCCACTGCGAGTATCGGCTCCGCATTTGCCCAGCCTACGACGGCTTCGGGGAACGAGGCTATCCGGTCCCTTCGGGGTCGGGCTGCTTCCCGCCTTCGAAACCAAGCGACTCGGCCGCCCTCCGGGCGCGGCTGGGCCCCAGGATCTTCTGACGCTCGGTGATGTCGCGCGCGAGTGCGGAGATCGGGACCACTCGCACGCCGCCCATCGTTCGCGGTGCGCCCGCCGGCGCGCGCGTGAGACAGACGACCGGTTCGACCTCAGCGAAGACCGCCAATGTGGCCAGCCGCCCGCGGAGACGCCGAGCCGAGCGACGGAGGGCCGACAAGCCTCCGACCTTCTTACCCTCGATCTTCAACGCTCGCCCGGTCGTGTCCGCGTAACCCTCGGTCACGACGGCCATCACGAGGAACGCGCCGGTCACACCGACGACGATGAGATCGCCGGACTCCTCCGCAGGTGCCGGGACGACCCAGTAGGTCCACGGGTCGAGACGCTGAAGCTCTCTAGCGACCCGTGCTGCGTCGCTCGCCCTTCGATCGGAGTCTCCGGCAACCCCCTTCGCTATCGCTACCACCCATCCCTCGGGAGGATGCCGTCGGACGGCAGCCTAGCCCGTCATGAGGGCCCGCAGCGTGAGCCCGAAACAGAAGAACGCGCCCCACGCGAAGGGCACCCAAGGCTTCGCTCGGTACTCCTCTCGTCGGGCGGCATCGTGAGCGATCACGATCACTACGAGCGGGCCGAACCCGTACACGAGGTGCAACCACTGGCCCGGCTTATGGCCGAGGACCAGCAGCGTGATGCCGGCGAGCGCCTGAACCACGGCAACGATCTGAACGACGGTGAGCCATCGCCAGAACCAATCACCTGGACCTCGCCTTAGCAGCCGCGCGCCGAGTCCCCAGACCCAGCCGATCGTGAATAGCCCGACGATCAGGAACCCGATGTACTTATGGACCTCCGGCACGGAGCGAATCCTACGAGGTCGCCGACCCTTCGTAGCGGAACGAGCCGAGTCGGCCCGATAGATCCTTGTTCAGCCTGCGCGAGAGGTGTAGTCCCTCCAGCGCGAATTCGACAGCCGAGGCCGCCGCGCCCGGACTCTCCTCCTCGACGCCGAGCCGTCCCAGCAGCTTCGCCAGGCCAGGCAGCTCTCCGAACTGTCCGAGCAGTTCGGAGGCCGGCATCAGGTCCGACGTTTCGGCGGTGAAGCCGCCGGCGAAACGATCGAGGATCGGATGGAAATCGAACCCCGACAGACGAGCTCGGAACACCTCGAGCTCCGCCGTGCGCAGGACGCGGAGCAGGATCTCCCCCTCGCGTCCTTCTTCGATCGTGTCGAACTCGATGCGTCCGAGCGATGCCTCCAGCACCGCGGGGAGATCGCACACGCGCGGAACCGCTTCGGGCTCCGCCGCACGGGCCGCGCGACGGACAGCCGCGGCCGAAAGCGTCTCGAGGTTCCCGATCGAGTAGCGAACGCTGACGCCGCTGCGGTGGTTCACGTGCGGCGACCGGCGAAGCTCCGATGTCAGCGCCGCCAGCACTTCCTTCATATACAGGGGAACGCGGAGCGGAACGTCGCCGGCCGGCGGACGCGCCTCTTGATCCATGATGCGGATCTCATCGCTGAGAGTCTCCGGGTAGTGCGTGCGAACCTGCGTGCCGAAGCGGTCTTTCAGCGGCGAGACGATGCGCCCCCGGTGGGTGTAGTCGTCGGGGTTCGCGGTCGCGACCAGCAACAGGTCGAGCGGAAGCCGGATCCGGTACCCGCGGATCTGCACGTCTCGTTCCTCCAGGATGTTGAACAGCGCCACCTGGATCCGCTCGGGCAGATCGGGAAGCTCGTTCACGGCCACGATGCCACGGTTGGTCCGCGGGATGAGGCCGTAATGGATGGTGAGCTCGTCGCCGAGGTAGCGGCCCTCGGCCACTCGGATAGGGTCGACGTCGCCGATCAGGTCCGCAACCGACGTATCGGGCGTCGCGAGCTTCTCCGCATACCGCGTGTCGTGCCCGATCCACACGATCGGCACGGCGTCGCCGTCTTCGGCGACCGATGCGCGGCACCGCGCGCAGATCGGTCGGAAGGGGTGGTCGTTCACCTCGCAGCCGGCGATCGCCGGCGCCTCCTCGTCGAGCAGGTCCACGATCCGACGGATCAGCCGCGTCTTCGCCTGGCCGCGCTCGCCGAGCATGATGAGGTCGTGGCCTGCGAGGATCCCGCGCTCGAGAGCCGGCAGCACGGACTCGTCGAAACCCACGATGGTGGGGAACAGTGGCTCGCCTCTTCCCAGCTTCGCGAGCAGGTTGCCTCGAAGCTCTTCCTTGACGGTCCGGTCGGGATACCCCGCCGCCCGCAGCTCGCCGATGGTCGCCGGGTGAGGCACTTCACAAGGGTACGGCACTTCCAGTTTTCGGTTCGGGGTCACCTCACTCGAGATCGACCGGCGGTCGAGGTGTCATCCGCGACTGATAGCCTCGCCTCGTGACACGCTCGCAGGACATCCTCGCCGGCCTCAACCCTGAACAGAGGGAGGCAGCCGAGGGAGTCCGAGGCCCGGTCGCGATCTTGGCCGGCGCGGGAACCGGCAAGACCACCGCGATCACTCACCGGATCGCCAATCAGGTCGCCACCGGTGCGTTCCCTGCTGAGGCGATCCTGGCCGTGACTTTCACCGACAAGGCCGCGGGCGAGCTGAAGACGCGCTTGGAGAAGCTGGGAGTCGAAGGCGTCGAGGCGCGCACGTTCCACTCAGCGGCTCTTTCGCAACTCTCGCGCCTATGGGCCGAACACATGGGCGAGCCTCTCCCCGACGTTCTCGACTCGAAAGCGCCGCTCATCTCCAACCTGGCGAACGCCCTTCCGCCGCCGCATAAGTTCCTCCCTCGCCGCGAGCTGGCCGGCGAGATCGAATGGGCCAAGAACCGAATGATCCCCGCCGAGAGCTACCTGGCTCGGCTCGGCGACCACGAGCCACCGATCCCCGCCGAGCTGATGGATCGCGTTTACACCGGCTATGAGCGTCGGAAACGCTCGATGGGCAAGCTGGACTTCGAGGACATGCTCTGGCTCGCGGTTCGGCTGTTCGATGAGAAGCCGGCGGCCGCAGAAGAGGTTCGCGCGCGGTTCGCGGCTTTCACGGTCGACGAGTACCAGGACGTGAATCCACTCCAGGCCGCCCTCCTCGACCGCTGGCTGGGCGGTCGCGAGGAGCTGTGCGTCGTAGGCGATGACTACCAAACCATCTACGCCTTCACCGGCGCGTCGCCCTCGTACCTGCTGGAGTTCCAGCACCGCTTCCCGTCGGCGAAGATCATCCGGCTGGAGGAGAACTACCGCTCGACCCCGCAGGTGCTAGACGTCGCGAACCGCCTCGCGGATCGACTGGGAGGGTTCCGCAAGACGCTCCACGCCACGCGTCCGAAGGGACCGGAGCCGGTCGCGCGGGCCCTCGGGAACGCGCAGGCCGAGGTCGCTTTCGTGCTCGAGGAGGTTCGGCGGCTCCGCGCGGAGGCCGTCCCTCTAGAAGAGATGGCGGTGCTGTATCGGATCAACGCGCGATCGGAGCCGTTCGAGGAGGCCTTCGCAGACGCGGGCGTCCCCTACCAGGTGCGCGACGGGGCTTTCCTGAGGCGGCCTGGACCCCGCTCGGTGCTCCAGCGCCTGAAACGCGACACCGCGCCCGTGTCGGATGCCGTCGAGCGAGCGACCGCCGCGGTCGGCTACGACCCCGACACCGAACCAGAAGCTGACGAGGAGATCACTCGGCAGGCGGACCTGGGGCGCATGCGTGCACTGGCGGCGGAATTCGTCGCATCCCACCCCGACGGTGACCTCTCGTCGTTCGTCGCGGAGCTGGCTCGCCGGTTCTCGGTCGAACGCGCGGGGCGAGGCGTGAACCTGCTGACCTACCACCGGGCGAAGGGGCTCGAGTTCGACGCTGTCTTCCTTCCACGATTGCTGGACGGGGAGTTGCCGTTCCGGTCCGGCCGCGCCAAGGCCGACCCGGAGGAAGAACGCCGCCTGCTGTACGTCGGCATCACGCGGGCACGGCAGCATCTGTTCCTGACTTGGCACGGCGAGGCGAAGGCGAGACCAAGCCCCTTCTTGGACGAGGTCGGCGTTCGAACCGCCGGGCCCGGGGTCGCGTCCACCGCGACGCTGAAGAAGAGATCGGCGCCGGGAAAGGGCGGGTCGCTATACGAAGCCCTACGCGAATGGCGGCGAGCCAGGGCGCAGGCCGACGGCGTTCCCGCGTATGTCGTGTTCCACGACTCTACCCTCGCGTCCATCGCGGAGGAGAAGCCCCATGATTGGGCCGACCTCGCGGGGATCCTGGGCGTCGGACCGGCGAAACTGGATCGCTACGCCGACGAGGTGCTCGTTCTCATATCGCGATACGGCTGAGGACCAGACCGACCGCCACAAGCGGCATGGCGACCGAGAGCAGCATCAAGGCAGCCTCCGGTGCCTCACGCAGATGCGCGACGCCTAGCGGTGCCTTGGTTCCATCATCAAGGACGATCTCGCCCCGGACGTCTACGACGTGGCGACGCACCCTTCGCACGACCGTCGAGAGTTGGCGCTGTGCGGCCGAAACCGCTGTGCACCCCGCCGCCACGAGCACCGCGGCGACCGTGACCCTCCCCGTCTGCGCGAAGAACCCGGTGATCGCCGGAAATCCTCCCCACGCCACCGCGAACCACCCGTCGGAGTGGAAGACCCCTCCGAAGGCTTCGAGGTTGTACGCGACGACAAGGAACCCGCCGATCGCGATGAACACCACGATCCAGCGGCTGATCTCGAAGAACGCGTCGATCCCGAGCCCCACCGCGCCGGCCAGAGAGACGAAGGCCATCACCCAAAGGACGCCGTCGGGGATCCGCGTGCGGAGCGGCCGCCCGTGCAACTCGTCCAACGCGTGCGCGGCCAAACCGATCGCAAGCAAGAACGCGAGCAAGCTTTCCCCCAGCCATCGCAAGTGCATCTGCGGAGCGAGCGAAGCCCCGATCGCGACGTAGGAAAGATGCCACAGCGTGTACGGCGGGTGCAGCAGCGTCCAGTAGTCGCGCCAACCGCCTGAGGCGAGCGCGTAGAAGGCGGGGCGGTCGTTTGCCTCAGCCATCGATGAGCGGGTTCTCCTTCACCGCCCAAATCACGATCGAGGCTCCCATCGTGAACAGCCGCGACCTGACCCTGCGAAGCCCCGCGTCCTGCCACCACCCGATCTGCACTGGCAGCGGATATCGCTCGTAGAAGCGCGAGATGCTCGGACCGAGGAAGCGACCCGTTCGGAACCACTCGCGGCTCGCGGTCGCGCCCTCCAGCGGAAGCGCGAGGCGCGTATACGCCCACCACCCGGCGCGTTCGAGCGAGCCGTGCGGCACGTGGAACTCGAGGCTCGCGATCACGCCGCCAGGTCGCAGGACGCGGGCGAGCTCCTTCAACGTCGTCGCCGGGTCGTCGACATAGCGAAGGAGATAGGTGAAGGTCACGGAGTCGAACGCCCCGTCGGGGAACGGCAGTCGCTCAGCCTGACCTTGAACGAACGCGACGCGGTCGTCCACGCCGGCCGTGCGGACCGAGGCCGCGCCCGCTAGAAGCATCTCGGGGCTCTGGTCGATCCCGGCCACTCGAACGTTGCGCTCGAGCGTGAGCTCTCTAGCTACGAGCCCCGTGCCGCTCGCAACGTCGAGCACCCACGAGCCCGGGATCGCGTTCACGCGCGAGACCAAGAACCGGCGCCACCGCGTCTCCTGCCCCAGCGACATGAGCGCGCCCATGCGCTCGTATTCGGGAGCGATACCGGCGAAGAGCTGCAGCGCGTGCCGCGTTCGTCTGGATCCCATCGCAAGTGTGAGACTACGCCGATGGCGAGATGGAGACCGCTACAGCTTCTCGAGCAGACCGGGCAGGTCCCCGATCGATCCGAGCACGTGATCCGGCACGCCCTTGTTCAGATCGGCCGCCATGAACTTCCCGGTCTTCACGAGCACACCGGTCAGCCCCGCGGCCTGCGCGCCCAGCACGTCGTTCACGATGTCGTCGCCGACCATGACCGTTCGATCCGCTGGCGTTCCAAGCAGCCGTAGCGCCTCTTCGAAGAACGCCGGCGCAGGCTTGCCACAGATCACGGCCCGGCGGCCGGTCGCCTCCTCGAGTCCCGCGATGTACGCGCCGCCGTCGAGCTGCCAGCCTTCAGCCGTTCGCCAGTAGAGGTTGCGATGCATCCCGACCAATCCGGCCCCGTCCATCAGCATCTGGAAGATGCTGTTCAGGGTCGGGTACGCGAAGTCATCGCACGCGCCACCTATCACGACGACGTCGGCGGGGGGCTCGGTGACCAGCGTTACTCCCTCGAGATCATCGCCCGCATCGCCGTCCGAGAGGACGAAGATGCGAGCCCCGGTGTGATGCGTGCGAAGGTACGACGCAGTCCCAACGACTGCCGTGACGATCTCCGCGGGCTTCACTCGAATGCCCGCGCCGGCAAGCGTGGCAGCGAGATCCGCGCAGGTGTGGGTCGTGGTGTTCGTGATGAGCTTCAACGGGACTCGATGTGCTCGCAGCCACTCGATCGTTTCCACCGCGCCTTCGAGCGGCTCCCAAGAAACGGCGAGCACGCCGTCGATGTCGAGCAGGACGCCGTCGATGTCGCGCACGACGAGCAGTCTAGCGAGGTGCCGGGTTCGTTTCGCCGAGACGGATGCCGACGCGGCGCCGAGCTTCGGCGACGGCCGAAGGCGCCTTCCCGCGTTGAGCGAGACGCCAATCCTGGTACGGCGCGATATAGCGATATCTCGGAGGAAGGAGCGGCCGCAGGGTCCGGAGCGCAGCGAACGTTGCCCGCATCGCGCGCTCACGCGTCGGTGTGAGCTCAACGCCGTACATGCCCCGCAGCCGTGAAGGGAGCGTCCCGAACGCCAGGCGTGACACGCCCTTCAAGATCGGCCGCCACTCAGCGTCGGCCGGCGGCTCCTCGAACAGGTCGGCCACCGTGCGCGCCGATGCCGTCACACGCAGGATGCCGGAGCCGACGACGTCATCGATATAGGCACGTAGGGCGGAGACGGTCGGCGGGATGATCTCCCGCGGGACCTTCACCATCTCAGCCACGAGCATCTGCTCCTCGTGGAAACGTTGCCGTCCTGCGGCGTCGAGCTTCCCGACCGTGAGCTTCTCGAACAGCAGCGCGCTGTCCACCAGGCAGGCGTGGACCCATAGCAACAGCTGTGGGTCCAGCGCGTCGTACGGCAGGCCGGTCACGTCGTCGACGCCCTGGACGCGCTCGTGGACCTGATTGATCTTGTCGGCGGCCGCGTGCGCTTCGGCTTTCGTTCCGAAGGTGATCGTGTAGGTCAGGATCAGCGTGCGCTGCAGGCGTTTCCATGGGTTCCGCTCGTAGAAGCCTGAGTCCCGCGCGCCGGCGATCACCAGCGGATGCACCGCCTGCATCAGCACCGCGCGCGCCCCCCCGAAGAGCACGGTGACCTCTCTATGCACCTGCCATGATGCGCTGTCCGGCCCGAAGTAGCCGAGGTCCTGGCGTTTCGACATGCGACCAATCTACCGGCGTCTGACGGTTACGCCTCGACGGCACGCACGAGCCGACGCAGCTCTCTAGCCACCGGTTCGGCCGCCAGTACGATCAGATGGTTGCGAGCGCGGGAGCCACCAACGTAGAGGTAGTCTGCTAGCTGGTCCCCGTGCTTGTCGCCGAGCTCCGCGAGGATAACGACCGGGCGCTCGAGACCCTTGAACCCGTGGACGCTCGAAGTCAGCACCGTTCCCGGTTCGACCTTTTCCGACAAGCGGAAGCCGTTCAGTCGCTCGCGCTTACGCAGGCGACTCTTGTCCTTGCCAGCAGCAGTAAGGACCACGATATCCTCAAGCGGGATGTCTTCCTCTTCCACGAGATTCGTGAGGACGACGGTCAACAGATGAGCGAGGTCGTCGTCGTCCTTGTAGCCGAGGATCTCGGGCACGCGGCCGGCCGGACCCTTCGTCGCCGGCTTCTTCTCTCCTCTGTAGAAGATCGAGACGAATTCGCCAATCGCCTTCGTGTTGCGGAGGTTGGCTGGTAGCGGTGGGCAGAGGTGTTCCGCATCGAGTGGCAGCGCCGTCCCGCCGTAGAGGTTCTGGTTGTCATCGGCGAAGAGGTAGAGCATGCCTTCGTCCGGATCTCGGTGCAGCGCAAGGAGCGCGGGCCACCATCGATCCCGGAAGTCCTGCGCCTCATCGACCACGATGGCGTCATATCGCGGGCCAAGAGTGCGTGCCGCCTCCTCCAGCAACTCCGGAAGCTTCTGCTCGAAGAACTCCTGGGGTTGCTCGCCGCTCGCCTCGGGCGATCCGAGACCGGCTTCGCTCGCCAGACGAACGCAGAGCTGATGGAAGTTCGATACGTCGAGACTGGCAACGCCCTCCGTCGACTCCTGCAGGTACTCGGCGAGACGTTTGTTGAAGCAGGTCAGGAGCGTCCGGTGGCCTGCGGCGGCCAGGCGCTTGGCGAGCTCTACCGCGAGCATCGTCTTGCCGCAGCCCGCCGGCCCGGTGATCGCGGCCCGCCTGCGATGCGTCACGAATCCCAGCACCCACGCCTGGTCCTGCGTCAGCTCGACGATCGTCTTGTCCTCCTCGTCGAACTCGAGCCTGAGCGGCGTGCGGATCGCAACTCGGAACCCGAGAGCCTGCGCGAGCCCGTCCATCCCCTCGGCGCCGAAACGCCGCCCTCCGTGACGCCAGTGATCCATCACCTGCGGGACGCGCTCGGCGAGCCGGTCGAGGTCGTCGTGATCGATCACGACCGCGGCTGGAGCAGCCGGGTGCGCGTCGTGGTCATAACGTCCGTCGGGGAAGGCGACGCCGTAACCGTAGGAAGGCATCCATCGCTCCCAGCCCGGCTGCGTCGACAGGATCTCGACGAGCGAATGCATCTCGTCGCGAGCCTGATGGAACGGGTCCTCCTTCAGCGCGTGCGAACCGTCGTGACCGGATTGCGTCCAAACCTTCGTGGCCGGATCGTAGGAGAGGCCACCTCCCTTCACCTCCAAGACGAAGACGCCGTCCTCCGGATGCGCGACCACGCAGTCGGCTTCGCCCTGGTTGGGTCCGCTCGGGCCCGCGAGCACCCAATCGACGCTGTGATAGACGACGTAAGAGTCGTCCAGCTGTTCGAGGAAGCCCTCGTACAGTCG
>JBGPKY010000009.1:0-26005 GCA_041486205.1 Actinomycetota bacterium
CCTCGCCCAGGCGATGGTCAAGGAAGGCATGCGCAACGTCGCGGCCGGCGCCAACCCGATGTCGCTGAAGCGTGGCATCGAGCGGGCGGTCGAGCTCGCGGTCGAGAGCCTGAAGAACCAGTCCAAGGAGGTCGACTCCAAGGAGCAGATCGCGGACGTCGGCGCCATCTCCGCGGCCGACCCTGAGATCGGCGAGCAGATCGCCGAGGCCGTCGACAAGGTCGGCAAGGACGGCGTCATCACCGTCGAGGAGTCGAACACCTTCGGCATGGAGCTCGAGTTCGTCGAGGGGATGCGCTTCGACAAGGGCTACATCTCGCCGTACTTCGTCACCGACCCCGAACGGATGGAAGCGGTCCTCGAGGACCCCTACGTCCTCATCGCGAACTCGAAGATCTCCGCGGTGAAGGACCTCCTGCCGGTGCTCGAGAAGGTCATGCAGGCGGGCAAGCCGCTCGTCGTCATCTCCGAGGACGTCGAGGGCGAGGCGCTTGCGACCCTCGTCGTGAACAAGATCCGCGGGACGTTCCGCTCCGCCGCCGTGAAGGCTCCCGGTTTCGGCGACCGTCGGAAGGCCATGCTCCAGGACATCGCGATCCTCTCGGGCGGTCAGGTCATCTCCGAGGAAGTCGGCTTGAAGCTCGAGAACGCGACGCTGGATCTGCTCGGCTCGGCTCGCAAGATCGTGGTTACGAAGGACGAGACCACGATCGTCGAGGGCCAGGGCAAGGAGGACGAGATCAAGGGCCGGATCAACCAGATCAAGGCCGAGATCGAGAAGACGGACTCCGACTACGACCGCGAGAAGCTCCAGGAGCGCCTCGCCAAGCTGACCGGCGGCGTGGCCGTCATCAAGGTCGGCGCGGCAACCGAGGTCGAGCTGAAGGAGAAGAAGCACCGCATCGAGGACGCCGTGCAGTCGACCAAGGCGGCCGTCGAGGAGGGCGTCGTGCCCGGCGGTGGCGTTGCCCTGCTGAACGCGCAAGCGGCGCTCGATAAGGTCGACCTGGAGGGCGACGAGCTCACCGGCGCTGCGATCGTACGCCGGGCGCTCGAGGAGCCGCTGAAGCAGATCGCTGCGAACGCCGGCCTCGAGGGCGGCGTGATCATCGAGAAGGTTCGTGCGCTCGACCCGGGCCACGGCCTGGACGCCGCGACCGGCGAGTACGTGGACATGTTCAAGGCCGGCATCATCGACCCGACCAAGGTGACTCGGTCGGCGCTCCAGAACGCCGCTTCGATCGCGGCCCTGTTCCTCACGACGGAGGCAGTCGTGGCGGACAAGCCCGAGAGGGAGAGGGCGCCGGCCATGCCCGGCGGCGGAGGAGACATGGACTTCTAGTCTTCGTCACCGAACCGCAACAAACGCATATCGAACCCTAGGAGAGGGAGCGGCGAAGGCCAGTTGGAGCCCCTCTCTCCGGCGAAGTCGGGGCCTCGGGAAACGAAAACCCGAGGCCCCGCTTCCATTTCCGGCCCCGCCCCATGGCGTGGGAGAATCGGTCTCCGATGATCGCGTCTGCGCTGTCGTTCAAGCTCGAGGGCCTGCTCGGCTGGTTCGATCCACTCACCAGCGCCGTCGTTGCCTATTCGGGAGGAACGGACTCCACGCTCGTAGCCGCGGTCGCAGCCCGGGCGCTGGGGGGTCGGGCCCTCGCTGTCACGGCGGTTTCGCCCTCGCTCCCGCCGGGAGAGCTCGAAGAGGCGCGGCGCGTGGCGGCCGAGATCGGGGTTCGTCATTCAACCGTTCGGACGCATGAGGTGGAGAAAGACCCGTATCTCGCGAACGGGACCGACCGCTGCTACCACTGCAAGACCGAGCTCTACGATGTCCTGGCCCGCGTGGCCGAGGAGGCCGGCGGAGCAACCGTTCTTTCCGGAGCCAACCTGGACGACCTTGCGGACTTCCGGCCGGGTCTGCGCGCTGCCGCCGAGCACGGGGTTCGGCATCCGCTCGTCGAGGTGGGATTCTCCAAGGCGGAGGTTCGGGAGGTGGCGCGGGGTCTCGGGATCCCGACGTGGGACAAACCGGCGTCGGCATGCCTGTCGTCTCGGATCGCGTTCGGGGTGAGGATCAGCGTGGAAGAGCTGTCGAAGGTCGGTCGCGCCGAGCGCGCGTTGAAGGACCTCGGGTTCCGGCGATGCAGGGTTCGGGTCCACGGCGACATCGCGCGGATCGAGGTGGAGCCGCCCGACCTGCCTCGACTCGCCGAGCCCGGCGTTCGCGAACGGGTGGTCGACGGGCTGAAGGCTCTCGGCTATCGATTCGTGACGTTGGACCTCGAGGGGTTCCGCTCTGGGAGCATGAACCCGCAGGAGGAGCCGACGCCGTGACGAAGGCAAGATTCCACCTCACCTTCCCCGACCACCTGATCTCCGAGCCCGTGATCCACCGGGTCGGGAGCGAGTTCGGCCTCGTCACCAACATCCGCCGCGCGAACATCGAAGAGCGTCAGGCGTGGGTCATCCTCGAGATGGACGGCGCCGACGCGGACATCGCACGCGCGGTCGCTTGGCTCGGGGAACAAGGTCTGCAGGTCGACCGGCTCGAAGGCTCCTGATGTACGAGAAGCGTATCCAGCTCCGGTGGCGAGACATGGACGCGTACGGCCACGTGAACAACGCGGTGTACCTCAACTTCCTGGAAGAGGCGCGCGACGCTTGGGTGCAACAGGTGCTCGGCTCCACGACCGACGTTTGGGACTTCGTCTTGGCTCGCGTGGCGATCGACTTCCGGAGCGAGCTGAAGCAGGACGACGGCGAGATCATCGTTCGCTGCGGCCTGGCGCGGATCGGGCGCTCGAGCCTTGGGACGCGTGAGGAGGTTAGGAAGACCGACGGCACGCTCTCAGCCGAGGCCCAGTCGGTGATCGTGCCACGCGACCCGGCGACCGGCGCGTCGCGCGCGCTCACCGAGAAGGAGCTCGCGGTGCTGGAGAGGGAGTTGGAGGGAGACGGGGAGCCCGGCTCCGGCTAGCCGATGAGCCGGCGGCCGTGGACGAAATGGTCGCGGTACCAGCCCTCGGCCGTGTAGACGATCGAGACGCCCGCGTAGCTGCTTGACGAGTCGAGCGAGAAACCGTTCCCGATGTAGACGTCAACGTGATCGACGACGCCGTCGCCATCCCCGTCGTAGAACATCAGGTCGCCCGGCTCCAGCGCCTTGAATCGGATCTTCCCGCCGGCGGAAGCCATCTCGGCCGAGCTGCGCTGTGGCAGCGCCCAGCCCTTGTAGGTTCGCGGCGGTGTCGGGTCCCAAGTGCCGGCGGCCGCCTTCGTTACGAACCAAGTGATGCCTGAGCAGTCGAAACCGCCGACGGGCTGCGCGCCGCAGCAGTAGCCGGCCGGCGAGGGCTGGTACCACTCGCCTCCCCAGACGTAGGGATAGCCGACGTAATCGATGCCGAACTGGACGATCCTTTTCGCGGCCTGGCCGAGGTTCGGCAACTCCATGGTGAGGTACTGGGACCGTAGCGAGTCGGTCGTCCACGAGTCCTCCGTCGTCGCGCGGTACAGGGACCACGCCACCTCGGCGCGCGGCAGCGGCGAGTCAGGCCCGACGTCGAGCGACTCGTCGCCGTGGTTGTAGCGAAGGCCCAGGCGCATCCCCAGCAGAAGTGTCCCGAAGTCCTTCGGCGTGTCGAACACGTAGCCGCCGTGCGTGTGGAGTCCGTCGAGGTTCGCAGAGACGTCGCCGAGCCCTAGAGCGAGAACCAGGGCGCGGTGCACCATGCGCGTCGTAACGGGGTCTTCGGGAAGGAAGTTGCCGTCGGCGTCGGCCTGCATCCAGCCGAGCTGCACGGCGATGTTCGCGTCGTCGTAGAAGTGGTCGGTGTTGGGGAGGTCGTTGAACGTGATAGTGGGGTCGACTGCGGTCGCCGGCGCGAAGGCGCGGACCAGCGCCCGGGCGAACAGCTTCCGGGGTTCGAGCGTGTCCGGTTGGAACGCGTAGGTTCCGTCGGCCGCTTGATCGGAGTCGAGCATCCAGTCGTTCGTGGCCGCGACGTAGTCGATGGCAGTTCGTGCCCAGTAGGTCTTCGGGACGTCGGACCACTTCACGCCGCTCATAGGGGCGGTCACGTAGGGCAGGGTGACCGGCGGCCCCGAGCCGCGGTCCCCGTCGGTAACGACAGCGTGCGCGGGCGCGGCCTGCGCGATCGCGAGGCCGACGAGCGTGGCGAGCACGGCGGAAAGACGCCGCAGGGGCCGCGACGGGTGCATACGTGCATCCTCGACGCCGGCGAAGTGAATCTTGAGTCGGTAGCTCGGAGGCCCGTCAGGTGGGCTACGGCAGAAGCCGATGCATATCTTGACCCGTGCGGTAGCCTGCCGCCGTCGTGATCGGCGAGGAGGAAGCGATCGTGCTCGACGTGAAGCCGTGGGACGTCCACGGCGTCCGCATGTTCGACGTGACGCTCACCTACCCGGACCGCCTTATCGAGACCGTTCGCCTCGGCGCCGAGAGCGTTCCGCCCGGCCTCGAGGCCGGCGAGCAGGTCCTCGTCTCGAAGGCGATGAGCGTCGTCGTTCGGGTCCGGAGATCGTGATGTTCGCCTGGTCCTACTTCGACGGCAGCGGCGAGGAGATCGGGCGCTCGCAGCACTTCGCAGATACCTATGCGGCGGAGGACTGGATGAGCGCCTGCTGGTCCGACCTCTGGGAGAACGGCATCGAGGAAGTCGTTCTGTACGATCACGCGAGCGACCGTCGTGTGTACGGGATGGGTCTCGGGGCGGAGTAGCGCGCGAAGACCTATCCGCGGAACCCATTTCAGCGCAAGGGTTACGAGGCGGGACCCTCCGAGCGAACCTTCTCAACGTGAGTCAGAGCTTCGCGAAGGTCCTTCAACCATTCGTCTTGCTTCTGCGCGACGAGACGTACGCACCAGGCCAACGCGTGACTGCGCGAACGCGCGACCCCGGCGTCGACCAGCGTGTCCAGCACCGCCCGCTCCGGCATGCGCAGTCGCGTCATCGCGGGAACGCTCACCGTCGTGAAGAGCTTCCGTGCGTCGCCGCACCGCGCGCCCCACGAGACCCTCCGGTCGAACCGATGCTGCGCCTCCGTCGCGATCCTCATCCGCTGCTCGCGGGTGTCCTCACGGAACCCGTCGATGCGAGCCGTCACTGCGGCCGCAGCCGCCTCGGGAGTGGCGTCCTTCTGGAGCTCCGGTTGCGTGAGGGTGCCAACGACCTGGATCTCTTCCCGGTCGGCGGTGACTTCGGGGGCGCCGTCGAACCAGCCGTCGGGGAGGCGGCCTGCGAACCAGCCCGACAGCTCTTGCTCTGAGGTGTTGGATGTGTGGGTCATGAAAGCATGATTACACCATTACGTCCGTGTGTCAACCGAACCGATCCACCGGTCAGCCGCTCGACGGCACGGCGCAGAGTGCGGGTCCGGACGGAGCGGCACGACGAATCCGGTACCCTCGGGCGCGATGGAGCCCGCCTCCTCGAACGAGTTCGCCACGGGAGCCTACGGAGGCAGCCGCCCCTCCTCCCCGGATCTCCTCGCTCCGCCGCCGGTCACCTACGCGGGCCGCGGTGAGCCCGCCGTTCCGCCCGGCGTTTGGCCCGAGCCAACGGCGGACGACCAGGAGATCATGGCCGCGGTTCAGGCGGAGGCTGGGGCGATCGAGGATGTGCTCCTCGCGTTGATCGAAGCTCCCACCACCCTTGGCCACGAGGCCCTCGGCCAGGAGGTGATGCGGCAGGCGTTCCGCGAAGTCGGCCTGGAGCCGGTAGACGTTCCGATGGACGCGCAGGCTCTCCGAGCGAACCCCGCAGCGGCGCCGTTCGATTGGGACGTGAGCGGGAAGGCCAACGTAGTTGGCACCTGGCATCCTGGCGGCGACAACGGCGGCCGCTCGTTGATCATGAACGGACACATCGACGTAGTTCCGCCCGAGCCGCTCGCGCAGTGGCACACGCCGCCGTTCAGGGCGGTGCGCGACGGCGATTGGATCTACGGCCGGGGGGCCGCCGACATGAAGTGCGGTCTTGCGGCGATCGTAGGAGCGGTTCGTGGGCTGAAGCGACTCGGCCTCACACCTCACGCGCCCGTCCATCTAGAGTCGGTCGTGGAAGAGGAATGCACCGGGAACGGCACGCTGTCGTGCCTCATGGCGGGCTACGTGGCCGACGCCGCGATCGTAGCCGAGCCGTTCGGCTCCGCGATCACGACCTCGCAGGTCGGCGTGATGTGGTTCGACGTCGTGATCCGCGGGGTCGCGGCACACGCGGCCGAGGGGAGCGGCGTCAACGCGATCGAGAAGTCCTTCCACGTGATCCGGCAGCTCCGTCGTCTGGAGTCCCAGTTGAACGTTGACCCGCCGGCGCCTTACGACCGCTTCTCGCACCCGATCAACATGAACGTCGGTGAGATAAGAGGTGGCGAGTGGCCCTCGACCGTCCCGGCGGAGTGCGTAACATCCTTCCGCATCGCGCTGTATCCCGGAACGCAGGTGGGCGACATGCGGAACCGGATCGAGACGGCTGTGGCGGAAGCGGCAGCCGATGAACCGCTGATGTTCGCGAGCCCTCCGGAGGTTCGCTACCGCGGGTTCTCCTGCGAGGGCTACACGATCGACGAGGATGCTCCGCTCGTGAGTTCGCTCGCGGCGGCGTTCGTCCGTCAGAGCGGCGAGGCGCCTTCCCTCGTCGCCACTACGGGAACCACCGACGCCGGGGTGTTCGGCCTGCAAGGCGGGATCCCGGCCGTCTGCTTCGGACCCTACGCGGAGCAGGCACACGGCGTCGACGAACGGGTGTTCTTCCCGTCGGTGGTGCGGACCGCCCAGGTCATGGCATTGTTCGTCAGAGACTGGTGCGGACTCTCCGGCTGATCCGACGTCTTGGGTTCGTGACCGCCGCCGCGGTTGGACTCGGCGCGGTCGTGTCCCGCCTGCGGCGCAAGGGGCCGCTGCCGCCGGTGCCGCCGGCCGCTAGGCTCCGGGAGGGGGTCACGTTGGTGAAGACCGAAGCCCCGCTCCGAGGCGTCCCCGAGATCCGCCGGTTCTTCCGGACGAATGAGACTCCTGTGTATTTCGTTTCTGCGACGGCTTTCAACCTGCTCGGGATCGACCGTTGGGTGCGCAACTTCCGGTTCGTCAACTACTACGACTCGTTCGACGGGCACCATCCGCATGTGTTCGTTCCCGGGGAGCGTGAACCGCGTGCGTTCGAGTCGATCGAGGAGATCTGCAACTACCTGCTCGGGCACAAGGAGATCGTTGACTGGGTGCGCGGCCGCGGGCTCGGGAAGGCCGCCTTCTTGATGTTCGACGAGGAGACCGAGCAACTCTCACGCGAGCTGGGCCTGCAGGTGGCGTTCCCGCGCGCGGCGCTCCGGCACAGGCTCGACTCGAAGATAGTCACGACACAGCTCGGCAACGAGGCCGGCGTGCCTTCGGTCCCGAATGTCCTCGGTCGAGCGAAGACCTACGCCGAACTGTTGGCGCTCGCCGGGGGCGTGGGGCTCGGCAAGGACCTGGTGGTGCAAACGCCGTACGGCGACTCGGGCCAGACGACTTACTTCGTCAAGACAGGGAAGGACTGGAAGAAACACGAGGCAGAGCTCGTTGCCGAAGAGCTGAAGGTCATGAGGCGGATCAACGCGCGCGAGACGGCGATCGAGGGCGTTGTCACGCGCCACGGAACGCTCGTTGGGCCGCTCATGACTGAGCTGACCGGGTTCGAGGAGCTGACGCCGTACGCCGGAGGCTGGTGCGGTAACGATGTCTTCGCCGAGGTGCTCTCCGAGCAGCATCGCAAGCAGGCCCGCGGGTACATGCAGTCCATGGGCGAGCGACTGCGGAGCGAGGGCTACCTCGGGTACTTCGAGATCGACTTCCTCGCCGACGTCGACTCGGGCGCGATGTACTTGGGAGAGCTGAACCCTCGCGTCACCGGGGCTTCGAGCATCACGAACGTCACCGCGATCTCCTACGGCGACATGCCGCTGTTCCTGTTCCACCTGTTGGAATTCATGGGCGTCGAGTACGAGATCGATGTCGACGAGCTGAACGAGCGTTGGACGCACCCCGAGAACATCGACGAATGGGCGCAGTTCGTTCTGAAGCAGCGAGAGGATCTCGTCGAGCTGATCACGCAGGCGCCTCCCTCGGGGCGCTGGCGTCTGAGGCGGGACGGGACGGTGGCCTTCGTGCGGCCGGACACCGACTGGCACACGGTCGCCGATGAGAACGAGGCCTTCTACCTGCGGATCGCCGGCGCCGGGCAGTACCGATACAAGGGCGCCGACCTGGGCATCCTCGTGACCCGCGGACGCCTGATGAACGACGACTACGAGCTGACGGACCGGGCGAAGGCCTGGATCGCGGGGATCAAGGCGCAGTTCGTCGGCGTCCCCGTGGAAGAAACCACCGCGACGCTCCCGACGCCGGAGCCGTTCGGCTTCAAGATGCTGTAGATGCTGGCCGACGATCCCTTCAGGAACCGATGCGTCTGATCCCGTTCACCTTCCGTGCGATGGAAGAGCTCGATGTCGGCCCGAAGTGGCAGGGCGTGTTCGACCTCGCCTGGCCGGAGTACCGACGGTGGTTCCTCCAGGAGGGCGAGGAGGCGCGGCCGTCGTACGCGACCAGCGTTCGGATGCTCCGCGCACACATGCCCGAGCTGATGCCGGTGTACGAACGGCTCGTTGACCTGGCGGGAGGCGGCGATCTCGCGGCGCGGATGCTCTCGATCTACAAACCGCCGCCCTACCTCGCCGCTTGTTCGCAGGGGGTGTGGACGGGCGAGGGCGGTCCGGTCCTCGTTCGCAACTACGACTACGCTCCGTCGCGGCTTGAAGGAGTCATCTGGCACAGCCGGCTGCTCGGGCATCGAGTGATCGGGATGAGCGACTGCTTGTGGGGGTTGCTCGATGGCATGAACGACGCAGGCCTCGCGGTCTCGCTCACGTTCGGCGGACGGCGGGTTCTGGGCGACGGGTTCGGCATCCCTCTCGTCGTCCGCTACTTGCTGGAGACCTGCGTCTCGACCGCCGAGGCGCAGGCGGTGCTCGCACGGCTTCCCTACAACCTGTCGCACAACCTGACGATCGTGGATCGCGCTGGCGAGGTCGTCACCGCGTACCTCTCTCCCGATCGTGAACCTCTGTTCAGCCGCTCGCCGGCCGCGACCAACCATCAGGGCATCGTCGAGTGGCCCGAGCAAGCGAGCGCTACGAGAACGCTCGAGCGCGAGCAGTCCATCCTCGAACTGCTGCAGGCGCCGGGCGCGACGGCCGAGGATCTAGCGGCCGCGTTCCTTCAGCCACAGCTGTACAGCACGTCCTACGACAGCGGATTCGGCACGGTGTACACGGCCGTCTACCGGCTGGCCGCGCTGCAGATGGAGTACCGGTGGCCGGGCTTCACGTGGCCGCAGTCGTTCGACTCGTTCGAAGAGGGCGCGCACGAGGAAGTGCTCGCCGAGGGATGGGTCGCGTAGTCTGAGCCCATGCTCGCTGCGAACATCCCCTGGGCCGCGCTCGCGCCGCTCATCTTGTTCGCTCTCGCGTTCCAGGTCTACTGCGTGGTGGACGTCGTTCGCTCCGAGGTCCAGAACCTTCCCAAGTGGGCCTGGATCTTGCTGATCCTGCTGGTTAGCCCCGTCGGAGGGATCGCCTACCTGATCGCGGGCCGTAAGCCGGCGTGAGCACGAACGTCGTCGAAACGGCCGGGCTGCGGAAGGTCTACGGGAAGACGATCGCGCTTGACGGTGTCGAGGTGCACGTAGGAGCCGGAAGCGTCTACGGGCTCGTCGGGCCGAACGGCGCCGGGAAGACCACGCTTCTGGGGATCCTCGCCGGGCTGCGGAAGCCGACCGAGGGGTCGGTGCACATCGGCGTCGCGCGCGAGCAGGTCGCGGTGATGGCCGACACGCCGCAGTTCGAACCATGGCTGACTGCGCACGAGGTGGTGGACCTCGCGCGGCGCCTCGTTGCGCCTTCGATCCCCCCGAGCGAGGTTGGAGACGCGCTCGGCCAGACCGGCCTCGCGGACGTCGCCGGCCGTCGCGTGGGCGGCTTCTCACGAGGGATGCTGCAACGCTTGGGGCTCGCGGCGACGATCGTTTCCAGACCTTCGCTGCTCTTGTTGGACGAGCCGTGCGGAGCGCTCGACCCCGCGGGCCGCAAGGACGTCCTCGATCTCGTCACCCGGCTGGGCCGGCGGGGCACCATGCTGTTCTCGAGCCACATCCTGTCCGACGTCCAACGCGTCTGTGACACGGTCGGGGTTCTCCGTGGGGGCAAGCTGCTCTTCCAAGGCGCGCTCGATCTGTTGCTCACCGACCACGTGAGGCCGGCGTTCCTGGTGCGGCTCCGGCCCCCACTGGATCCGGTGGTCGCAGCGCTGCGAGCCGAACCTTGGGTGCGCGAGGCCGAGATGCTTTCCGGCGGCGAGATCCGCGTGGAGGCGCGCTCCGTCGCCGAAGGCGAACGCGAGCTGGCCGGCGCGCTCGCTCGCGCGGGCGCCCTCGTGATGTCGTTCGAGCCAGAGGCCGCCGATCTCGAGGCGGTGTTCTTGGAGATGACGTCGTGACGCTGTGGCGGATGGAGTGGGCGCGGCTGTTCCGCACGCGGCGATGGATCGGGTTGCTCGCCGGGTACCTGTTCTTCGGGTTGCTCGGCCCGGTGATCACGCGCTACCAGAAAGAGATCTTCAAGAGCCTCGGCGGCGGGATCAAGGTGATCGTCCCCACGCCGATCCCGGCCGACGGCATCGACTCCTATGTGAAGAACGCTAGCCAGATCGGGCTGCTCGTGGCCGTCGTGATCGCTGCCGGAGCCCTCGCCTTGGACTCGAAACCCGAGTGGTCGGCGTTCCTTCGCACCCGGGCGCGGGGCGTGTCGCAGCTTCTGTGGCCTCGGTTCGCTGCGAACGCGGTCGCGGCCTCAACGGCGTTCCTCGCTGGCGCGCTTGCCGCTTGGTACGAGACGTCCCTGCTGATCGGCGGCGTCCCGGCCTTCGCGATGATCGCCGGTATCCTCTGTGGCGCCGTCTATCTTGCCTTCGCGCTCGGGGTGGTCGCTCTCGTCACGGGTTTGACGCGGAGCGCGATCGGCGCGATCGGGCTCTCGCTTGTAGCTCTCCTGTTCCTTCCGCTCCTAGGCGTGTTGCCTGCCCTCGAACCGTGGGTGCCGAGCAAGTTGGTGGGCGCGCTCGGTGAGCTGGTTCGCGGGGCCCCCGCGAGCGACTACGTGCGAGCGATCGCGGTTTCGGTGGCGCTCACGGCGGCCGCCCTGTCGGGCGCCTCCCAACTGGCGAGCAGGCGCGAACCGTAGAGCGGCCGCTTACGAGATGTACGAGGCCGGGTCCTCCACGAAGTCCTCCATGCATCCCTTCGCGCAGAAGTAGTAAGTCTTGCCCTCGTGGTCGAACTTCCACTCGGCGGTCGCCGGGTCGACCTCCATGCCACAGACCGGGTCGATCTCCATGTCGTTGTCTCCTTTGCTGGCGGAAGGGCCGCTCGGGTCGGAATCTGTGAGGAGGATACGCTTCACCCGCGCCTGTCGAGGTGCCACACTCCACGGGTTGGCCGTCAAGGGGGGTAAGTAGATGTCTTCGAGTGAACGAGGGGCGTCCGTTCGTCCCGGGGTGATGCTCGCGCTCGTCGGCGGGCTGCTCGCCGCGGTGGGCTCACCGCTACCGTGGCTGAAAGCCAGCGTCAACGCTGCGGCGCTCGGCGGCGGCGGGCTGCAATCCAAGACCGCGAACGGGTTCGACGGCGACGGCTGGATAACCCTGGTTGCGGGACTCATCGTCGTCGCCGTCGCCGGCGTCATGTGGATGCGGAAGGGCTCCGGAAGAAGCTTGTCAGCGCTAGTCATGCTGGGCGGGCTGGTCGCAGGCGGCACCGGGCTCTACGACATGCTGACCGCGAAGAGCACGATCGTCGACGAGCTCGTAAGCAAGGCGGCGCCCGGAAGCGGTCTGCCGGTCGACCAGGTTAGGGCCTTGATCAACTCGTGGTTCGACAAGGGGATAATCAAGATCTCACCGGAGTTCGGGATCTTCGTCGTTATCGCGGGTGGTGTGCTCGCGTTGATCGGCGGGCTGATGCTGTTGGCGACGAAGGCCGAACCCGCAACTGCCACGTCGTCGCCACCTGTCACGTCCTCGCCACCGGCCCCGACGATGCCCGTCACGCTCGAGCCGTCGCCACCGGCCCCGACGATGCCCGCCACGCCCGAGCCGATCGCGCCCGCGCCGCCGGCTGGGGACCCGCCCGCCGCGCTTTAGGAAGGAGTCGAGATGCAGCAGCGAGCCTCATCAGGGGGCGTCGCCCCGGGCATCGCGATCGTCGGCGGGATCCTTGCCGTGATCGGTTCGTTCCTCGCCTGGGCTAAGGCCTCCGTCCCGCAAGGGGGGCTGAGCGTCTCGGCCAAAGGCATCGACGGGTGGGAGGGCAAGGCCACGATCGTCGGCGGCGTGATCCTTCTCATCGGTGGGATCTCCGCTCTGACCGGTCAGGCGGGCGCGCGTCAGCGCCTTCGCGCGTCGGCGCTTATCGGCGGCGCGATCGCGGCGGGCGTAGGGATCTACACGGCGACCACGGCGAAGGACCAGGTCATCGACGGCGCTGCATCCGAGATCTCCAGGGAGCTCTCGATATCGGTCGAGGCAGCGAAGGCCGCCGTACACGAGGCGATCGATAAGGGGGCGTTGAAGATCGGCCTCGAGCTCGGGCTCTTCCTCGTCATCGCCGCCGGGGTCATCGGCATCATCGCGGCCTTCGCCGCGATGATGGGCGCTAGGGATGTTTCCCCTTCGGCGCTAGGGATGCCCACCGCTGCGGCGACCGGCCTCGGGATGACGAACTGGGCTGCCACGACTCCCCCGCCTCCGCAGTCAGGGCTGCCGGATGCGCCCCCGGCGGAGTCGCCCTGGGCGACGCCCCCACCTCAGCCGAGCCCCGAGCCGCCCGTGGATCCGGACCGGCCGGAGGACTCCGGGCAGCGGTAGCGCGTGCGGGCGACCGAGGTCGAGGTCGATACCGGCGGCCGACGGGTCGTCGACGTAACGGCTCAGGTGCGCCGATTCGCGAGCGGTGCCAGCGGCGACGGACTCGTGCACGTGTTCGTGCCACACGCGACGGCGGGCATCGCGCTGATGGAGACCGGCGCGGGCTCAGAGGAGGACCTCGGGGAAGCGCTCGAGCGCTTGCTCCCGCGCGACGACCGCTACGCCCACCGTCACGGGTCCGTCGGCCACGGGGGCGATCACCTGCTGCCGGTGTTCGTTTCGCCGTCACTGGTCCTGCCAGTGGCTGAAGGTGAGCTCGTCCTCGGGACGTGGCAGAGCGTCGTGATCGTGGACCCGAACCGCGAGAACAACCGTCGGCGCCTTCGCCTGTCCTTCATCCCGGGGTGACGCGCCGCCAGTGACTAGAGGTACTGACCGGGCTGGCGTTCCTTGCCGTCGGCCGGCGAGGACACAGCCTGAACGTCGCGCTCGCGAAGGAGAAGGAAGTCTTCGCCGCTCAGCTCCACCTCGAGGCCCGCCTGTGGGAGGAAGAGGACCCGGTCACCGGCCTTCGCACTCCGGACGTCGGGACCGACCAGGACGACGTCTGCCCACGCGCAGCGTTTCGGCGCGGGCTGGGCCGTCGCCGGGATCAGCAAGCCGCTACGGGACTTGCGCTCTCCGTCGTCGGGCAGGCGCACTACGAGGCGGTCGCCGGTGAGGCGGATCTCCTCCGTGCGCTTCCGGCTCCTAGGCTTCGGGGTTCGGGGCGCCGCGGCTGCGGCCCCCTTCACGGTGGCTCGGGGCATGTCGCGATTCTACCGACCGGGCTCGTCGAGCAGGTCAGCCGCCACCCGCTCGCGGAGGCGCGCCGGCCAGCCCATGAACGCCTGGATCCACTCCGCTCGCTTGTAGAACCGGTGCAGTGGGTGGTCCCACGTGAAGCCGATGCCCCCGTGGGTTTGTAGGGCTCGCTCGCAAGTCCGCACCGCCGCCTCGGCCGCGTTGGCCTTCGCGGCGGCCGCGGCTCGCGAAGCATCCGGACCACCGTGCGCGATCTCAGCGGCCGCCCAATTGACGAGCGATCGGGCCGCCTCCGTTTCTATGTACGCGTCGGCGAGCTGCTGCGAGACCGCCTGGAACGCTCCGACCGGCTTTCCGAACTGCTCGCGCGTTTGCGCGTGAGCGACCGCCATCTCGAGCGCTCGCGCTGCCACGCCGACGGCCTCGGCCGCCAGCGCCGCGAGCGCCCGATCGCGGATCCGTCCGGCGAGCGCGAGGGCCTCGTCCCCTTCGGCCAGGAGCCGCCCTGATGCGCCTTCCAGGAATAGCGAGCCGAGCCGCCGGGTCGTGTCCACCGTCGGGAGCTCGTTCCGCGACAGGTGTTCATCGTCTGTGCGAACGGCCCACAGTCCGAGCCCGCCGGGTCCCTCGCCGACCACCACGACCAGCTCGGCCAGCGCGAGGTCGGCCACGAACCATGTGGAGCCGTACAGGTGTGAGGTGTCCTTGCCGCGGCCTATTCCGGTGGGAAGGTGATCGACGGCGTAGTCGCCGGACGGCCCGGCCCATGCGAGCGTAGCGATGGCCGCTCCCGTCAAGACCTCTTTCGCCAGGTCGGGCGCGCATCCGAGCGCAGGAAGCGCAAGCACCACGCTGGAGAGCCACGGTCCGGGAAACAAGGCTCGCCCGAGCTCCTCGGCTAAGACGGCCTCCTCCTCGAACCCGAGCCCGGACCCACCGTCCTCCTCGCGGATCGAGATCCCCGTCCAGCCGAGTTGCGCGATCTCCGGCCAGGCGTCACGTGCGAACCCTTCGCCGTCGGCGAGCGCCGCCGTCCGCTCGATAGGCCACCGGGCGTCTAGGAACCCGCGCGCCTGCGCCCGGAGCGCCTTCTGGTCGTCGGTCTCGGCGAAGTTCATCGGCTCCTCGGAAGCTGAAGGATGCGTTCGGCGATGATCCCGCGGAGGATCTCGCTCGTTCCTCCCTCGATCGTGTTCCCGCGGCTGCGGAGCTGCAAGCGTTGCCAGGCCCCGTCGCGGATCGCGTGCTCACCGCCGGAGAGCATGGCGTACGGTCCCTCGATCTCCAGCGCCAGCTTGGTCAGGCGCTGGTTCGCTTCGGAGTACACGATCTTGACGATCGAGCCCTCGGGGCCCGGCACGCCGGTCGACAGGATCGCCGAAAGCGCCCGGTAGTTCGTGAAGCGGAGCGCTTGCACGTCGATCCACAGCTGCGTGATGCGATCGCGGAAGAGCGGATCGTCAGCCGCGCGGCGGTCGCCACGCCGCGTGCGTTTGGCGAGATCGAGCAGGCGTGCGAGGGCGACCTCGAGGCGAACCGTGAGCATCACCGCGAGGTTCGCGCGTTCGTGCATCAGGGTCGTTATGGCGACGTTCCATCCCTCGCCCGGCGTCCCGATCACGTTCTCTGCCGGGACGCCGACGCGGTCGAGGAAGATCTCGTTGAACTCGGCTTCTCCGGTGATCTGACGCAGCGGCCGGACCTCGACGCCCTCGGAGCGCATCGGAACGATGAAGTACGTGAGGCCCGCGTGCCGCGGCGCGGCGGGGTCGGTTCGCGCGAGCAGGATGCAGAAGTCCGCGAAGTGCGCGAACGAGGACCACACCTTCTGTCCGGTGATCTCGTAGATCCCGTCGCGGAGTTCGGCTCGGGTGGAGATGGCGGCGAGGTCGCTGCCCGCGTTGGGCTCGGAGAACCCCTGGCACCACACCTCCTCGCCCGAGAGGATCGGCCGCAGGTGGCGGGCTTTCTGCTCATCAGTACCCCAGGCCAGGATCGTCGGCCCCGCCATCCCGAGCCCGATCGTGTCGACGTGCTCCGGTGCCTCCGCCCTCCCCATCTCCTCCAGGAAGATCAGGTGGTGCGTGAGCGGCGCCTCGAGGCCGCCGTACTCCTTCGGCCACGTCACGCCGACGAACCCCTCCTCGTGGAGCTTGCGGCTCCAGTCTTTGAGGAAGGCGACGCTCTCGGGCCCCTCGGGTACGACGAACCCCGTCTCGCGCCAGCCTTCCGGGAGGTTGGCGACGAACCAGGCGCGCAGTCGCGCTCGGAACTCCGCTTCGTCCGGGGTGTCGCGGGCATCCACGGGGGCAGCTTACGCTGGGTGTCAGCCTGTAGGATGCCTGCCCGTGAAAGCCAAGGAGATCCTCGAGCATGCCGTTCGGACGCTGAAGGCGTCGCCGGCGATCGATCACTGGCAGCGGGACCGCGAGGAGATCGAGACCGAGGACATGCTCGGGTTCCTCATGGGCGGCGAGGAGCCCGATCCCGACGACGAGATCCCTGCGGACGTCCGCCGGAGGTTCGCGCGGATGGTCGAACGGCGCTACGAGGGCGAACCGGTGCAGTTCATCAAGGGGTTCGCCGAATTCCGCGGACTCGAGCTGATCTCCAAGCCCGGCGTGTTCGTGCCTCGAGATTCGACGGAGTTCCTTGCGGAGCAAGCCATCCGGAGGCTCCGGGGCCGGCGGCGGCCGATCGCCGTCGATCTTGCGACCGGCGGCGGTACGGTCGCCCTCGCGTTGGCCAACGAGGTGCGCGGCACGCGCGTGTTCGGCACCGACATCTCGCGGGAAGCGATCCGCGTGGCCCGCAGGAACGCCGACCGACTGCATCTGCGCGCGACGTTCGCGACCGGGGACCTCTTCGGCGCGTTGCCGCGCGAGATCCGAGGCAAGGTCGACGTCATCACCTTGCACCCGCCCTACGTGGCGAAAGACGAGATCCATGACCTTCCTGAGGAGATCCGTAGGTTCGAGCCGCTGCACACGCTGACCGACCACAGCCCCAACGGTCTCGGCCTGGTCGAGCGGACGGTTGCTGAGTCGGGGGAGTGGCTGCGCCCCGGCGGCTGGCTGCTCGTCGAGGTGAGTCCCGACCGCGCACGGGCTGTCCTGACGCTGATGCGACGCGACGGCTTCCGGGACGCGAAGAGCTCGATGGATAGGAAGTTCAAGCTGACCCGGGTCCTGGCCGGGCGGTGGTGACTTGAGTTCCCCGGCCGTCGCGCCCTACGGCGAGTGGCGGTCGCCTGTGACCGCTGAGCTCGTCGGGAAGGCAGGCGTTCGTCTGAGCGAGCCTTTCGTCGAGGCCGACGCGGTCTATTGGCTCGAGATGCGGCCGTCGGAGGGCGGGCGCTACGTGGTGATGCGCGGCGACGCTTTCGGCTCGCCGGTCGACGTGACGCCCCTTGGGTTCGACGTGCGTACCAAGGTCCATGAGTACGGTGGCGGCTCCTACGTCGTCCACGACGGCGTCGTCTTCTTCTCGAACTTCGTGGACCAGCGGCTGTACCGACAGGAACTCGCCGGGGAACCCCGCCCGATCACGCCCGAGCCGCCCTCGCCCGCGGCGATCCGCTACGCCGACATGCGCCTCACGCCGGACGGGCGCCTGATCGTCTGCGTGCGCGAGCGTCACGAGCCGAGCGGTGTCGTGAACGAGCTGGTGGCGTTGGCCGCCGACGGATCGGCCGAGCCTCGGATACTCGCCGGCGGGCGTGATTTCTACGCGTTCCCGCGCGTCTCGCCCGACGGGCGTTCTCTCGCGTGGACATGCTGGGATCTCCCGCGGATGCCGTGGGAGGGCACCGAGGTCCGGGTCGCCGACCTCTCGCCCGACGGGACGATCGCCAACGAGCGTCTGGTCGCAGGCGGTCCGCTCGAGTCGATCTTCCAACCGGAGTGGAGCCCCGGCGGAGTACTGCACTACGTGTCTGATCGCAGCGGCTGGTGGAACCTCTATCGCGACGACGGCGGCGAAGGCGTGAACCTCGCGCCGATGGCGGCGGAGTTCGGCGCGCCGCAGTGGGTGTTCGGCGAGGCGAACTACGCGTTCCTGGCGGACGGGCGCATCGCGTGTCTCTTCGTGCGCGACGGAGAGCAGCACCTGGGTGTCTTGGATCCGGCGACGTCGGAGCTGCTCGACGTCGATCTCCCGTATACGAGCTTCGACGAGGGAGGTGTTCACGGCCGCGGCTCGCAGCTGGTTTTCGTGGCCGGGTCCACGACGGTCCCGCATCAGGTCGTGTCGCTGGACTTCACGACGCGCGCGGCCGTGGTGCTTAGGAAGAGCGAGGAGGTTACGGTCGAACCCTCGTACTTCTCGATCCCGCGTGAGATCGAGTTCCCGACGGAGGGCGGGCTCACGGCGCATGCGCTTCACTACGCGCCGGTGAACCCAGACTTCGCCGCGCCAAAGGGGGAGCTGCCGCCGCTCGTCGTGATGAGCCACGGCGGTCCGACCTCGCACGTCACGGGGGAGTTCGACCTGCGCAAGCAGTTCTGGACGAGCCGGGGCTTCGCCGTCGTCGACGTGAACTACAGCGGCAGCACCGGCTACGGGCGGGGATACCGAGACCGGCTGCGCGGCCGGTGGGGCGTGGTCGACACGGCCGACTGCATCAACGCAGCGAAGTTCCTTGCGGCGCAAGGGCTGGTGGACGGCAAGCGGCTGCTCATCCGCGGCGGTAGCGCCGGCGGATACACGACGCTCTGTGCGCTCACGTTCCACGACGACTTCGCGGCCGGCGCGAGCTACTTCGGTCTATCCGATCTCGAGGTGTTCGTCGAGACCACGCACAAGTTCGAATCCGGCTACCTCGACTACCTGATCGGGCCGTGGCCGGAGGAGGCCGAGCTGTATCGAGCCCGCTCGCCGATCCACGCCGCCGACCGGCTCTCGTGCCCCGTCATCCTGCTCCAGGGCCTCGAGGATGAGGTCGTGCCGCCCTCGCAAGCCGAGATCATGGTCGAAGCACTCGAAGCCAAAGGCCTGCCGTACGCCTACGTGACCTTCGAGGGGGAGCAGCATGGGTTCCGCAAGGCGGAGAACATCCGCCGCTCGCTCGAGTGCGAGCTACTCTTCTACGCGAAGGTCCTGGGCTTCGAGGTCGCCGACGACATAGAGCCGTTCCCGATCGCGAACCTCTAGCGGCGGCGATGGGGCCATGAGGCAGCGGCGGAACCTCGGCTACGGGTTCGGCGTCGCCGTCCTGATCGCGGCCGCGGTCGTGATCTTGAACGCGAACGGGCACGGTAGGGGCGAGCCTGCGCCGCCGGGCAGCGTGCACGTCTCGGGAACCTCGAGGTCGGAACTCTTCGCTGAAGGAGCGACGATCCCCGACTTCTCGGCACCGGCGCTGGGGGGCGGCGTCATCAGATGGAGCGACTACGCCGGGAGTCCCGTGGTCCTTGCGATCTGGGCCTCGTGGTGCCCGCACTGCCAGGCTGAGCTTCCGAGACTGGCCGCCGTGATGAAGGAGTACCCGTCGGTGAAGCTCCTCAGCGTGACGGCGTCGATAGGGGAGCACCCGGGTCCCTCCCCGGCCGAGTACATGATGCAGGAGGGGCTCACCTTCCCGGTGGCCCGCGACGACGCGGATCACACCCTTTTGGAGGCTTTCGGGGTCCAGGCGTTCCCGACGATCTACTTCGTCGGCTCCGACGGCAGGGTCGTAAGCTCGATCGACGGTGAGGTCGACGACGGCACGCTCAGAACCGTGATCGGGGCGCTGAGCTAGACACGCGAGAGGGAGCCGGGTCCAGTCCGGCTCCCTCTCGCGTTCCACCGGTCGCTCAGTGCCTGACCGGCCAGAGCACCACAGCCAGGGCGTGGGACACGATCCTCCGCGCCCGGCTCCGCTCGGCCCCGCGTCTTCCCGCGCGGGTCGACCTGCTCATCCGGAAGGCCTCGGCCTCGCGCACGCGGTCCTGGATCTGGTACTTCGCCATCTCTCCGGTCAGCATCCCTGCCTCCTCTGGTCGGTGTTCCCAGAACCTGATGCGAACCTACGCCGGGCAAGGTCCTCGGTCGGTGCCCGGCGACACCCAGGCGGTGTGATCTGCCTCAGGTGCCGGCTGTGACACGGGTCACGCTTGCGCGCTGCGGCCCGCGGCCGGAAGATGGCGCGCATGGCGGGCGCAGGAGCGGGGATCGCACGACGCTTCGCTCTGCGGGGTTCGGTGCTCGCGGCGCTTCTCACGCCCTCGATCCTCTGGCTCGGACTCGCGGCCGCTCGCGCCCAGAGCGCTTCGCCCAGCCCGAGCCCGATGGTCTCCCTCACAGGCTCGATCGGCGGCAGCCTGTCGAAGGGACACGAACTCGTCGTCCACATGTCGGCGGTCGATCGGGCGGGCTGGCGCTCCCTCGACCGGCTCGAGATCGCGCTGGTGGTGAACGGAACCGAGATCGACCGCATCGTCTACGAGTTGGAGAACCAGTCCCTTGCGCTAGGCACCGAGTCGCTCGTCGTCGGCACCGGCGATGAGGCGAGCGGCACCTATCTGCATGTGAGTGGGCCGAAGGTGTTCGTGACGACCGGGGGTTCGCGGTTGGAGCTGACAGTCACCGCCGACGTGCTTCGAACGATACCGGTAGATGCTCGGTTCCAGCTCAGCGCCTCGGATTTCTCCGAGCACGTCGCGACCGTCACTCGGTCCTTCGTCGCCCCGAAGGCCTCGTCATGGCTGACGTGGGGAACGGTGGGCGCTTTCGTCGTACTGGCCTTGCTCGCCGGTGGATTCGTCGGCAACCTGTTCGCCTCGAAGCGCCGACAGCCGACTCGCCCTTCGGTGTACGCGGCGATCCAACGAAGGATCGATCAAGAAGGCAAGCCTGTCCGGAAGGGCTCTGTGTGAGTGATCCAGCCTCTTCCCGTGGGCTATGGGTAGCGCTCGCGGATCGCATCGCGGAGGAGCCGCCCGACGAGGGGAACGAGGATCTCTGGGACAGCCTTGGCGAGCGCATCGACCCCGCCGAGTTCCGACCGAACCTCGCGCCCGACGTCGAGCTGAAGGAGTTCAAGCTGCGCTGGGGCAACGACTACGCGATGCTCGCCAACCCCCGCGATCTCGTCCACTATCGGCTCGAGCCCGGCGAGGTCGAGCTCCTCCCGCTGATGGACGGCACCAGGACGGTCAAGGACATCGTCGTCGAACGGTTCCAGGGATCGGGCGACCTAGAGCTGTCGGGTGTGGCCGACCTGGTGAGGCAGCTGAACGTCGGTAACTTCCTGGAACGGCCTTTCGTGAACGTCGAGGAGATGGTGAAGGACGCCCTCGACCCGGCCACGCCTTCGCAGCGCAAGACCCGGGAGTTCGTGAGGACCCTCAGCATCGAATGGTTCGGCGCCGACCGGCTGGTGCAGTGGGCATATCGAAACGTGCTCAAGTGGTTCTTCATCCCTTGGATCACTGGAGCCGGGGTCCTCTTCGCGGTCGTGGGGTTCGCCGCGTTCCTTTCCGCTCACGCCTCGGGCAGGTTCCGGCTGACCGGAGAGTCCCCCGCAGCCGAATCGCTGATCCTCCTCGGACTGGACTACCTCCTTACGTTCACGCACGAGCTCTCGCACGCGGTGGTGCTGACGCGCTACGGCCGTCACGTGAAGAGCGCCGGGTTCATGATCTACTTCGGCTCACCAACGTTCTTCGTCGAATCCTCCGACGGGCTGATGATGGACCGCGGCCAGCGCATCGTTCAGTCGCTCGCGGGGCCGCTCTCCGAGATGATGATCGCGGGAGTCGCGTCCAGTTACGTCTGGTTGCTCCCGCATTCGGCGATCTCGGGCGTCTTGTACAAGTTCGCACTTCTCAACTACCTGATCATCTTCCTCAACCTCGTTCCTCTGCTAGAGCTCGACGGGTACTGGATCCTCGCCGACCTGATCCAGGTTCCCGACCTCCGACCCCGGACGATGGCGTTCTTGCGCGACGACCTCCTGCGCAAGGTCCGCAAGCATGAGCACTTCACCAAGCAGGAGGTCGGGCTCACCTTGTACGGGACACTAGGCGTGGCGTTCTCGATCTTCGCCTTCTACACGTCCTTCTTCTTCTGGAAGCAGATCTTCGGTGGGCTGGTGACGCACCTGTGGAACGGTGGGCCGGGAACGCAGATCCTCCTCATCGCCGTCGCCCTGTTCATCACGGGACCAGTCCTGCGGGCCGGGATCAACGTCCTGCGCTCGTTCGCTCGACGGCTCCGGGCGATCTGGCGTCAGATCCGCTTCCGGCTCGAGACGAAATGGCGGGTCGAGGCGGCGGGGCTCATCGACGCGTTGCCGATGTTCAGCGAGCTTCCCGACGAGGCGCTGAGCGACCTCGCCGGTCGCGTTCGCCTGAGGAGCTTCGCGGCGGGGAAGCCCGTCGTGAGACAGGGCGAGCGAGCCGACGCCTTCTACGTCGTCCGTCGCGGCACTCTTCAGGTCGTCGAGGAGAGCCCTAACGGCGACGAGCGCGTGCTCCGCGTCCTGGGACGTGGAGAGTCCTTCGGGGAGCTCGGGTTGGCCCAAGCGGCACCGAGGGCCGCGACCGTCAAGGCGCTCGAGCCCTCCGAGATCTTCGAGATCGACAAAGGGACCTTCGACCGGCTGCTCGCCGACATGATCCACGTGCCCACCTTCGCGCCCACCTTGCAGGCGGCGGCGGAGCTTCGGGAGCTGCCCTCCTTCTCGCATCTCGAGCCCGATGAGCTGGCCGAGCTACTCGATCACGGGGAGTGGGTCACGATCGCTCCGGGAGAGGTCATCTTGGAACAAGGAGCGCCGGGCGACGCCTTCTACGCGATCCGGTCGGGGAAAGCCGAAGTCGAGAAGGACGGGCAGCTCGTCGCGACGCTCGGGCCGGGAGACTACTTCGGCGAGGTCGCGCTGCTGATGGACGTTCCCCGGACGGCTAGCGTTATCGCGCGGACCTCGATCAGGGCGTACCGTCTGGATCGAGAGGGGTTCGACCGCCTCGTGAGAGGGGCTTTCCGCAAGGGAACCTTGAAGCCGACCGGGGTCGACCGGGCGTGGCAGCATTGACCGGTTCGCGCGGAGAGAGGACGGACTGAGGATGGACTGCTGGCACTGTCGCCGTACCGCGGTGGGAGCATGTCGTTTCTGCGGCCGCGGGATCTGCGAGGACCACGTGGAGACCCACCCTTACGTGCTCCAGCTGTTCCGGACCCATGACGTGACCAGGGCGCTCGTGGTGGAGGACGCTCTCTTCTGCGGCGTGTGCACACCCCGGCCCGATCCCCTCGATCTCCCGGAGCTGGACACCGGCGAAGTGTGACGTCCGTCACAGGTTCCAGCGTGACGGACGTCACCGCCGCGCGTGTGACCGACATCACCCAGGTCTGGTGATCGGCGGCACTATCCCCGGCGCCAAGGTAAGGAACCATCCGGATGTAGGTTCCACCGGGCGGAACGTTTCGAGGAGGTGAACCAGATGGCGGAGAAGAAGATCTCCCCGAAGGCGCCGGTCAAGAAGGCTGAGACCAAGGATGCGGCGACGCGGGTCACCAAGAAGGCTTCGATGAAGAAGCGGAAGAAGCGCTAGAGCGTTCTTCCAACTGGGTTTGGCGGACGGGTCCGGAACCGGGCCCGTCCGTTCGTTTGCGAAGACACCTAGCCCTTGGGTTCGACCTTCACTAGGCTTGCGCCCATGGCCGTAACCGCTGCGCTGGAGATGTCGAAGTTCGAATCCCTCATGGCGAAGACGCCGATCTTCGAGGGGACCGCACCTCGCGTGCTCCACGATCTCGTTTCCCGCGGCGCCATACGTACCTACCGGCGCGGGACGTACCTCTTCCACCAGGGTGACGAGGCCCCAGACGTCTTCTTCTTGATCGAGGGGCGCGTCGAGATCAGCTCGGATTCGTCCACCGGTCAGCGGCAGCTGCACACCACCCTCGACACACCCCAGTTCTTCGGCGAGCTCGGCGTGCTCGGCGAGATGCAGCGGACCGCGGCCGCGCTAGCTTTGGACGCGAGCACCGTTTGGGTCGTCTCCGGCGAGGTGTTCTTGGGGTTCCTCGCCCACCAGCCCGCGGCCACACGAGCCCTGTTGCGCGCACTCGCGCGCCAAGTGCAAGCCAACGAGGCCTTCGTGGACGACCTGCTGTTCCTGGACCTGAAGGGACGGGTGGCCAAGCGGCTCCTCCAGCTGGTCTCGCCCTCCCTGGACGACCTGCCCGAAGACGGGGCGGTGATCCCGTCGGTCGTCACGCACGCCGACCTCGCCAGCCTCTGCGGCGGAAGCCGCGAGAACGTCACTCGCATCCTTTCAGACTTCCAGCGGCGCGCCTTGGTCGAACGGGACGGGCGTCGGTTCGTCCTGAAGAAGATCTCCGGGCTCGCCCGCTTGGCCGGGCTGTGAGCGGGGGGTCCCGTTCGGTCTGGCGGCGGATACGCGATCAGGCGGCGCGCTTCGATCCCCTCGACGTCTTCCTCTTCTCGTTCGGGGTGGCGTTCTTCATCGTGGCGGCGCTCTGCGCCTTCGCGACCGTCGTGCTGATCATGCACTTCCGCGATGTCGAGCCCGGGTTCCCGGCCGGCGAGGGGTTCATCAAGGGGATGAAGGGCTTCGGGCTGGTGTTCTTCCCGGTGGTTGGGATCGTCGCGTTCCTCGTGGGGTGGAACTTCGCGGGGGAGCCGATAGTGCGGTTCGTGAAGGAACGTGGTCGCAGGCAGAGGTAGCGGCCTCAGCCGCCGATCATCGACATGCTGCGCTCTGGCTGAACGAAGTCCGGATGGTTGATGCGGTGGCCCGACCACTTTCCCCAGACGTCGGCTCGGATCAGCTTCTCCAGCTCCTCGTCGCTCGCGCCTGCGCGCGTCGGGCCTCTCAGGTCGGTCTCCGAAAGAGCGAACAGACACGCGCGAACCTGCCCTTCGGCGGTGATCCGAAGCCGGTTGCAGGAATCACAGAACGGCTGCGTTACCGATGCGATGACTCCGATCCCTCCGGGGGCGCCATCGGCGAAACGGTAGCTCGTCGACGGCTCGTTGTCGGGCGTGCTCGGAACGAGCGGATAGATCTCGTCGATGGCCTGCACGATGGAGGAGGAGGGGACGACCTTAGCGCGTTCCCAGGCATGATCGGCGTCGAGCGGCATGTACTCGATGAATCTCACCTGATATCCCGTGTCGCGCGCCCACCGGGCGAAGTCGACCACCTCGCCCTGGTTCTGCCCGCCGATCACGACGCAGTTGATCTTGACCGGGGTGAGCCCGGCGGCCTCGGCGGAGCGGATCCCCGCGAGCACCTTCTCGAGCGCGTCGCGGCGGGTCATCTCCTCGAAGCGGTGGCGCATGAGCGAGTCGCAGGACACCGTAACGCGGTCGAGGCCCGCCGCGGCGAGGGGTGCAGCCAGGCGGTCGAGCAAGACGCCGTTGGTCGTCATCGAGATGTCGAGGTCCGGACCGACGTCCCGGAGCATCCGTACGAGCGTGGGGAGATCCGCGCGGACGGTCGGCTCCCCACCGGTGACCTTGATCGAGCGCACACCGAGCCCAACGAAGATCCGCACCAGGCGAGCGAGCTCCTCGAACGTGAGGATCTCCTCTTTGGGAAGCCAGTTCAGGCCCTCGGCCGGCATGCAGTAGGTGCAGCGGAAGTTGCACCGGTCGGTGACGGATAAGCGCAGGTCGTCCGCGACGCGGCCGAAGGTGTCGACCAGCGGGCCGACGGTAGGGGTCGGAGATGTGGGGGTCCTGGTGGCCATCGGATCGGTCAAGCGTACCCGCCGAGGCGGTATCAGGGGGAGGTGTCCTCAGCCGCGGCCTTGGGTAGCAGCGAATCGACGGTGTCGAGTGCCGCTTGGAGCGCGTCGGCACGGCTCGCGCCTCCAGCGAGACTCCGGCCGACCGCGGCTCCGAGCAGGAATGTGGACACCGGCGTGATCCGGCGCTCCACCCTATGCGCGACGTCGCGTGCGGCGTGCAGCAGCCTCGATGTCTCGGTCTCGGAAAGGGTGTCCTCGCCGAGCGCCTCGGCGAGCTGGTCTATCCACGCGTCCATGGGTGTTCGCCTCCCGTCCGTCACCGACACGGTAGTACGTCCGGGTATGCGATCGCGCCAGTACCGTAGTCAGCGACTCAACGTTAAGCAGTATGCTGAAGCATCCCTTCGGCGCCGAAGCTGAGGGCTATCAGCAGGGAAGGAGCTACATGGAGATCCTCGTGACCTACGAGAGCCGCGGCGGGACGACCCGGCGGACGGCCGAGGCGATCGCGGCGGCCGCGCG
>JBGPKY010000010.1:0-25736 GCA_041486205.1 Actinomycetota bacterium
AGCTGCCGCTGATGAACATCTTGAACGCCGACGCCACCTTGAACGACGCGGTCCCATCCGAGTTCCGTGGGCTGAGCCGGTACCAGGCGCGCGAAACCGTGCGCGAGCGGCTCTCGCAGCTCGGGCTGATCGTGAAGGAGGAGCGGCCGTACCTGCACGCGGTCGGCCATTGCTACCGCTGCCATTCCGAAGTCGAACCGTGGATCGCCGGCCTCCAATGGTTCGTGAAGGTGAGCGGGTTGACGGACGCCGCGAAGGGGGCGGTGCTCGACGGCCGGATCCGGTTCTCGCCGGAGCGCTGGCAGCGACCGTACCTCGCGTGGCTCGACAATCTCCGCGACTGGAACATCTCGCGCCAACTGTGGTGGGGGCATCGCATCCCGGCCTGGTACTGCTCCGACGGCCACGTCACGGTGGCGGTGGAAGACCCGACGTCATGTGCCGATTGCGGCAGCGGCGAGCTGACGCAAGACCCGGACGTGTTGGACACCTGGTTCTCTTCCCAGCTGTGGCCGTTCTCGACGCTCGGCTGGCCCGAGGAGACGCCCGACCTCGAGAGGTTCTATCCGAACTCCGTCCTCGTAACCGGCTACGAGATCCTGTACCTCTGGGTGGCACGGATGATCATGTCCGGGCTGTTCCTCATGCACGACGTGCCGTTCCGGACGGTCGTCATCCACGGGCTCGTTCGCGACCAGCACGGGCGCAAGATGTCGAAGTCCTTCGGCAACGTGATCGACCCGATCGAGATGATCGACCGATACGGAGCCGACGCGTTGAGGTTCGCGCTCGCGCGCTCGGCCTCCGGGGGCCAGCAGGACATCCCGCTCTCCGAGGAGGCGATCGAAGGTGGCCGCAACTTCGCGAACAAGATCTGGAACGCGGCGCGATTCGTGTTGCGCGCGTTTCCGGGGGGCGAGCCGCAGATACCCCCCGACGAGCGCTTGACCGTCGCCGAGAGATGGCTGCTATCGCGACACCAGACTTGCATGGCCGAGGTGGATGCAGCGCTGGACGAGTATCGCTTCGCTGATGCGGCGCTGGCGCTCCACCGGTTCTCATGGTCGGAACTCTGCGACTGGGGTCTGGAAGTCGAGAAGGGCCGTCTGGAAGGAAGCGACGAGGAGAGAACCGATGCCGCGAACGTGCTCGCGTGGGTCCTGGAGCGGACCCTCCGTCTGCTGCACCCGACGATGCCGTTCGTCACCGAAGAGATCTGGCAGCGATTCGGGGTCGGCGAGTCCCTCGCGGTGGCGCCATGGCCCGAGCAGCAGCCTCGACACGTCCAGGCCGACGCCGAGCGGTCGTTCGGACTCGTTCAGGACGTCGTGACCACCGTCCGACAGTTCCGCGCGAACCACTCGATCGCGCCGAAGGTTCGGATCGAGATCGAGTACGGCGGCTCAGATGAAGATCGGAAGACGGTCGAGATGCTCACCGAGCCGATAGCGCGGCTCGCCGGCGCCTCCGAGGTTCGAACGGCCAGCGGGGCGGACGCGAAGGGGGAGGGGCACGCCCGGCTGCAGCTGGCCCGCGGATACGTCGACGTTCCCCTCGCCGGACTCGTGGACGTCGAGGTCGAGCGACAGCGGTTGGCTCGCAAGCAGGATGAGGCGCGGGTCTGGCTCGAGCGCTCCGCGCAGAAGCTCGCGAACGCGGGGTTCTTGGCCAAGGCTACGCCCGAAGTCCGCTCAGCCGAAAAGGAGAAACACGACCGCCTTGCCGGCGAGCTCGCTTGGCTCCAGGAACAGCTCGACGAGCTCGGTTGATCCGGTGAAGTTCTCGGAGGCTATCGCGGAGCTGGAGGGGCGTCAGCCCGAACGGATGGTGCCCGATCTGGCGCGCATCACCGCCCTCGCCGAGCTGCTCGGAGATCCGCAGCTGACCTATCCGACCATCCACGTGACCGGCACGAACGGCAAGACGACGACGGCGCGCCTGGTGACGGCGCTGGCGTGCGAGCACGGGCTCCCATCGGGGCTCTACACATCGCCGCACCTTCGGTCCGTTACGGAGCGTCTCTCGGTCTGTTTCGCGGACATGACCGAGGAGGAGTTCGGCGAGGAATATGAACGGTTGCTGCCGTACCTCGAGACGGTCGACGCGAAGGGAACTCGGGTCACCTACTTCGAGGCGATCACCGCGCTCGCATACGTATGGTTCTCCGACAAGCCGGTGTCGCTGGGCGTGTTCGAGGTCGGGATGGGCGGCGCGTGGGACGCAACGAACCTGGTCGCCGGCGACATCGCGCTGCTCTGCCCGATCGCGCTCGACCATCCGGAACTCGGCTCGACGCTCAGCGAGGTCGCGAGCGAGAAAGCCGGAATCATCAAGCCCGGGAAGATCGCCGTCGTCCGCGAGCAGCCGCCCGAGGCGATGGCGGTGATCGAGCCGCGCTGCGCGGAGTTCGAAGTCACGCTGCTGCTCGAGGATCGAGACTTCGGCGTCGCCGAGCGGCGGGTCGCCGTAGGGGGGCAGACGATCACCGTCCAGGGCGTGAAGGCCGAATACCGCGACTTCCTGGTCCCGCTCTTCGGTGAGCACGCGGCGCGAAACGCAGCCGCTGCGATCGTTGCGCTGGAGGCGTTCCTGGACCGGCCGCTCTCGGAACCTGCGGTGCGTCGGGCGCTGGAAAGCGTCTCGTCTCCTGGCAGGCTCGAGGTGATCTCCCGGCACCCGCTCCTGATCCTCGACGGCGCCCACAATCCGGCGGGGGCGCAGGCGCTAGCGCTCGCGTTGCCGGAGGCGTTCACCTGGGAGCGACTGCACCTGGTGATCGGGGTGTCGGCCAACAAGGACGTCGGTGGCATCGTGGCAGCGCTCGCGCAGCTCGCATCACGCGCGTATGCGACGCGGAACTCGAGCGAGCGATCGGGCGACACCGAGCGCGTAGCGTCGTCGCTGGAGGCCGCGGGGGTGACGGCCGAGCGATTCGACTCGGTGGCGTCAGCCCTCGCGGCGGCCCGCGCCGAGTCGACTGCCGGTGATCTCATCCTCGTGACGGGCTCTCTCTATACTGTCGCGGACGCCCGCCGAGCGCTGGAAGGATCCTGATCATGGCCGTGGAATCGACGTTGCTCATCGTGAAGCCGGACGGGGTGCGCCGGGGACTGACGGGCGAAGTGATCCGGCGCGTGGAGGCGAAAGGGCTGCGCATCGCCGGGATGAACATGACGCAGATCGACCGCTCGCTCGCGGAGGAGCACTACGCGGAGCACAGCGAGAAGCCGTTCTTCGAGGAGCTCGTCGCATTCATCACGTCAGGCCCGGTGGTGGTCGTGCGGGTCGAAGGGGAGCAGGCCATCCCGATCCTTCGCACGCTCATAGGTCCGACGGATCCGGCGGCCGCGCCTCCTGGGACGATCCGCGGGGACTTCGGAACGATCATCACGGAGAACCTGGTTCACGGCAGCGATTCAGCGACCTCGGCTGGACGCGAGCTGAAGCTCTTCTTCGGCTAGGGGCGCCGGCTCATGGGCGAGGCCGTCTTCGAGAGCTTCCGACGAGCGGTGGAGCAACTCTCGCTCGAACGATCCGTCGCGCCGGGGGCCTCGGTTGCGCTGACGGATAGGGAGCGCACCCTCTACGCCGCTGGGGTCGGTTCCTCGGATCCGGTCGCCGGGATCTCGGTCGGTCCCCGCGACCTGTTCCAGATAGGCTCGATCAGCAAGTCGTTCACGGCGATCGCGCTGCTGCAGCAGTGCGAAGAGGAGCACCTCGACCTTCACGCCCCCGTGAGCGAATACCTGCCCTGGTTCGAGGTGCGGTCGACGTTCCCTCCGATCACGCTCCACCATCTGATGACGCACACGGCCGGGATCGTGACGGGGATGGATTTCACCCAGGAGGGTCTCCACGAAGTGTGGGCGCTGCGCGGAACCGAGGCGGGCTGGGCGCCGGGGGAGAGGTACCTGTATTCGAACGCGGGCTACAAGGCGCTGGGACTGGTCCTGGAAGCCGTCGCGGGCCAACCCTGGTGGGAGGTCGTGCGATCCCGGGTCATCGAGCCACTCGGCATGCGCCAGACCGTACCGATCATCACGCACGAAGTGAGACGACAGCTCGCGGTGGGTTGGGAACCCTTCTACGACGACCGGCCGTGGCAGCCCCAGCACGGCATCGCCCCGGCGCCCTGGCTCGAGAGCGCTACAGCGGACGGAACCATCTGCTCGACGGCGAGCGACATGGCGATCTACGTGCGGATGCTGCTGAACCGCGGCGTCTGTGACTCGGCGCGGTTGCTGTCGGAGGAGAGCTTCGAGCTGCTCACCCAACGCGCGATCGCCGCCGACGACGAGGGACCGGCGTCTTGGTACGGCTACGGGATCGTCACCCGCGAGCGGCACGGGCACACGCTGATCGGCCACTCCGGCGGTATGGTCGGCTACACCGCGCTGATCGTCGCGGACGTGGATCAGGGCTTCGGCGCGGTCATCCTGCTCAACGGGCGAGGAGATCGGTTGGAGGCCGGGCTCCATGCGATCGAGGCGCTGGAGGCGGAGGCGAGCGGTGAGCCGCTGCCCCCGGTCCCGGCGGGGCCCGACCCGACTCGCATCGACGACGCCGCCGACTACGCGGGATCGTATCGGAGCGGCGACCGCTCGCTGGCCTTCACGGCCGAAGCCGATCGGCTGATCCTGGAGTGGAACGGCGAGCGGCTCCTCCTCGAGCGCACGCAGGGCGATTCCTTCCTGGCTCCGCACCCGGGGTTCGATCGCTTCGCGCTGCGGTTCGGACGCCAGGCCGGTGCGGTCGTGGACGTGTGCCACGGCTCGGACTGGTTCGCCAACGAGCGGTACGGCGGTCCCGTGACGTTCGAGCACGAGGCCGAGTGGGATCGCTACGTCGGCCACTACCGCTCCTACAACCCGTGGGCATCGAACTTCAGGGTCGTGATCCGAAAGGGAGCGCTATGGCTGATAGCGACCTTCTCCGAGGATCACGCCGGCGGCGAGCTGATCCCGGTCGGCGACGGCTCGTTCCGGGTGAAGTCGGACGACGGCTCACCCAGCACCGTCCGCTTCGACGACGTGATCGACGGGAAGGTCACGCGGGCGGTCCTCGACTGCGCGCCGTTCTTCCGCACCTTCACGCCGTAGCGGCTGCTCCGCGGAAGCGTCAGCTCGCGCGCCGGAGCGCGAGGACGGCGTTCTGCCCACCGAACCCGAACGAGTTCGAGATCGCGAGACGCACTTCCATCTGTCTCGCCTCGTTCGGCGTGTAGTCGAGGTCACAGTCCGGGTCGGGCGTCTCGTAGTGGATCGTGGGGGGGATCACGCTGCGCTGGATCGCCAGGGCGCACACCGCCGCCTCGACCGCCCCTGCCGCGCCGAGCATGTGGCCCGTCATGGATTTCGTCGAGGAAACGGCGACCGCGTGTGCCACGTCCTCGCCGAGAGCGGTCTTCAACGCCCGCGTCTCTCCGGCGTCGTTGAGCGGCGTCGAGGTTCCGTGCGCGTTCACGTAATCGACCGCGGACGGCTCCACTCTCGCGTCCTCGAGCGCGCGGCGGATGGCGATGGCCGCGCCCGAGCCCTTCGGATCGGGCGCTGTGATGTGGAACGCGTCGTCCGACGCTCCGTAGCCGGCGATCTCCGCGTAGACGCGAGCGCCGCGCACGGCCGCTCGTTCGGCATCCTCCAGGACCAGCGCACATGCGCCCTCCGACAGCACGAACCCGTCGCGCTCGGCGTCGAACGGACGCGAAGCGGTCTCGGGATCGGCGTTCTTCGTGAGGGCCTGCATCTGTGCGAAGGCGGCGACGGTGAGCGGGAGGGTGGCGGATTCGGATCCGCCCGCGATGGCGACATCGAGCAAGCCGTCACGGATCATGCGGTAAGCCTCGCCGACGCCGTGCGCTCCCGATGCGCATGCCGACACCGTGCAGAAGTTCGGTCCGGTGAGCCCGAAGCGCATCGCTATGTGTCCGGCCGCCGCGTTGGCCATGAGCGCGGGAACCATGAACGGCGAGACGCGTCCCGGTCCCTTCTCTAGAAGGACCGAGTGCTGTTGCAGCAGCGTCTCGATGCCGCCGATCCCGGTGGCGAACACCACGCCCGCGCGGTCGGCCCTAACCTCGGGTCCCCCCGCGTCGTCCCAAGCGAGCTGGGCCGAGGCCACCGCGAACTGCGAGAAGCGGTCGGTCCGGCGGGCCTCCTTCGGGTCCAACCAGTCGCCGGGTTCGAACCCGTCCACCTCGCCGGCGAGGGTCACCGGCAGATCCGAAGGGTCGAAGCGCCGGATGCGGCGGATCCCGGACCTGCCCGTGGTGAGTCCCTCCCAGAAGTCCTCGACACCGGTCCCTACCGGCGTGACCGGACCGATGCCGGTGATGACGACCCTGCGGTCCTCGCGCATGATCCGGCGCTGCCTAGGAGACGCCGAGCTTCCCGGCGACGAGCGCCACAGCCTGCCCGACGGTCTTCACGCCGTCCATCTCCTCTTCGGGGATCTCGATGTTCCATTCCTCCTCGAGGGCGAGAACCGCCTCGACCAGGTCGAGCGAGTCGGCGTTCAGATCCTCAGCGAACCGGGCGTCTGGGACGACCTGCGCTTCGTCCACCGCCAGCTGCTCGGCCAGGACCTTACGGACGCGAGCCTCGATCTCTGTCTTATCCATCCTTCCTCCTTGGTCCCTGCTTGCGGTTACCTAAGCGGTGAGCCCCCCGTCCACGGGGATCACCGCGCCGTTCACGTAAGACGCGTCGTCGGACATGAGGAATCGAACCACGCTCGCGACCTCCTCATGGGTCGCCGTTCGTCCGATCGGCGTCTGGTCCACGTAGTAGGCGCGAGCTGCCTCGGTCAGATGCGCGGTCATGACGGTGTCGACGAGACCCGGGCAGACCGCGTTCACCGTGATGCCTTTCGCCCCGACCTCGCGAGCGAGCGACTTCGTGATGCCGACGAGGGCGGACTTGGACGCCGCGTACGCCGTCTGCCCTGCGTTGCCATGGATCGCGACCGCGGACGACATGTTCACGATCCGCCCCCACTTCGCGCGAAGCATCCCGCGGAGCGCCGCCTGCGAGCATAGGTAAGAACCGCGGACGTTCGTATCCAGCGTGAGGTCGAATGTGTCCATCGGGTACTTGATCAGGAGTCCGTCGCGCGAGAAGCCAGCGTTGTTCAAGAGACCGGTGACCGGCCCGAGGGACTCCGCGACCTGGCGGAATCCATCGGTGACGGAGGCCTCGTCCAACGTGTCGATCCTCACGACGGTTCCGCTGCCCCCCGAGGACTCGATGGCGGCGAGTGTCTCTTTCGCGTCGGTGTCGCTGTTGCGGAAGCCGACGCCGACCGACCAGCCGTCAGCCGCCAGCGCGATCGCGCACGCCCGGCCGATCCCGCGCGAGCCGCCTGTGATGACGGCAACCTTGGTCATGATGTCGCTTCCGCGATGTTCCATCGCATCAGGTTAGCGCCCCACGCGAGACCCGCCCCGAACGAGGTCAGCAACACGAGAGCTCCAGGCCTTACGCGACCGGAGCGCCAAGCACGATCGAGCGCGATCGGGATCGAGGCGGCCGACGTGTTGCCGACTTCCTCGACGTCCACGATCGCCCGGTCAAGGCCGATGCCGAGTCGCTCCGCAACCGCCATCATTATCCGCGCGTTCGCTTGATGGGGGATCAGCACATCGACATCGTCGGAGGTGTGGCCCGACTTCTCCAGCAGTTCGCGGCAGGCGCTCGCCATCTCCACTACGGCACGCTTGAAGACCTCCCGTCCCGCCGGCATCCGGATGGAATGCTCGCGATTCGCCACGGTTTCGGCCGACGCCGGACGTGCCGATCCGCCGGCGGGGATCAGCAGGATGTCCGAAGCGGAGCCGTCCGCCCCTAGGATGCTGCCAAGGATCCCCGGTCGGTCGGACGGGCGAAGGACCACAGCGCCCGCGCCGTCACCGAACAGGATGCAGGTGGTTCGATCGGTCATGTCGAGGAAACGCGACAGCGTTTCAGCTCCGATCACTAGGACCGTCTCGGCGGTGCCCGCTTCGACGAACGCGGTGCCTGTCGACAACCCGTACGAGAAACCGGCGCATGCGGCGTTGACGTCGAACGCGGGGCAGGAAACGCCGAGCTTCTGCTGCACGCGAACCGCAGCCGCGGGGATCGGGTTGTCCGGCGTGAGGGTGGCGCAGACGATCAGGTCGAGCTGGCCGGCTTCGATGGCCGCCACCTTCAGAGCAGCCCGAGCCGCATCGGCCGCCAGGTCGGATGTGAACTGGCCGTCGGCGGCGAAATGCCGCACCCGGATCCCGGTCCGCTCTCTTATCCACCCGTCGCTGGTGTCGACGATGTCCTCGAACTCGGTATTCGGCACGATCCGGTCGGGGAGAGCCGAACCGACGCCGACGATCGAGGCGTAGCGGCGGCCGGTCACGCCCACGGCTCCCAGGTCCCCCCCATGGGCGCGAGGATATCGTCCGAGGCGTCCTGGTGCCGGCTCATGACGTTCCTTCCCGGGAGAGGGAGAGCACGAACGCCGCGACTTCCTCTGGCGACCCAACGGACGCCGTCCGCGCGCCTGGCAACGCCCGTTTCGCGAGCTTCGAAAGCACTTGCCCCGGGCCGGCTTCGACGAAGGTATCGAACCCGGCCTCGGCCAACGCGAGCATCGAGTGCTCCCACCGCACCGGCGAGACGACGTGTCGAGTGAGCAGTTCGCGGAGGGCCGACGACTCGTCGACGATCATGCCGCTCACGTTCGCAGCTATGGGGAAGCGGGGCTCGCGGAACTCCAGCTTCGCGAGCGCCTCGCGGATCGGGTCGACCGCGGGAAGCATCAACGGTGAGTGGAACGCGCCTGCCACCTTCAGGCGGATCGCCTTCGCACCGCGGCCCCGTGCTTGCTCCTCTGCTCTCTCGATGGCGGCTACCGATCCGGATAGCACGACCTGATTGGAGGAGTTCTCGTTCGCGACGGTCAGTACGTCTCCGCGGCCGGCGTCTTCGCAGATGTCGACGGCGCCCTCCGGCGAGATACCGAGCAGCGCGGTCATCGTTCCCGGGCGCGCCAGCGAGGCGGCCTGCATCGCGCGGCCGCGTGCCGCGACGGCTTCGAGCGTCGGCGCGAAGTCGAGCACTCCCGCCGCTATCAGCGCCGCGAACTCGCCGAGCGAGTGACCCGCGGCCGCCTCGACGCGTGCGCCCTCGGCCTCGAGGACGCGGAACGCCGCGACGTCGCACGCGAGCAACGCGGGCTGAACGAAGTCCGTCGTCGCGAGGGCGTCGTCATCGTGACAGTCCGAGACGAGGTCTCTGCCCATCACTCGAGCGGCTTCCTCGATCACCGCGCGGCTCGCCTCGTGGGTCATCCACGGATCGGCCATCCCCGAGAACTGGGACCCTTGCCCGGGAAAGATGGCGGCGAGCGCCATCACACTTTCGCCGCTTCGGGTCGCTTCATCGGTGGTGTGACACTATCTACTCAGGGTCGGCTATCGCCACCCCTCTCCGCGCGACATATGTGCCTGCGGGTTGCCAGCCTCTTCCCCGTCCTGTAGAAAAGGTGACGAATCCCATGGCCGAGAGGGTTCGAGGACTTCCCGTATCCCCGTCCCGCCGCCGCGCGGGCAACGAGGGTTTCCTTGGGTTCCTGGGTCAAGACATGGCGGTCGACCTCGGAACCGCTAACACGCTCGTCTACGTTCGGGCCGCCGGTATCGTCTTGAACGAGCCATCGGTCGTCGCGATCAACACGCTCACGGGCGCGGTCCTCGCCGTAGGCAACGAAGCCAAGCGCATGATCGGCCGCACGCCCTCGCACATCCAGGCCGTTCGGCCGTTGAAAGACGGCGTGATCGCAGACTTCGACGTCACCGAAAAGATGCTCCGATACTTCATCCAGCGCGTGCACAAACGCCGTTTGCTGGCGAAACCCCGCGTGGTGATCTGCGTCCCGAGCGGCATCACCGGCGTCGAGCAGCGAGCGGTGGAGGAAGCAACCATCGCGGCTGGTGCTCGTCGCGCCTACATCATCGAGGAACCGATGGCCGCCGCGATCGGCGCGGGTCTTCCCATCCACGAACCTACCGGCAACATGATCGTCGACATCGGCGGCGGTACCACGGAGGTCGCCGTCATCTCGCTCGGCGGCATCGTCACATCGACATCGCTTCGCATCGGTGGCGACGAGCTAGACGAATCGATCATCCAACACGTGAAGAAGGAGTATTCCCTCTTGCTCGGCGAGCGAACCTCCGAGGCGATCAAGCTAGCCATCGCTTCGGTGTACCCGCTGCAGGAGGAGCTGATCGCGGAGATCCCCGGCCGGGACCTCGTCTCAGGTCTTCCCAAGACGATCCAGATCACCGACGGCGAGATCCGTCAGGCGATCGAGGAGCCGGTAACCGCCATCATCGACGCGATCAAGGGAACCCTCGATCGCACTCCACCGGAGCTCGCGGGAGACATCATGCACCGGGGCATGTTCCTCACCGGCGGCGGCGCCCTCCTGCGCGGCCTCGACAAGCGCCTCAGGCACGAAACAGGCATGCCGGTGCACATCGCCGACAACCCGCTTTCCTCGGTCGCCATCGGCTCCGGCAAGTGCTTAGAGGAGTTCGAAGTCCTTCAACGCGTCCTGGTGAGCCCATCCCGGCGGTAGAGCCGGCATGGCGCTGAGGAAGCGGACGCGAAGCACCAGGCTCCTCGTGGTGATCCTGGTGTCGGTCTCCTTGCTCACGATCACCGTCGACTACAGGCAAGGTGACTCGGGCCCGCTGGCCTCGGTAGGTAGCGCGGCGCTCGCGATCATAAGTCCTCTCCAAGAAGCCGTATCCAAGGTCACGCACCCGATCGGGAACTTCTTCTCGACGCTCACGCGTCTGCCGTCGATCCGGGCGGAGAACGAGCGCTTGCGCAACCAGGTCGCGGATCTTCAGGCGCAGATCGCGATCGTCGCCTCGAACGAGGACCGCATCAAGGAGTTGGAGAACCTCCTTCAGATCCAAGCGAGCCTCGGCAAGAACGTGCGGACGACCGGCGCGCTCGTGATCGCTAACGGCGTCTCCAACTTCGAGTGGACGGTGTCGATCAACAAAGGCTCGAGCGATGGAGTGAAGATCGACATGCCCGTGGTCGTGGGCGGGGTCGACACGACCACGGCGAGGCTGGTAGGACATGTGGTCAAGGTCTCGCCCGACTACTCGATCGTGCAGCTGATCATCGACCCGGATTCCGCGGTCGCGGGCAGGCTCGAGCAGTCGCGACAGACCGGCATCCTGACCGGGCAGGGCGGCTCCGACCTCCGCATGGGCCTCGTCGACGCATCTACTCCGGTCGCGCCGGGGGAGTTGGTCACGACGGCCGGCTACCGCATCCCCGGCGTCGCGTCGAGTCTGTACCCGCCTGGGATCGTGATAGGTACCGTCTCGCGCGAGCTGGACAACCCGGCGGCCTTGGAGAAGTTCGTAACCGTACGTCCGGCGGTCGACTTCGCGAGCCTCGACTACGTGTTGGTGGTGCTTTCGAGTGGGTCGGGATAGCCTGCCTCGTGCGTCGTTCCCTTTCCCTCGCCGCCATCATCGTCACAGCGCTGTTGCTCCAGACGACGATCTTCGCCGATGTGAAGCTGCTCGGCGCGAGGCCGGAGCTGATGTACCTCGTGACGATCGTGATCGCGATCCTCGAGGGGCCGGACTCCGGCGCGATCGTCGGGTTCGCCGGCGGGATGTCGCAGGACTTCTTGCTCGACGCGCCGAAGGGGATCACCGCGCTCACCCTCACGCTGCTCGGATACACGATGGGGCAGCTTCGCCAATACATCGTGAGCCCTTCGCCGGTGCTGCCAGTGTTCCTGGTTGGCGGCGGGACCTTCGTTGGCGTGCTGTTCTACGGTCTCGTCTCGTTCCTGCTTGGGCAGCTCGACACGGGCACGCTGAACCTGTTCCGTATGGCGACCCTATCAGCCGCTTACAACGCGATCCTCACCCCGCTCGTGTATCCGGTGCTGCGCCGCGCGTTCGCGGGGTCGCGGTCGAGGAAGCTGCGGTGGTGAGACCGTCGTGACCGATGGCAGGACCGGCGTCCGGCTGCGAGCGCTCGCCGGGCTCGTCGTGTTCATGTTCGCGGCGCTGACCACCCGTCTGTGGTTCCTCCAGGTGCTCGCTTACGACCAGAACGCCAAGTCGGCCTCAGAAAACGCTGTGCACTTGGTGGACATCCCGGCGCCGCGCGGAAGGATCCTCGACGATCGCGGGAACGTCCTCGTCGGCAACCGCTTGAGCCTCCAGGTGAGGATCGACCGTCAGGTCATCGGCGACGCCACCGAAGGGGTCCTGTTCCGCCTGTCAGAGTTGCTCGGCGTGAAAGTGAAGACGCTTGTCGCGCGGATGGACGACACTCGCTACTCCTCTGCCGATCCCGTGCCGGTTGCCGTCGACGTCCAGAAGCGGGACGCCTACTACATCATGGAGCACCCGAAAGAGTTCCAGGGCGTCGACATCGCCAAGGTGCCGGTACGAACCTACCCTGAGGGCTCACTGGCAGCACACGTCCTCGGCTACCTCAGCTTGATCACACCGGCGAAGTTGGCGGACCCCTCGTTCGCCGGTTACGGCCAGAACGACCTCGTCGGCCAAACCGGCGTCGAGTCGGTATATGAGCACGACCTGCGGGGCACGAACGGCGTCGTGAAGTACCGCGTGAACAGCGCGGGCCGTAACCTCGGTGAGATCGGCCAGGTGAACCCGACCCCCGGCAACGACCTCAAGCTCACGATCGATGCGAACATCCAGCGCCTCGCGGAGGACAGCTTGGCGGCGGGCATCAAGTACGCGAGAACCGTTCCGGACTCCTCGAACCCGACTCAGAACCTTCATGCGACGGGCGGCGCCGTCATCGTGATGGATCCGACGACGGGTGCGATCGAGGCTATGGCCAACTACCCCACCTTCCAGCCGAGCATCTTCGTGAGGAGCATCACAGACGCGGAGTATCAGTCGCGTTTCAGCGCGAGCACCAACTATCCCCTGCTGAACCGGGCGATCGGGGGCCAGTACGCGCCGGGGTCGACCTTCAAGCCTTTCGTCGCGCTCTCCGCCCTGTACCGCGGGTTCGCGAACATGTCGACCTCCTATCCCTGCCCGCCGACCTACATGGTTCCCGGTGACCCGAACAAGCAGGTCTTCTCGAACTGGACGACGGCGAACCTCGGCTACATGACGCTCGCGGGGGCGCTGGTCCGATCCTGCGACACGATCTTCTACCCGTTGGGGTACGACTACTGGAGGACCTACTACCCACCGACCGTTCCTCCGCACGAGCCCCTCGAGAAGGACCTGGGGAGCGACGGCTTCGGAGAGCACACCGGCGTCGATCTGGTCGGCGAGCAGCCCGGTCGCATCCCCAGCCCGGAGTGGAAGGCATCGATACACGAGCAGTTCCCCAAGTCCTTCCCCGAGGGGCAGTGGTTCCCGGGTGACTTCGTCAACATGTCGATCGGTCAAGGCGACACGCTGGTCACACCGCTGCAGCTGGCGACCGCCTTCTCGGGGATCATGAACGACGGAAACATCTGTGTGCCGCACGTCGGCTTGGACGTCCAACAGCCGACCGGCAAGGTCGTGCGGAACATCCGGTCTCATTGCAACCGCACGATGCCGTACACGCAAGCGCAGATCTCCTATGTCCGCGACGCGCTCGCCGGTGTGGTCTCCTCGCCGAGCGGCACGGCCGCGTATGCGTTCCGCGGATTCCCTTTCTCGCAGGTCTGGGTAGCGGGCAAGACCGGAACGGCCCAGGTCTTCGGCAAGCAGGACACTTCATGGTTCGCGGGGATGGCCAAAGCCCAAGGAAAGGAGTACGTGGTCGTCGCGGTGGTGGAGCAGGGCGGCCACGGGTCGACGACGGCGGCGCCGATCGTCCGGCACGTGATCGAGGGTCTGTACGGTTTGCCGTTCTCACCGTTCGCTGGATCGGTGGCGGACTGATGGATCTCGTGTCAGGAAGGGCGTTCTCGGCTGAGAGGCGGCCGATCCGACACCTCGATCCGGTCCTGCTGATCGCGGCGTTCGGACTGTCGATCGTCGGGATCCTCATGGTGTACTCGGCGACCCACCAATCGCTCGCCGCGCAACACCTGGACCCCGCGCTCTACGTCAAGAAACAGACGACGTTCCTCGTTCTCGGCGCCGTCGTGGTCATGCTCGCCGCGACCTTCGACTACCGCTTCGCGAAGGTCTACGCGGGGTTGATCTACGTGGGGATGCTTTTCCTGCTCCTTGCGGTGCGAACGCCGCTCGGCACAACGGTGCAGGGATCGCAGCGCTGGTTCCAGCTGTTCGGGTTCCAGGTGACGCCCTCGGAATACATGAAAGTCTCGCTGATCCTCATGCTCGCGGCGTTCCTGTCGGAGCTACGCGGGCAAGAGCGAACGCTCGAGGACGTGTTCCGCGCCACGGCGATCGCCGCGCTACCCATGGCGCTGGTGTTCATCCAACCCGACATCGGCACGACGATGGTGCTCGCTGCGGTGCTGGTCGGAGTGCTCGTCGTGGCCGGCGCGCGCATGCGGCATCTGGGCATCCTGGCGCTGACGGCCGTCCTTCTGATCTTCGGAGCGTTCCAGCTCCACATCGTGAAGGACTATCAGATCCAACGGCTGATCTCGTTCGCCGACCCGACCGCCGATCTCAGCGCGAGCGGCTACAACCGCGCGCAGGCCGAGATCGCGATCGGCGCCGGCGGCCTTACCGGCCGCGGCTACCTGCAGGGCACGCAGACCAACCTCGACTTCGTTCCCGAACAGCACACCGACTTCATCTTCACCGTAGTGGGGGAGGAGTTCGGCTTCGTCGGCTCGATGCTGTTGCTGTTCCTCTTCAGCATCCTGATCTGGCGAGCGTTCCGGATCGCGATGCTCTCCCGGGATCCATTCGGTACCTACGTCGCCGCGGGGGTCGCTTCGATGTTCGCGATACAAGTGTTCGTGAACATCGGGATGACGCTCGGGATAATGCCTATCACCGGGATCCCGTTACCTTTCGTCTCCTATGGGGGAAGCTCGTTGCTCGCGAACTGCGCCTGTGTGGGGATGCTGCTGAACGTGCACATGCGCCGCTTCAATTGAAGGAACGGGTCAGGGCTCGAGCGCGATCGTCCACAAGAACGTCGAACCCTCGGGGCCGGAAGATTCCAGCTTCACGTCTCCGTCCATATCACGCGCGGCGGTTCGCGCCAGCGAAAGGCCAAGCCCTGCTCCCTGGTGCGTGCGGACGTTCAACTTCTCGATCTGCTCGAGCGGTTCGAAGATCCGCTCGGTGTCGGTCTGATCGATGCCGGGTCCGTGGTCGAGGACCCGAACCTCCAAACCGTTCGCTCCGCGAGTCACGCGGATCTCCGCTTGCGCGCCGTCGTCGGAGAATCGGAGCGCGTTATCGAGGATCTCCTCGAGGATCCGGCCCGCAACGTGGGGGTTGAGGCGCGCTCGCGGGAATCCGTCTTCGGCGACGACCGTCGTTCCTTCGTGATCGGCCGCGACGCATCGGGCGAGTTCGGCCACGTCGACGCGTTCGGTGAGACCTGCGTCGATCGTCAACTCGAACCGTTCGACGAGCCGCCCGAGACCGACCGCGCGGGTCACGAGCCGTTCTAGCAACTCGGGTTCCTGTTCGGGAGGGGCCGTACCGCGGGCAAGCGTCTGTGCGACGCCGAGTATGACGGTGACGGGCGTGCGGAGCTCGTGGCTGAGTCGAGACACGAGCTCGTGGCGGCGGGCAGAGCGTTCGACGAGGGCGGCTTGCGCGGCTTCCAGCTCTTGGGTCTTTCGTCGTTCACGCTCGAGCGCCTCGGTCAGCTCTTCGATGACGGTGGGTGTGACCTCGGGCGAGAGCACGGCCCCGCCCAAGGCTGCCTGCATGACCGCGTTGAGGATGTCCTCGCCGTCCGAGTCCTTCAGGACGAATCCCGACGCGCCCGCGACCAGCATCCCGCGGACGATCTCCTGGTCTTCGTTCGCCGTCAGGGCGACGATCTCGACGCTCGGGCGAAGCTTCTTGAGACGCCGGGTCGCCTCGATCCCGTCCATGGAGGGCATCCGGACGTCCATGAGGATGACGTCGGGTTCGACCGTGAGGAGAAGGTCGAGCGCCTCGGCCCCCGACGTTGCCTCCCCGACCACCACGATGTCGCCGCTGTCGAGCAGGGCTAGGAGCGACTCTCGGAAGCCGGCGTTGTCGTCGACGACTAAGACCTTCACCCGCTTTCCCGCCGCGAGGCCGTGATGGGTCGCCGAACGACCGAGGGAGGCTCGGTGCATGAAGAGAAGTCTCCTGACTGCGAAGGCCTCGATGTATCCGGCAGACGCCCGTTTCGTGTATCCGACTGGCTGAGGGCCCGATGGGCACAAGTGTCTAGGCCGGGCGGTGGACATGGCCAGGCCCCCGTGAACCTGGACGCAAGCTCCCCGGAGGATCGGAGGGGCCTGCTAAGCTTCATCAAGGTTTGCCCGCAGGGCGCGGAGCGCGAAGCTCCGGTTCGCTCGAGCGGGAAGGAGATGGCGCGGCTCCGGTCACGCCGGCCCCGGGCGACCCGCCCGGCTGTGCCGCGATCGGTGAAGCCGCCGCCAGGACAAGGGCGTTTCGCGTGCGTGAAGACGCGCGTGAGGGAACCGCCGCCGAGACACCGGCCGGTTCTCCGCGCATACAGAAGGACGAAGCCGACTCGGCGCCCGCTGTGAGGGCGCGTAGTGCCTCGGCGGATGTGCGATCCGAAGACCCCTCTGTCCCGGCGGCTGCCTCCGCGCCGCGCGCAAGCGCGAAGGGAGCGATCGTGAAAGAAGACAGACAAACCGTCCCTGCTGAAGATGCAGTCTCGCTCGATCCGACAGCCTCACCCAAGCCTAGGCGCCGTCGCAGCCGGGGCGGGCGCGGGCGGGGTGGCGGTGGAGCTGCTAGGACCGAGGGCGGCTCGAGGGGGGCCGCAGCTACGTCGACGCCGGACTCAGCCGCGGCGACCTCAGCAGGGCCAGAGGCTGCCGAAGTTGGCGCCGCCTCCGATAGCGGCGCGCCCGCGTCGGGCGCTGAAGCGAAGACCACCGCTTCTCGCCGGCGCAGCCGAGGTGGGCGTGGGCGCGGACGAGGGGCAGGAGGGAAGGCCGCCGGCGGCTCGAAGGCGGCCCTGGCGTCGGACGCAGCCACCGCGGCGTCCGTGCTTCCTGAGACTTCCGACGTGGCAGCGTCCGACACCACCGGCTCCGCGACCGTGTCCGAAGCTGATGGGACCACAGCTTCTCCCGCGAAGCGGCGGAGCCGGCGGGGCGGACGCGGGCGTGGGAAGAGGCCAGCCGCTTCGGGCGACGTAGGGGACTCAACCGAGACGGCGACCGAGACCGAGGCGGCCGTTGATGGGAAGCCGTCTCCCCGGGGGCGGAGGGCGCGGACCAAGCCGAAGGCAGAGGGCGAAGGTGAGCCGGGGGCCGAAGCCGTCGCCAAGGCGCGGCGTCCGGGCGCGCGACGAAGTACCAAGAAGGCGGATGAGGGAGCCGCATCCTCGGCGGGACCCACTCGCCTTCGGCGTGGGCGCACGGCAACCGGCACAGGAGGTCGCCGGCGGCGAGAGCCGCTTCCGTTCGTTCCCCGGGTCACCGACAAGCTCATGGTCATCACCGAGCACGGCGACCGCGACCAGATCGCCGTCTTGGAGGACCGAGACCTCGTCCAGCACTACGTCACACGCGCCGGCGCCACGTCGATGGTCGGCAACGTGTACCTCGGCCGGGTCCAGAACGTGCTGCCGGGTATGGAGGCTGCGTTCGTCGACATCGGCCGCGGTCGCAACGCGGTCCTGTACGCGGGCGAGGTGAACTACTCGGCCGAGGACCTCGAAGGCCCGGCGCCGCGCATCGAGCACGTGCTGAAGAGCGGCCAGTCGGTGCTGGTACAGGTCTCGAAGGACCCGATCGGCGGCAAGGGCGCACGCCTGACGGCGCAGATCAGCATGCCCGGCCGCTACCTGGTGCTCGTCCCGAACTCGAACGTATCGGGCATCAGCCGACGCCTGTCCGACGAGGAGCGCAAGCGCCTGAAGGCCATCGTCAAGAAGATCAGCCCCGAGAGCCACGGCATGATCGTTCGCACCGCCGCCGATGGCGCGAGCGAGGAAGCTATCGCAGGCGACGTCGCGCGGCTCGTCGCGGAGTGGGACGGCATAGAGAAGCGGGCCAAGCGAGCGAAGGCCCCGTTCCTGCTCTACGAAGAGCCGGAGCTCACGGTCCGTGTCGTGCGCGACCTCTTCAACGACGAGGAGTTCCGCGAGCTCGTCACCGATTCCTCACGTATCTACGAGTTGGTGACCGGCTACCTCCGCGAGGTGGCACCCGACCTGCTGGGCAAGGTTCGCCTGCACACGGGCAAGCTGCCAGCCTTCGAGGAGTTCCACGTCGTAGAGCAGATCCACAAGGGCCTGGACCGCAAGGTGTGGCTGCCCTCCGGCGGATACCTCATCATCGAGCGTACGGAGGCCATGACCGTGATCGACGTGAACACCGGCAAGTCGGTGGGCAAGGTGAACCTCGAGGAGACCGTCGTCAACACGAACCTCGAGGCCGCCCGGGAAGTGGCGCGGCAGCTTCGCCTGCGCGACATCGGGGGGATGATCATCATCGACTTCATCGACATGCTCTTGGAGAAGAACAAGAAGCAGGTCGTGGACACCATCAAAGAGGCAATGGCCCACGACAAGACGCGATCACAGGTCTTCGACATCAGCCCGCTGGGGTTGCTCGAAGTGACTCGGAAGCGTGTTTCTGGTGGACTCTTGGAATCGTTCTCGGAGACCTGCCCCACCTGCGAAGGGCGGGGCCATCTCCTGACCTACGAGATGTGACGGAGGCAGCGATGTACGCGGTGATCAAGGCGGGCGGCAAGCAGCAGAAGGTTAAGACCGGAGACGTCATCGAAGTGGAGTACATGGCGAAAGCCGGCGAGACCGTGACGTTCCATCCCCTGCTCGTGGTAGACGATGACGGCACGACCCACTTCGGCAAGGAAGCCGAACGCGCCGTCGTGACGGCTAGGCCGCTCGGGGAGCAGAAGGGCGAGAAGGTCAAGATCTTCAAGTACAAGAACAAGTCCGGCTACTCGCGCCGGGCCGGGCACCGCCAGCTCATGACGCTGCTCGAGATCTCCGAGGTGAGTTTGGGCGGAGCCGCCCCGAAGAAGATGATCGCCAAGAAAGCCGAGCCGAAGTCTCAGAAGGCGGAAGCCGCGGAGACGGAGGTCGAGAACGGGGGGGTTTCGGAGGACTAGCGGTCCGGTGCGGACCCGTTTGGTACCCTCGAACACGTTATGGCGCACAAGAAGGGTGGAGGTTCCTCCAGGAACGGCCGCGACTCCGAGTCGAAGCGGCTCGGTGTGAAGGCCTACGGCGGGCAGGAGATCCCTGCCGGCTCCATCATCGTTCGCCAGCGAGGGACCCGGATCCACCCAGGGCAGGGCGTCGGGAAAGGCGGAGACGACACGCTCTTCGCGCTCGTGAGCGGCAAGGTCCGGTTCCACTCCTCGCGTGGGCGGAAATACGCCTCCGTCGAGGCGAACTAGCGCTCGGCCGTTCCATCGTCCATCGCCGCTCGGACCGCCCGCTCCCAGCTCGCCAGCAGCTCTTTCTTCTGCCGGTTCCACATCCCGAGGTAACCGACGTTCTGGCGTCGGACGTGTCGCTTGCTGTTTTTGCGCATCGCGACGAGCGTGAACCGCTCCTGAGCCAACGGTTGCGTGCGCTCCAACGGGGGTGGCTGGGCGAAATAGTAGGCGATGCGGACCGGGACGCTTCCCGCGGCGTGGATCACGAGCAGGACCGGCGAGCCGCGGAGCCGGCGGAGCTTCCTGACCTCGGCGAGGGCGATCCTGCGCGCGGCCCCACCGTCGGCGGGCTCGAACACGAGGGCATCGGCCTCGAGTGCGAGAGAGCCCTTGCGGTCGTCCATGGGGCCGCCCTGTCTGAGCTCGACCTCCCAAACCGTCGTCTTCGTGACCACGGGTCCATCATGTCCGCCCTCCTCGATTTCGACCACAATTGGAGTCGATGACCTTCATCGACGACGTGACCGTCTTCGTCCGAGCCGGCCGAGGAGGCGACGGCTCGGCCTCCTTGCACAGCGAGCCTTACAAGCCCCGAGGCGGTCCGGATGGCGGAGACGGCGGTAACGGCGGCTCCATCTCGTTCGAGGTCACCAGCGGGGTGCGGGACCTCTCCTGGCTAGCCGACCATCCCCACCAGAAAGCCGAGTCCGGTAAGCCCGGCGCTAGGGCGAACCGGACCGGTAGGGCCGGCGGTGACCTCCGGATCCCGGTTCCCGACGGAACCCGCGTGGAGGACGAACAGGGGCTGCTGGCCGATCTCGTCGGCGAGGGAGCCAGTGCCGTCGTCGCACGCGGGGGACGGGGCGGGCGAGGCAACGCGTCGCTCGCGGGGCCGAAGAACCGCGTGCCGCGAACCGCCGAGGCCGGCGAGCCCGGCGAGGAGAAGCGGCTGCATGTCGAGCTTAGAACGGTCGCCGACGTCGGCCTCATCGGCCTTCCGAACGCGGGCAAGTCAACGCTGCTTTCGAAGCTCACGGCCGCGCGACCGAAGATCGCGGCGTATCCGTTCACCACGATCACGCCCAACCTCGGGGTCGCCGAGGGCGAGCAGCGGTTCGTGATCGCGGACGTGGCCGGACTGGTCGAGGGCGCACACGAGGGCAAGGGCCTCGGCGACCTGTTCCTCCGGCACGTCAGCCGCTGTCGCGCGCTCGTGATGGTCGTGGATCTATCCGCGGAAGATCCGGCGGCGGATCTGGCGACGGTGCGCCACGAGATAGAAGCCTACGATTCCGCGCTCGCCGCGCGCCCCTCGGTCGTCGTCGGTACGAAAGCCGACCTCGTCGAGGACGCCACGGGCCGGGCCGAACGACTTCCGCCTGGCACGGCCGTGGTCTCCGGCGAGACCGGCGAAGGGATCCAGGTGCTCGCGGCTCGCCTCGCAGCGCTCACACGGGAAGCGGCCGAAGCAGCGTCGGAGGAGGATCGGCGCTCGTTCGTCGTCCTTCGCCCGGCGCGTCCCCGGTTCTTGGTTCGCCGCGAAGGCGAACGGTTCCGAGTCGTCGGTCGCGGTGTGGAACGCTGGGTCGCCGAAACCGACTTCGAGGAACCCCTCGAGGTGGCCGCGTTGCAGAAGAGGCTCGTCAAGGAAGGCGTCGAGCGGCAGCTGACGGCCGCCGGAGCCAGGCGTGGTGACGAGGTGGTCATCGGCGACCGAGCGTTCGGATTCGAACCGGAGAGGGAGATCTGACCATGGACGAACGAGAGCGGCTGACGAGCGGAGAGGCGGACGGCTGGCGCCAGATGCTCGGTTTGGTGGATCGTCTTTCGCAGGAGGAGCTCGAGGAACCCGGGTTGAACGCGGAGGGTTGGTCGGCGAAGGACCTGCTGTGGCATTTCCGGTCTTGGACCGAGGAGGCCGCACGACAGCTCGGCCGCGTGCGGCAAGGAACGTACGAGGACCTTGAGTGGGACACCGACGGCTTGAACGAGCGATACCTCGAGGAGGGCCGGACGCTCGACCTCTCGGCGGTGCGAAGGGAGCTGGAGCGTTCGCGAACGCGAGTCCTGGCAGAGTGGGCCTGGGTAACGGAGCTATCGGCACCGGTCGTCGAATGGTTCGGCGAGTCCGGCCCGGAGCACCTGCAAGAGCATCTGCCGGATCTGCGCACGTGGGTCGATCGGTTCGCACCGGAACACCCGCCGGTTCTCGTCGCGCGACGGGCAGCGAAGCTCGCCGCCGAGGACGGCGCCTGGGAGGCGCTGAACGGCCTGATCGGAGGGCTCTCGCTCGCGCAGCTCGAAGCGCCTGGCGTCACCCCGGACGGTTGGTCGGCGAAGGACACTATGTGGCACGTCGCTTGCTGGTCGGCCGACTGCGTTCGCTCCCTCGACCGGATCCGGGCCGGGACCTTCGAGGGCGGGTGGCAGGACGACGAGGAGATCGAGCGGATGAACCGTCGCTGGTTCGAAGAGTCGCGGGACCTCGACATCGAGACCGTGAAGACTGAGTGGTTCTCAGCCCGAACGAGGATGGTCGAGTGTTTCGGCACGCTAGAGCCGCTCACCTCGCAGGCCGAGGATCGGTTCGATGAGTGCGGCGCGATCCACTACGAGAAGCACCTCATCGACCTGAGGCCCTGGGTGCCCACGCTACTCGCAGCTGGATGAAACCGACGTGCCGGATGCTCGGTCTCGCGCGGGAGAGACCTTAGGATAGGCACGTGGGACGACGTCTCGGGGTCATGGGCGGAACCTTCGACCCCATCCACTACGGCCACCTCGTGACAGCCGAAGAAGCCCTCGTGCAGCTTTCGCTGGACGAAGTCGTCTTCGTGCCGACCGGGCAGCCCTGGATGAAGGAGGGGCGCGTCGTCTCTCCTCCGGAGGACCGCTACCTGATGACCGTGATCGCGACCGCAAGCAACCCGCGTTTCGCGGTCTCGCGTATCGAGCTTGATCGGGAAGGTCAGACGTACACCGTCGACACGCTGCGCGCGCTCGGTGAGGGGCACGCCGACACGGAGCTGTACTTCATCACCGGTGCCGACGCCATGATCGAGATCTTCCACTGGAAAGATCCCGACCAGGTGTTGTCGCTGGCGCACTTCATAGCGGCGACCCGGCCCGGCTACGACCTCATGCATCTGGAGTCGGAGGCGGCGATGAGCGGACACCCGAAGGTGACCGTCATGAACATCCCGGCTCTCGCGATCTCATCGACGGACGTGCGCGCGCGCGTGAAGGACGGCCGTCCGATCCGCTACCTCGTGCCCGAGGGCGTCAAGAGCTACATCGAGAAGGCGGGTCTCTACCGGTGACCCGGAGGGTGTCCGTTCTCGTCATCGCGGCGGTCGTGGCGACGGCCTTCGGTTCTTTCGCGGTGTATCGCCATGGCTCGAGGGAAGGATCGGTCCGTCCCTCGCCCGTGCCGCCGCCGCGGCGCTCCGTCGTGCTGATCGTCCAGGCCGATCCCCGGCCGATGATCGCCTTGGTAGGCGCAGGGGGCGACGCGCCACCGGCGGCCATGGTCGTGCCGGCTGCGACCATCATCACGATCCCCGGTCAAGGCGACGGAACCGCCGCCGACGCCGCGAACCTGCCGGGCACCGAAGGCTCGACGGCACTTTCGAACCTGCTCGGGGCATGGATCGAGCACGCGGCAGTGATGGATCCAGCGTCGCTCACGGCGTTGGTGGACCGCGTCGGCGGGCTCCAGCTTTCTAAGGGACCCATGACCGGCGATCAGGTGGCCACCTACCTCGCGGGAGGCCGCGGACCCTCGCAGCTGCGGTGGCAGGAGGTCCTGAACGCGCTGCTCGGCATGGGAGCGTGGCAGGCAGGGGATTTCACCGCGAGCGACGATCCGGCCGCCGCGGCCGCGGTGCTCGCGGCCGCGAAGGGTGCCGGAGTTGATGAGCTACCGACGACGCCGGCGTCTTCGGATCTGCTGGCGCCCGACTTCGATGCGATCGCGAGCGTGGCCCCCTCGTTCGGCGGGACCACGGCGCAGCCCGTACCCGTGATCGTCCTGAACGGGAGCGGTCGGCCCGGCGTGGGTGAGTCGATCGCGGCCAAGCTCGTTCCGGGCGGGTACCGTGTAGTGGTCTCTGGCAACGCCTCGACCTTCGATCACGCGACGACGCTGATCGTCGCCGGGACCGAAGCCGACCGCCCAGCCGCGGTGAAAGCAGCGCAGCTGCTGGGCGTCGGGGAGGTTTCGGTCTCGGGGCTGCCGTCGGGGCTCGCGGGCGTCACGATCGTGGTGGGCAAGGACTATCGAGAATAGGTGAGCATGGGGCGAAGGACAGAGTGCCGGTAGCTGAGCAGGCCGGCGTCATGCAGAGCCGCGATGTCGCGATCGCCGCGGCGCGAGCCGCCGCGGGAAAGCAGGCGACCGACGTGGTCATCCTCGACGTTCACGAGGTGATCGTGATCACCGACTTCTTCGTTATCGCGACCGGCACCAGCGACCGCCAGGTGAAGACGATCGTCGACGAGGTGGAGAAGGCGCTTCGCGAGCAGGGCGTGAAGCCGGTCCGCCGCGAAGGCGAGACCGAGGGACGGTGGGTGCTCCTCGACTACATCGACATCGTGGTCCACGTGTTCGCAGAAGAGGAACGCGACTACTACAGCCTCGAACGCCTCTGGTCGGACGCGTCACGCGTGGACTGGGAAGAGTCGGACGCGGCCTCGTCCGGCTAGCTACACTCTGGTCTCGCCGGGCCCATAGCTCAGCTGGTAGAGCGCTTGGCTGGCAGCCAAGAGGTCAGGGGTTCGAATCCCCTTGGGTCCACCAAGAAGGCGCTGCTCACACGCTCAAAGCGAGGAAACGCCTCGGCGCGGACGATGTGCGCGTCCGCAATCTTCGCGATGAGACGCGTGGCCATCGTCGGGTGCCATGCGCCGCCCGAGCGCGGCCTGATGCCTTCGGCCTGCAGATGGGCGGTGATCTGCCGATAGGAACGGCCGGCGCGCTCAGCCGGGTGATGCCCCGCGTTTTCGTACTCCACAGGTTCCGTCAGCGATCCACCGGCACCTGAACGGGGGTGGTCTCGAACTCCTTCAAGTCGATCGCCTGCTCTGCCCCCTCAACGTGAAGCTGTGGCAACCACTGCAGCCATTTCGGGAGGTACCAGTTGATGTCGCCGAGCAGCCGCATGCTGGCCGGGACTAGGATCGTTCGCACGATCGTGGCGTCCATGAACACAGCTACGGCTAGCCCGAAGCCCATCTGCTGCATGGGCCCGAGTCGGCCGGACGCGAACGAGATGAACACCGCGACCATGATCGCGGCGGCCCCCGTTATGATGCCCGCGGTCGTGCGAAGTCCGTACGCGACCGCCTCGGTGTTGTCGCCCGTCTTGTCGTACTCCTCGCGGATGCGCGTGAGCAGGAACACGTGGTAGTCCATCGACAGACCGAAGAGCACCGAGAACAGGAATAGTGGCAGCCACGCCTCGATCGCGTCGACCTGCACGAACTTGAACCCGAACACGTTGTTGAAGAAGGAGATCCCCACGCCCTTCTGGAAGACCAGCGTCACCGCGCCATAGGCAGCGCCCACAGAGAGCAGGTTCATGATGATCGCCTTGATCGGTACCACGATCGAGCGGAATACGACAGTGAGTAGCACGAACGAGAGCGCTAACACGAACGCGAGGACGATCCATTGGTACCGGTCGGCCACCGACAGGAAGTCGGTGAAGAAGGCGGTGTCTCCGCCGACCAGCACCTGGACCCCTCCGACTCCCGCGAACGCCTTCGGCACGATCGTGCCGCGCAGATCGCGGATCGCCTGGAAAGACGGGTCGCTGGTCGGATCGCCCCGCAGGTAGGCGGAGACGAGCAGCGTCCGGCCGTCGGCGGCCGGCATGACCGTGGTGGTCGGGGCGAAGGTCGGGTCCTTCGCGATGCCCCCCTGAAGGCGCTGGACGGCCACCCGGATCTCCGGTGACTGCACGTTTCCGTAGACGACGATCTTCACCGGCTCCGTGGTGCCGCCGGCGAACTCGCTCTTCAGCGTGAGGAAGGCCTGCTTGGACTGGAATGAGTCCGGCAGCTGGCTCACGTTCTGCGACGTTCCGCGGTGCAGCTGGAAGTAGAAGGAACCGAGCGTTCCGAGGATGAGCACGCTCGCCACCAGGAACACGACCGGACGCGCCATGACCCTTCGCGTGAGGCGGTCCCAGAAGCCACCCTGCGGATC